>NZ_JBBXKH010000002.1:0-343476 GCF_038739915.1 Enterobacter sp. FUJ80071
ATTACCCGAATTACCAGCGTCTGCTCTTGGCACGGAGCGGACCTATTTACTGAGCCGAAGGTCCGCTCAGACTAACTCATTAAAGCCTGGTTGTTTTATCGCATCATCAGCCGTGTTCTGAAGCATTAGCTATGTATCTTCAGGGATGCTGATTTTCCCTCTGCACCAGATAAACCAGAATACAGTTTGATGTCGGTCAAAAAAGACAGCTTTAAGTGCATGAAATGAATAATGTTTCTTGAATGCTGGCAAAGCACTGGGATCGTAGTGTTGATTATTAGACGATCGGTCAATATTATTTATTGACGACTTAATGACTGAACGGTAAACGCCCGGACAAACGAGGTGAACGTGTTTAAATCTTTATTAATCAACAAAACAGATGGACGCTATAGTGCGCAACTTGCTGAAATCGCTGAAAGTGAACTACCGCAGGGGGATGTGGAGGTCAATGTTGACTATTCATCCATCAACTACAAAGACGCACTGGCCATTACGGGCCGGGGCCCAATCGTCCGACGCTTTCCCATGGTGCCCGGCATTGATTTTACCGGTACAGTGTCCGCCAGTTCACATCCCGAATATCAGGCCGGAGATAAGGTTCTCCTGACCGGCTGGGGTGTTGGGGAAAAACACTGGGGCGGACTATCCGAAAAAGCACGGGTAAATGGAGACTGGCTGACGCCGCTCCCGGCTGGCGCTAACGGCAAACACGTAATGGCAATCGGAACAGCTGGGTTTACCGCGATGCTGTGCGTAGACGCACTTCTGAATCATGGTATTAAGCCTGAAGATGGTCCGGTACTTGTTACCGGTGCCAGCGGCGGCGTCGGGAGCATTGCGGCCATGATCCTTGCATCAATGGGGTACCGCGTTACGGCGTCTACTGGACGCCCGGAAGAGGCTGCCTGGCTCTATAAAACGGTCGGTGTGGACGAGATTATTAACCGTTCCGAGCTCTCCTGTCCCGGAAAACCGTTACAGAAAGAACGCTGGGCTGCCGCCATTGATACAGTCGGTAGCCATACGCTCTGCAATGTATGCGCCGGGGTGCGTTATGGCAGTATTGTTGCAGCCTGCGGCATGGCACAGGGGATGGAACTAATGGGGAATGTGGCTCCGTTTATCCTGCGTGGCGTCACGCTGAAAGGGATTGACAGTGTCATGTTCGCGAAGGAAAAAAGAGCGGCGATCTGGCAGCAGGCGGTACAGTATTTACCGGAGTCCAGACTGGATAGCCTGACCACCGTTTATCCGCTGAGTGATGCCATCAATGTGGCCGAAAAACTTCTGAGTGGCGGAATTCGTGGCCGGGCAGTAATTCAGTGTAGCTAATGAAGTGGAAGCCAGGCTCAGCCTGGGTTTGATAATTATTATCAGGGGCTGCGGCCCCTTTTTTACTTTTCAACAGCCGTGTCCTTAGAGGGCTGATAGCGTACTGACTTTTTGAAATAGCTCCAGAAGTCGTACACAGGCTGGGTTGAGCAATAAAGTTTGGCACGCATTACGGCACCCTCCCAACTGCTCCAGAAAATGGCCGCCAGTTGCGTATTATTCATATCGGAACGGATTTCGCCCGAAGATAACGCGTCGGACAGACAGCACGCCACAAGCGCCTGCCAGCGCTCAAGTATTTCGTGGAGCTGTTTGATAAAGGACAGTGGAAGACCCGGACTCTCCTGCATCATATTGCCAACCAGACAGCCCCGGGTGAAATTGTACTTTTTAATGCCGTCGCAGGCATCGTCGATGAAATTTTCCAGACGCATCATTGGTGTGAAGGATGATTCATACAGATGTTTTTGGAGTTTATGCACAAAGAAACTGTCATAGGCGCTCAGAACAGTCTGGGCATACTCTTCTTTGCTCTTGAAATAGTAATAAAATGAGCCTTTAGGAACACTGGCATTTTTGACAATGGCATCGACTCCCGTTGAAAGAAAACCATTCTGCGTGAGCAGTTCAAGCCCGCTTCGGATCAGGTCATTACGGGTATCTGTATAGGTACTCTCTGTTTTTCGTGGCCTGCCTCGCCCACGAATTTCGCCAGTCATGACTTTGCTCCTGCATTTTATTAACGGAAAAGAATAAGTGATTTTGCGCGGAGGCTTCAATCAGTTTATCCCCGGCGGTGACGAGGTGGCCACCTATGCCGACTGGACAGGGGACTGACTATTGCCATAACGCCATCGCAGGTTGCTTCAGTAAACCTGCTAATCCCGTACAATGGCGAATTCGCTATATCCGCTTCTCGCACTTAGCTGCCATAAATCGGCCAGGCAATCACAGGTCATTTCTGTCTCGCAAAGAAGGTGCCGTTTCTGCTTTGCGTTGACACCCCTAAATATTAGAATTAAAAGGAGAGAGTTACTGGAAAAAGGCAGCGGAGGCAGTGACAATCGTGGCTTGAAGCCACTACTCGATGGATGCGGACATGTAGTTGGCGTCATTCGACAAAACTAGCAAACTTCTAATAGTCACCATTTCTCCCGTCTGGCGGGAGTGCTGTCAAATGCCCCCCTCATCTCTGTGTGGGAAATGAAGGGTGAAGGGGAAATAGATGACAGCGTTATTTCTACGCCCAGAATACTGAATACCTTGTACAGACGATCAATACTGGCGCTAGCAGGGTTTGCTTCCAGGCGGGCATAGGTTTGCTGCGTTACGGCAAGCCTCTCAGACACATCTTTTTGCGTGAAGCCCTTGATTTTGCGAAACCCGATTAGCACAGGTCTGAGCTGGTTCAGCGTTTTTATCGGGAACTGATTATTCATAAGTGACCTGCCTCGCAGACTGAGTAGGGAGTACCGCCCTGTAATACAGCAGGTAAGGTGTATTTTGTGTTATACAGACTATAGGCTGTAAAACCTTTATTGAAAAGATGCTGATGTTCCAGGGGCATGCCGAGCATGGACGATTTTCTGCGGGGCGGTATTTCGCTACGGGGGAGATTGCGTTCGGGCAATGTACCGGTGTAAAAAACGTCAATTTTTCAAAACCGCTGTTATCGGGATAAGCTGAAAACTCCGAAGGCAGACACAGCCACGAATAATGTCAGACTTAAACTCTGTAGCTGTCTTCTTTTGCCTGTAAATAACGTCTAGTTTGACTCTGATGAAGGCTGTACCAGGCAGAGAACATGTCACTCTCGGGGCCGGATGATAAAATGTGTTCAACTGGCTGGGCAGGGTAATAGCGAAGAACGTTCTCTGAAATTCGATTCAGCTCAGCGTAACGTGCGCTGTAGGTATGTATAATCCATTGCATCAATTTTGCATCCGTATTATTCGCAGATTACACACAAGAAGCTTAACAATGGCTGAAAGAGTGAGCAGGGATATGTAACAAAAACAAGGGCTTCAAGATGAACTGGATAAAACCGGAGCAGAGCAAGCCCTGTTCCGGTTTGTCAGGCTTTGGAATTTCTTCCAGGCCCCTGCAGCTAGTCACAACAAACACATTAATGTTTTCATTGCTTCAATTCAATATTATTGTGTGAAAGGGATTCCATCGAAATCGGCTTATGCATGCTTAAAACTAAACTGCCCCGGCTGCAGTCATTTGGTTGCTGTGGGCTCTGTACTGTGTCTAATAGTGAAAGAATCTTACGTTATAACGAAGGAAATTGCTGAATGACTCTACGATTGCAGACGGAATCACCCGCTGACCAGGATATGTTTAGAGGCAGCAGTCATGAAAAAGTTGCAGAGAATGTGGCTCAGATCATCAGGACACCTGATGTCAATATTATTGGTCTGGAAGGTGAGCTGGGTTCAGGTAAGTCAACAATATTGAAGTTCCTGCAGAAAAAGCTTAAAGATGATTTTACGTTCATTAACTTTGATGCAGAACGTTACCATCATGGCTCAACTAAAAAAGCGCTTATCGATGTCATCCACCACGGGGTCAGCCTACAATGTCCGGGCTCCCGGGATGTGTTGGATAAGTATAAAAATCTGGCTCTGGGTAACATCGTTGAATACGACAAGAGGGTCAGCAGCAGGCTAAGCTGGTTGACCGTCGTTTTTATTTTACTGTCATTGCTTTCCGTGCAGATGCTTCGTTATGTGCTAACAGACCTTAATCAATATTTTACTAACAAGGAGTCATTATTAGGGTGGCTTTTTTATGTTGAGGTGGCCGCGTTTCTTTCTCCTGCCATTATGGTCGCAGGACTGGCATGCCTGCAGAACATGGAATGGTACAGAAAGAAAGGGTATTCGAGTATTGGTGATTTGTTCAAACGCAACAGTACTGACAGGATTGAAGAGACTTGGCTAGTTAATAAGGAGGTCGGAGCTATTGAGCTGGCTGAAGCTCTGCAGGGATTTACCTCCAAAGAGGTCATTTCCCATGGAGATCGCTTCATCCTTATCATTGATAATCTGGACCGAATCAGTGCAGACAAAGTGAAAGAGCTCTGGAGTGATATGGAGCTTATTGCCGGAGCCACTCATGAACACTTCAGGATAGTGGTGCCCTATTCGGCAAGACAGGTTTCAGCCTCACTTTCTGTGGCGGGTTTCAGCGGGCGTGAGTTTATTGCAAAGCGGATTCCTGTAAGTTTTCAGGTTCCTCCTCTTATTTCGGCAGGATGGCAGGAAGCGTTAAGGCAGTACTGGAAAGAAACAGTAAATGAGGATGCAGGGATAGCGTGCCGGGAAGCAACGGTGTTGCTTGAGCGCTGGAAACCCTCTGAGTATCCTCGTATCACACCGCGATTAATGAAGAAGTTTGTTAATGATATTCATATTCTGAACCTTACCGTTCCTGCAACAGAAGATCATCGCCATATTCTTATTGCTCTCTACTTACTGGTGGTCAGATACGGGGAGCGAGATATTAAAGTATTACTTCGCGATCCCAAAGCTAGTCAGACCGAACCCGGTATTGCTCCGGATGATTTTGACGAGATGCTCTCGCTAACTTATCAACAAATATCCCGAATTTTTAATAACGATACAGAAAGATGGAGCGAATTTCTGATGAGCATCCACTATCAGTCCACGGTGGAGCTTGCCAGGAGCGAGTTGCTTGATACGCCTCTTAAAGACGCGATTGGTGCTATAAATATCCCACGGCTTGAAGAACTGACGGCCTTGTGGGGTTTCGCTGAAGCATGGCAGCGAGTGGCACCACATATTCAGATGCGAGACTGGCTGGTTTCTTATAGCCGGATGGATGAGAAGTGTCAGGCTCTCGCCGAACCGCAACTCAAAGTCGCAGTGCAAATGCTGAATCAGAGTTATGCTGTTTCACTCAGAGAAAAGAATGATGAAGGTTTCGTATTGAGTCTGCAGAAACTGATGGCTGACGGGCGGATAAGCCTAGAGCCTTTCGTCGAAAGGCAAATATCGTTTATTGTGAGTAAACTTGATGAAATTCAGGATTCAGAAAAATTGGAGGCTGAATCCACGCAGACGTTGCTGCAGGAAGCTGATTCATACTCTGTTCTGGCCGGTGAATCACTACTGAATAAAATGGAGAATTTTGTAGATGGCGTATTTTATGTGGAATACCTTGTCAATAATGAAGAGACCTTGTCAAACCTGAAAATTGGCACACTAGATATCGGAAATCACGGTCGGGAGGAGATGTTACGCTATGGAGCTGAGCAACCTCAGATAGACCTTTTTAATCCGGGAATTATCCGGCATATCAATATTGCATCGAAGGCGGTACAGAACGTAATTGGAAAGAATGATGGTACAGGTGGGGCTCAGGTTAGCTCTGCAATAATGACGCTTAAAAATCGTCAGGTTGTTGAGGACGTTATCCATTTCAGAAAAATTGTTCTGAGCCCGGACTGGAATAATAATGTTTTAAATCAATATTATCTTAATAATACGGCGACGAGGAATCTCTTCCCTGCGGAATTTGCTGCACAGGCTGTTGCTCACATGGTGCTCCATGGTAACTATGCCGGTATCGAGTCGTACAGTGAACATATTGGTGAGGAACGGTTTGACCTGGCTTTGGCTGCATATCTTCGTTATCTACGTACTGCCGAGAGTATCTTTATAGCACTTAAGGATAAAAATGTTCTGCCGTACATCAAAAATGCTGTTGGCAGGATTGTTGATTTAGGTCTTCTGGTGAATATACCTGTCCTGAGCTTTGTTAAAGGTCAGTATGACGTCATCAAAGAAGCTACAAATGCAACCTCTCTTTTAATATTTGTGCGAGAGCGTCAAAAAGCACTGTCAGAGAAAATAATTGAGTCTGATGTGAATGCTATGGGTCCAGTATTTCTCCATGACGTATATCAGTCAGGTGAGCAGTTTGATATTTTGAAGAAAAAGCTGAACGCCCTGGCATGTGGAGTATTTAGTTCTTCTGAAAGGCTTATTGAGTGTTTTACGGTTCTTCCTGTGAACATGCGCTTTATCCTTGAACAAATGCAACTTCAGGGGCAGCATATCCGGATGGAAGGTAGTGTGGGTATCTTTGCATCATGGTTCCGTGATGCAGAGCCAGACGTTGTCACAAATGCCGAGAACATTCATTTTCTGTGGTCTTGCCTCGACGATACCCAGAGAGAGACTGTACTTGATGAGTTGCACGATGTCTTACTTGAAAGACATATTCGTATTGACAGCCGTATTGCGATTATTACCCGTTTTCATAATGAGTTGTCGTTTATTGAACCTGAGAAGGCCGTTGAACGCAGGGCTATTGCGGCGCTGTTTAGCGCTTCTGTTGATAATGTATTATTGTCTCAATGGCTTGACCGTCAGACGTTTTCATTTTCATCATGGTCTCCGGAGGACGCCCGTACGGCAACGAGTTGTATAATGAATAACTCGGAGATTTTTCCTCTCATCTGCAGGAATTCACAGTATATTAAAAACAGAATGTTACCAGAGAAAGCGGACGTTACAGAAGATAGTGATACGTTTCCGGACTGAGTTCGTTCTTTAAATCCTATACCTGAAGACCACAGCGGTGGTCTTTGGGAGTTTTTTTATTGCCTGATATACATTAAGCATGTTATATCTTGCTAAGAAATAATCATTCAGGGATTAATCATAACTACTGAAGTTATGTTGTGTTCTTTTCTTTTAAAAATAAATTATTCAGATTTATTTTCTATTGATTTAATGAGGTAGGGAATGACAGAAAGTGCTTTGCTTTTGCGAGAGGCATTTAATGAATCGGTTAACTATATGACATGGTCTTTTTATTCACTGATAACTGCTTACGTTTCGATGGCTTTTTATGATAGAGTTGAGGTTAAGACCCGAATAAATAATTATCTGAATAAGTTACTTTTCGTGATTGCTATGTCCGTTTTTATCCCAAATATGTACTTTGTTTCAATGGTGTTCAGTCAGAAGTTAGGCACCGCAGCTGGCGTTGCGTCATTCATTATTGGGCTACTTTTCATGATGTTAAACTCGGCGCCTGTAATTACTGGTATCGTACAGCAGCGCAAAGATTGAGTTTTATGAGTATAGTCAGTTGGGTTTTCATCTGTTTTATCAGACTTAGAAAAATGAAATCTTTCAATTCATTGATTTTAAACGCAAAAAAATTTCTAAATGATCAGAATTATAGGGTGCTCATTTTGCACAGCAGTAGGGGTTGACCATTCAATGGAAACGCTCCTTCGAACTGACCCGGAGAAATACGGTTATCAGGCTGGCCTGAGTCGTCTTCAGCGATTTCTTTCTAAGATCCAGTACGACTGGAGCCTGCGGGATTATATCGGTCGTAAAGTGTTCGAAGGCGGATATGTGCGTCTTCAACCCAATATCTTTTCTTCGTCCCTGACTGAACGTCTTTTTCATGCCTGTTGCAGCCTTGATTATGTTGAAGCAAGACGTGCGGCAGAGCATCGCAGAAAGCTACTTTCCGGCGAGGTTGACGATACGGCTTATAACCGTCGTATGGCTGAGCCACAATTTCGGCTTGTACAGGAAGCAAACGTGATCCACGTTGATTTCCTCTGGTCGTTGCACTGTTTCAACCCTCGCCCGTTTCGGGCAATTGAGATCTATCGCAGGGTCTGGGAAGAGGCCGATCTGGACCTTCTTGAGGATGAGCCTGACATGCAGCCTGTGCCCCGTACACCAATGCCAGCTCCACTCTGGATGAAACTGCCCGGAGGCCGGTTCGGTACAGCTTATGATGGACTGACTGATACGTTGCCGCTGATGACCTATTTTGACGGGCAGGCTGACCCCAGGGCTTCACGTAGCCTAAAGACCGGAGAGAGCAGTTCTGTCGTCGTGGCATTCGAGGAAGAGGATGAGCTGACTGTTGAAGAAGATACGGCGTCCTGGATTATCTGGCATGAATACGACGGGTTACGCCAGCGCATCGCTGACGGTGAGTTTACTCCAACGACTGCTGCTCAGTATCTTCTTCGTTATGGCGCGGTCCGAATTTCAAAAGGCAAGGGCGCTGTCTATCATCGTCTCGCACAACGGGGACAAACCTTTTCCCGCCTGGGGATAGGCGACAGAGTGTCGCTTCCAGAGCTGGTTGCCAGTCGGCGTTTTAAAATACTCAGTGATTCTGCATACCGTCAGGTTGTAGCCCGGAAATTGCGTGGACAGATAAAAAAGTTCAGATTCTGGGCATGCGTAGCTGCCTGTGTTCAGTTGCACGTACACAACAAGACGGCACTCGGAGAAAGAATTTTAACGTTACTCGAAGGTGAGAGGGAACAGCAACAAGGTGCGATCCAGGCGAAGCTGAAGGCGGGAATGATGGATGCAGTTCTAACTCTGTGTAACCAGCGACTCCGGGTGAAAGAAAATACTAACCAGCCAGAGGAGTTCCGCTATTACCGTGCCGTAAGAGCTCGTTTCATGCGCCATTTATCTGAATGCCTTAAGCCAGAAAATGGCGGCGTTATCCGTGACGTTATCTGGGAACTGAGGGTGCTGAGCAGTGCTCACGGTACGACCAAAACAGGTTTTTACTATGTCGATAGCAATCGCCCGACAGCGAAAGGACTGTTAAACCGCCTTCTGATGAGGATGGTCAAGCAGGTCGTATAAGCGTCTGAAACGCGAAACACACGAAAATGGAGGGGTTATACAAAAAAAACTTAGCTTTGATCGTGATGTAATGTGGACATCATGTCCAAGCGTTGCTGCATCCAGAAAAGTAACTTTAATCCTGTTGATACAGCCCTTGCATTACCTGTTTACGCATAGCGTGGAAACGTTCTAATTAAACCAGACGAATATAAATTTAAATTAATTCACTCACCCCCGGAATCGGGGAACTAAACAAAAGGATCATCAATGCAAAATCAAAATACACCCGCTCAGGAAAAACACACCGTATACCTTTTTAATGCCGAACATGCTGACAAGACAGCCGCCAAGCAAGCCGGGAAACTCTTCACGCTGGACATTGAACACCCAATGACCCTCAACGATCTCTCGCTGCTGTGTGAGTCGGTCGCGGACGCTGTGGGAGCACTTGGCGGAATTAAATATGAAATCACAACAGAGCCTAATGGGGTTCAGGAGGAATACTGAATCAGTGTGGTGTGAGTCCATTTTAATTTGACGTTTCATGAGTTCTATCGAGAGGCTGAAGTATGACTTTGAAAATGGAAAGTTCCCGGACTTCCAAGCCTGAGGGGCCATTTGTATTAATCACTTTTGAGGGGGACGAATTTCTTTTTGATGACAGACATAATGTCGTCAAGATAAATGGCAGGCCTAAAAAAATGGATGTAAAGCGAAATTATTTTGAGTCCGATCTGGGAGAAGGGAAAGCGAAATACTGGACTTTAAATATCGAAGAGGCTCATCGGTTCAATTCGATTGATGAAGCGACAGAACAACTTTGTAAACTGAGTCGCCCTCATCTGATCAAAATTCGCAAAGTTGAGGGGGTATCTGAATGACCAAAGAGATGTTTTTACGCATTTTAAATGAGGCACAGGCTCGTGTGAATAACGATTCGCTTCCGCTTGATGTTCGTATCCGGTCACGCACCACGGTAAATGATTGCGTCATCCGGGCAGATAAAGAGGGGTGGCCTATTGAGTATAAACAGAAGGTCTGGGTAGATGCAGTCAGTGGCTGTTATCTTTAGCGGTTACTTAAGCCAGTTCCTGTGCCCGTGAGCTTAGTAAAGGCGGAAAATGATATGGTCAAGGTGATAAATATCAACGGGAATTTAGTTGAATTACCTGAGCCCTCAGCAAAGTTATCCAAAGCTGAATCACCTGATGGTAGGTTCTCAAAACCTAAAAATAAGATCTCTAAAATACAGCGAGCTGAGCTGCGAATGAAATTTGGGGGGCGTTGTGCCTATTGTGGTTGCAAGCTTCCTGAAAAAGGGTGGCATGCCGATCATGTTGAGCCTGTTCGACGCGACTTTGAACTGGTGAGAGCCCCTGTCGGCAGCGGCGTAACTCATGTTGCCCGAAGTACGGGTAAGGTTATGCACCCTGAACTGCATGCTATAGAAAACTTATTTCCATCATGCGCCCCCTGCAACCTTTTTAAAGGAGCTTTTAGTGTTGAAGGAATGAGAAAAGAAATTACCAAACAGGTTGAACGGGCTCGCGCATATAGCGTGAATTTCCGTACCGCAGAACGTTTTGGGTTGCTTCATATTGTAGAAAAACCGGTCGTCTTCTGGTTTGAGCAGTATAACGAACAGAAACAAAACGAATAATTTCTGTGAAACATAAAAGAAGTTAATCAGCAGTGGTTTACTAATTAAAGAGTGATTTAAATATTTTGATGCTGCTGAGGAGCTGCCTGGTATATCCTTCAAAGGAGAAAATGATGTATCTGCATCTTGTGCCCCGTATTCTTCACCATATGAAAAACAAGTGTACTCTCGTGTCAGTTTCTGTACCTGAATTGTCACTTGAGCTTAAAGCTGATTCGCTGGTGGCAATGAAACCTTATCCCAACAAGTCCTACCACGTTGTCATGTTGAAGGGGCGACGTGCATTAAATGGCTTTCTGGTAAAAAGCCCACGGACTTTAACTGAGTTCACAATGATAACAATCTGGGAAATTGAAGGCTTTGGAAAAATTAGTCATACCGTAAAAACGCTCGTTCAGGACAAAGACTATGACTTGGTCTCCCATGATGTCCTTTTGGCACATGCATACCATCAGAGGGAGGAAGAATTGGGGTACCGTGTACATCCATCCTATGACAGTCTAGCTCCCGTCGATTTTGAACCAACAATGCAGTCAAGGTACATAAAGGAATCCGATCTTTCCCACGACGTATGGGAAACCTATTCATGGGGGGAATTGCTGCGTTCGCGTGAAGAGACATTTCTGGCGATGACCATGTCATCTGCTCGTTTAAGCCATCCAGCATTCATCAGAGGAAACCGACTTCCTCAAACTGACCAGGCCATCATTATCAGTTCGTAACGACCTTTTATTCTTTTTGATGCCAGGCGAGTCTCCTTTTGCCTGGCCACTTTGATTTATTGCCTGGGAGTAACCTATGGATGAGCAAGATATTCTCCGCGTTATAAACGGCCGTGAGATTGATGCTTCTGACCTCCTGGAAGAAGCTATGCCGAACGCAGCCCGACGCTTTTATCGTTTAACTAACAGCATGAACAAATTGCTTTAGGAGGTCAGGGAGCACTTTCCTGACGCGATGTATTACTCTGCCAGCGGAACGGTAAGCCTGCTGTTGGGGAGCAGCCACGACAACAATGACCATCCGGTTAGAGAAATGGTCGCTGTAAGGTCACCAGATCTAAACATTGAAGGCGGTGATTGGTAGGTCAAGCAGGGGATCTATGTGCACTTCATGTCCTAACTTCATCCAGTGCTGAATTCAGTGCACAGACAGTAGGGGACTTCTCCTTTAATCAGAATGGCAAAGGGTTACGTGAGGATCAGATTCTATTTTTTTGCCTCGAAAACGGATAAACCCAGGTTTTGGCGCTTTAACCGAAAAATCAGCAGAACGGTAAATGATAGGCTGTCATGGATAACCATTTTGAGGCAAAAATGAACGTTTCAACTGACAGCAGCAACATATCGATAGCAGAACTCAAAGAAGAATTTATACCCGGTCTTCTGCTTAATGCTGGGGCAATAAGCCATTACGGCGACTCGGCTTTATCTTCGAAGGCTATGGATAAGTATTCAAATCTTCTGGAGAAAGACGCAGTTACCGCTTTATCAGGAGCCTTGAACCGTATCGTAAGTGCCTTAGCGGAGGCAGATCCACGTTCTATCAGTAGCAATCCATCCTGGTTTTCCCGCTTTACGGGCAAACACCTTGAAAAGCGCGTTCGTTACCAACACGCACGTGAGAAGGTGGAAAATCTTATTAATGAGGGGAACGGATATCTGACACATGTGAATGAGACGCTACTGGCTTTAGAAGAGCTGCTTGAAACATATGTGTCAGAAATCAAACGCCCTAAAATTTTTATCCAGGCAGGCCATGAGTTCCTTAGGGATTCTACCGAAGAAAAAAATAGTGACGATCTAAGCCTTGTCTTCGATAAACCGAGGGAAAGATTTGCCAGACGTTTAGCTAACCTGGCAACACTGCTTGCGTCTCATGAAATGGCCGCCATGCAGATGGAAATCACTCGCGGGACTTGTATAGATATTGCTGACCGCTTTAACGAAACTATAAAAGTCCTGGTTCCAGTATGGCGGCAACACACACTTTCGCTGTTATCAGTAAATAACACTGACCCTACGATTGTTAGAAAAGCTAATCAGGCCCACGAGGCTCTTCTAAAAAGCCTGCGACAAAATTTAGAGGGATTCCAAAAATGATTAATAATTTGACCACCAAAACTGAGGTTGTTGCTTTTACTTTGACTTCCGCTGAACTGGAAAAGTTCGGGCTGAATGAGCAAGATGAACAAGAGATTAAAGCCGTCGCGGAATGCATTAATGCCGATGATCCAGGAACAGTTTATCGTTTTGGCCGGGCAATGGGGGAAAACACTGCTAATTATGCGGATAGCCTGCTTGAGCAAATTCGCAATAAAGATTTAGACGAAGCCGGGAGCAAATTAACTGAAATTATCAACCTTGCAAGAAATGTAAACATCTCGAACTTAACTGAAAGTCGTTCAAATCTGCCAGTTATTGGCCCTTTGTTGGATAAAATCCGCACCCGTGGGAAGAATTTCGCCGCACAGTTTGAATCAACTCGTGAACAAATCGATGCTCTGGTTTCAGAGGTTTCAGTTACACAGAATAGCCTCGGTTCTAATAATATTTCGCTCCAGCAAATGTTTGATGAAGTCGTTAAAGAACACCACTTAACAGGTGTACATATTGCTGCCGGTAAATTAAGGCTGGGAGAATTACAATTAAAAGCAGAAAATCTCAGAGCTAATGTTGGTAACAATCCTGCTAAGTTCCAGGAAGTATCTGATCTGGATACGCTAATTGCTAATTTAGAAAAACGTATTGGCGATTTAGTTGTTTCTCAGCAGTCTGCTATGCAAGTATTGCCAATGGTACGGATTATACAGGCAAATAACCAAAGTCTTATCGACAAGTTTCATAGCGTCAAAGAGGTTACTGTCCCTAATTTCAAGCGTCAGTTTCTGTTAGCCATTTCTCTAAATGGACAGCGTAACGCTGTAAATCTTGCCAATGATATCGATAATGCCAACAATGAGTTACTCCGTAGTAATGCAAAATTACTGCATCGCAATGCAGTAGAAACTATGAAAGCAAACCAACGGCTGGTTATTGATATAAGCACCCTTAAAGAGGTGCAGGATACGCTTATCCAGACGGTTGGCGATGTTGTTAAAATCCAGAGAGAAGGGGCTATTAAGCTCAGGGAAACAGAAAAACAGGTTCTTGCCATGCGTGAGAATTTGCGCACCCGACTGACACAAAAAGGGGTAGATCATGGTGCGTAACCTTAAGAGTAGTGACGATTTTTCCCGTGAACTGTCATTTCTTTTTCACCGGTCTATAAAGATTAGAAATTCAGGTTTCGCGATATTTGGTGCGGGCCTGCTGATAATGATTTTTGGTCTTTGCTTGTGGTTGCTGTCATTACACCTCTCACCTTCAGTTCTGGACTTTGATATTGATGTGCCCTTGTCATTCTTCAATTCATCTGAAGGTGAAGATAAGTTAGTGGTTTCGGATTTTGGCGATGCATTTGGAGGCTTCCTAACTACATATTCTAAGTTGCTATTAGGGATTATGGGGCTATTAGTAGTTTCTTCAACTGCCTTTAAAATTTTAAAGGGGGAGGAAATAGGTGAGATATTCCCGATGCTTCTAATTGCTGGCGCTTTTCTTATCGGCTTGTCAGTTTTTACATCTGCTTTAGGTTCGGAAGAGACTGATGCCACTTCAGCTTCGACTGTAAAGGTTATCAAGAAATATGTAAAACATGAAAAATACGATAAACTTGTCGCATATTTAAATGATAGTAATTGGCCCTCAGGCGAAGAGGTATCTGTAAACTATTTAAAGGCGCAACTACATATAAAACTCGGCAAGCCAGATGTGAAGTTAACACAGAATGTTGTTAGGGCGTATATGTCTGGTGTATTACAGTCAAATATTCCCGTGAAAGTTCGTTATGCATTGGAAAAGACAGCTTTAGATAAATCCGTCTCACCACTTGCGATTCGTTATGAGCAAAAACGTATGTCTAAATCACATACCTTTTCAAAAGCGTCGGTTAATTGTCTTAAAGTAGGTAGTCCCGTCGCATTCGTTGGCGTTTTGTTCGCTCTTCTTGGTATAAAAATCAGGCGGCGAGTCAGATTCTTAGAATCAAATTGAATGAAAGCCCGGTACGCTGGGCTTTTTTATTCAGTAACTTTTATCAAATATGTAGTAATTTACCGGAATCTGCTTCTCCAGCTTGTTAGCTGAAAAGCTTACTCAAGTATAATAATCTACTTCTGATTATGTTTTTTATGGTTTTATTTTTACACAACTTATTAAGGATACATGATGTGTAACTTTACTCCTGTTCAAATTATTGCTGATTATATACTGAGGTTTCTTAAAAATAATACTGATGCCAAGCTTTATGAGGCAATGCAGCGTCTTGAAAAGAAAATTGGTCAGTTTGTCGCTGATGGGGTTGATGAACATCAATTACGCTCTTCATTAAGCAAAGTCTGTCGATCTCGTTCCAGGGCGGCTCTTAAAGAGGAGTGTGAACAACTCATTCCATAAAAAGAACATCATACGGGAAAGTTACTTTAACGGTGAATGGCTCGCTTCTGGCGGTTTAAGTTGACGGCCATTCCTACCATAGCCATCATAAAGTATGATTAGCATTCGAGTGTGGCACTACTAATTTTAATGGGCTACGCATTCAGTCTCCACCTCTCTAACTATAAAGGTTCTTTTCATGTCCAATAGCTTCGATAAGCCGCAAACGCTCCCGGTACATAATTCTGATGCCGAACCCTTTTTTCCGAAAAACCTTGGTCCATTTATCGAGCAGGTATCCGGAAGGGATCTGGCAATGCTCACAGAATCAGAGAAGGAAAAACTTGCGCACCTGATCAGAACTGGGCGTAAATATGGAGTTTCTGTCGCTATCGTTCCTGATACAGATTCTGCTGAGCTTCATGAATTACTGTCTAATGCCGATTCCATTGAAAGGCAGTTTTCCATCTATGAACGCATCCAGACGAAGATTGCGTTCACGCGGTGTCAGGAAGCATAAACAAAGTGAGAAATACAACTACGTGGTATGACGTAGAACATATTGAAATCACCACAGGCGAGCGAGGCGGCAGGATATGGGTGCTGAAGCTCTCCTGTGGCCATACAGTATTTCGCCGAATACCTCCTATACGTCTTCATAACCTCACAGCTTTTTCTCTGCGGGAGCCCCCAGAAAAATGTCGGTGCTCTCTTTGCAATTCAAGTCCATAATAAAGCCTTTTTAAAGGCCACAAACTGCATATCACTGGATAAATCATCCTCTACAGCGTTCATTCTTAAACGCAAAATTTATATTTCATTCATTCTATTTTAAAAGCGTTATAAAAGACGGAATCCTATTTAGTCTGTTTGATGCTTAAATCATCTTCAGTGCCTTTTATCTTTTACCCAGCGACTTTAACATTAACCTGAGCAGAAAACTTGTTTTCAAACTAAGTTCGAAAACTTTCTGCTCAGGTTATTAGCCGGGTAAGCCACTTTGTTATATTTGTTTCATGTTAACAGAGGAGGCGATATGCAAATTGAAAAGGTGATGTCATTACTTGAAGTGCTTTCAAGCTGGCTTGAAGATAACATCAATATGGATTCTGAAATTATCTTTGATAATGACGAAGATAATACCAACTCAGAAATTCTGTATCCTGCTGTAGAAAAGGCTAATGCCGTTTTGCGCAAAATGGCATCTTTATCTTCAGATTCTGTTCATGCAATTCGACAGCGCTTGCAGCTTGCCGTAGAAGGCAAAGCTGAATTGTCCCTCAAGGATGTGGGAGAGCTTCTGCTGGCAACAAAGTATCTGATGTTGTCCACTGAAGAGGGAGAGTAAGCCTGTGACCACTCTCGTATTTGAAATGGCAGATATCAATAAACTGATCGAAGAAATTCGCACCGCAAAAACGTTTTCGGTCACCCCAGATCAGATCTATGACCCGGCATGCTATCCGGGGGGAGCCCTCCTTAACGCTGAGGGACAGACTGAAGAAGAGGCGCGTAAAGCTGGTAGGGTTTTCTTTCCCTCATCCTCAAAAATTGCCAGCACACATCTGGTGCCAAAAGTGCTTCTCGCGCACAGTCATGGTGTATACCTGATCACTAATGCTGAGCTTGAGGGCTCTCCCGCATCCCGCGATACTGTGGCTTACGCCCAGGGGATGAATCCAAAACTGGATGAGGACTGGGATTACGCTTGTGATGCCGCTTTGGGTGGGTCTGATTGTAGCTATACCATTCCCGTTGAGTGGCTGGAGTTAGCGGTAGAGCAGGGTTTTCAGGAGTTTCGACTTCGAATGAGTGAAACCAATATCAAACTTGTCAGCAAATAGTATGTCCTTGCTGTATCCAGTCAAACATTGTCCGCCAGTCGAGCTGCTGGCGGATTGTTTTATATAAGGCCGGGAAGGTATGTCAGGTTTAAGCAGTTCCGCCCAGAAGCTTACAAGGGCGCAGATTTACGTGTTAAGACGGATGGCATCCGGCACGATCTATGATATCTCTGGCAATTTCAGACGGGCCAGAGAACGGCGTACGTTTATGGGGAATCCTGATGATGTGACGTGCAGGAGCTCTCCGGTCCTGTTCCGGCTGGGCCTCGTGGAGTTATGCCAGCCAGTAAGGCATCTGGAGCCAGGTTTATACTATCGGCTCAAGTTGAGCTCCTCAGGGCATGAAGCTCTTAAGGCGAACGCACACCTCTAACATTTGAGATAGTTCGTTCGCAGCCAGGAAAGTAACTTTCATCTCAAGTGTGACCCTTACTACCTCATTTATGAGTAAAACCCCCCTCTGATATGTCGAAAATGCTCATTTATACGAAAATAGTTTCTCTTCAGGTGTGATGTAATTACTGAGAATTCTCCCTGAATGGAAGGCAACCGATGAAAATGTTTTTTACCCCTTATGTTCGTATCGTTTTCTATTTTTGCGCATTGATTTTTATTGTTTACAGTTTCAGTGATTTTTTCCAGGGCGTCCCTGACAGCACCTTCTTCAGTGCGGTCATCACGCTACTTGTTATCGGAACCATTGTTGCCCGGCATCTGGATCGCAAAAAATCTCTCAAATATACTTCACAGATTTAAGTTTCCACTCAGGCCACTCTCGGGTGGCTTTTATAATTTAATAAGGACCGGTTCATGCATAACCACGAAATTCAGACCATTGCTATATTTAGTGCCCAGTATAAAAACATCGAAGATGCTGAAAATGCAGGTGCTTTATATTCAGTAGATATTGAATATCCGATGACACTAAATGATTTATCGCGGCTTTGCGACTCTATTGCCGAAGCAGTAGGTGTGCCTGGCGGCGTCAAATACCAGTTCGTGTCCCAGCCGGAAGCGCATGAAACCAGCTTCTGATAACCAGTAACCAAACTGCCTAAAAGCAGGTGCAAAGCCATGAAACAAACAAAGTCTTCTATGTCACGTATTGTGCAGCTGTACGACGGGAGCCGATACGGAAACTGCGAGCAGGCTGATAACGAAGGAGAGCTTTTTACGGTGGTGTTGAATAAGCCTTCGCAGATCGATGACATCCGTAAAATCGTAGACACAACCGCCGAAGTACTTGGCAAAGCTTTGCCAGTACTCCTCTTTTAAAGCTTACATCCGTGAAGGATAATTACGGTCTTACTACTTTCAGTTTTTCATTCCAGTGCCGTCCATTTTAATTTATCGATTTTAAGCGGTCGGCGCTATTTCATTGTTTCTTTTCCGACTGTAATTCCTTATATATAGGAATATTTCAAAGAATTTATCTCAGGTTATTTGTGGCGTGGTGCCAGTTGTTATAATGATTCCACATAATCTGGAGAGTCAATCATGATCACATCTCTAATGAATTTCCGCGATTTAACCGGAGAGGCAGTCATCCAGGCGCGGCAATGCGTTATTAATGCTGAGATCGAAGCGGCCCGGGAAAAGGTAATTCATGCTCGTTCGTTATTCAAAGCGGGTATACATAATGTTGTAAACGGTAGTTCTGGCATTAAGGCTGCGGCAGCACATTTTCTGGTGATAAAACGTTTACAGACTGACACTCGGTATCTGGACGCGGTTATCACTGATAACCTTTGCATGTTTTCTCCTGAGGGTTATCTGTATCTGTTTATGCAACAACGTTATTTCCTATAAAACAATGGGTTAGGTAAGTATCTTTCCATTAAAAACATTAAAAAGGTGACTTGATGAAACCATTTGGACTTGCCGGAAAACCCCGGCCCGAACCTTGCGGCTGCTGCTGGTATACCCGTGAGGACTGCCCTTACGTCAGCGCAAAACAGATCTATCGCCGCAGGCAGCGCAAGGCAGAACGCCAGCGTCAGCGCAGCACCATTGTGATGGCCGTTTCTGAATTTCGCTGACCTCTTCTGGAAATATCATTTTTTCTCCAGAAGAATTTTAAAATAAAGGGAAATCTTTTCACGGGTATCTGATGTTTATTGTTTATGGTAAATTGCGCCACATTAATTGTTTGTGGCGCAGTTCGTGATGGCTTAAGGATATAATATGAAAATCAGCCAGCTGGAATCCGGGATGCAGGTTTGGTCTGTAACCCGTACCAAAATGGGAAATACCACCATTTCAACGGTCATTGTCCACCCCGTTGTCATTATTGAAATTCATGATAACCATGTGATTGCTCGCTGGAACGGCAATGCACCACGTCGGTTTGGAGAAACGGCTATCAGGGGCTGGAAGAAGGAGAAGCCACTGCTTGTCCGTGAGCCTTTCGGAAATGTTCGTCTGGCCACCCGGGCTGAAAAAACCGCTATGCAGGAAAAAGAGTAATACCCCCTTTTAGCACCCACAATTTCACCGTCCATCTGCCTTTAACCTTGCCTGTTATTAACGGAATCCTTTCTGACTGGGCGGATCCCACGCATAACCTGAACTGTTGGCTAACCGTCTTACAGCCAAATTCCCTCCTTTATCTGGCAGGAGTGCGTCCGTGAGCTCTGTATGATCTACGTGTTTGTTAAGTAGAGCACATAACAGGAGTGGGGTATGACTGAATTAAATAAAAGCCCGTCCGGTTTTTCCGGAGCTGATGTCAGTAAAGAACAGGCTGCCATAAGGGCACTTGTAGAAAGAGTAGTGACCAACTATCGCAGCCGGACAGCACCTGATCGGGTTCAAAAGGCTTCGGTAGCGTTTAATGGGGGATTAATCCTGACCCTGATGCTGGCCTTGACGCTATTGGGCTACCTTGTGGCGGAATTGCTCAGGGGGTATGTTGCGGATAGTTCACCCTATGTGCCCGGTCTAAGTTATTCGCAATTTTCGATGCTTATGGTCGTTGAGCTGTGTCTATGCTTTCTTGCATGGTTTTTGGTTGTCACAGGGGACTATCCCCGGCCGTGGATATTTCAGGTAGTCCCGATGGAGCAGTACTGGTTCTTTGACGAAGTGGATGACGACGATCTTGCCCGGCTTTCCTGTAACCCTTACATCAAGCGCTGGCTACTTGATGAAATGTCCGGTATTCATCGACTGACCTACACGAGGCTGCATGATCGACTGGAGCGCATCTGTAATATTGCATCCCATCTCGAATACAGCCGTATTCAGGCACATAAGATTTCCCTAATCAACGGAAGCAGTGCCTCCTGATCCTACCATTGCATCCGGAAATTAAACGGGCAGGAACTGCACTGTATGTTCCGACCCAGCAGCTGCCCGTTACCCTTTTCTTTAGTATAAAATGACTTTCGCCGACAACCGGAAGTGAATCATGTCAAATAAATGAAAAATCAGTAATTTATGTAGGCGGGGTGTTTGGCTGATCAGGGCAGGGTGGTATAATAACGCTGGTGCTGGAGGCTTTTGCCCCAGCCAGCGGTAACACTGTTTGACTGTGGTAAAAGCAGAAAGCCCCGAGTAATTTTTCAATTAACCCGAGGCCCCTGTATGCTAGTCACATTCAGAGTAGCCTCTTGCCTGCTTAAATGCAAGGAGAAGAAGGCCATGAAAATGCCGAACCAACCCATTGTTTTGTGCATATTAATAGTTTGTTTAACGCTGTTGATATTCACCTGGCTCACACGAAACTCGCTTTGCGAGTTGCGGATGAAAGACGGAACAAGGGAGGTATCTG
This sequence comes from Enterobacter sp. FUJ80071, assembly GCF_038739915.1. Taxonomy (NCBI): domain Bacteria; kingdom Pseudomonadati; phylum Pseudomonadota; class Gammaproteobacteria; order Enterobacterales; family Enterobacteriaceae; genus Enterobacter; species Enterobacter sp. FUJ80071. Next base: position 20,742 of record NZ_JBBXKH010000002.1, read on the forward strand.
CTATCCTGGCCTACGAATCCGGTAAGTAGCTGACAAAGAGGGGGGCAACCCCCTCTTTTCGGGGTGTGGATTAGTATGCCATCGGCACCTTTTGAAAGGGTTTCTCCAGTCGGGGAAACCCTTTTTTCCTCCCGTCTTGTGGCATATAGCCTTTTGTATAAATCAAGAACCAGACCCAAAGAGTCCCACTTCACGCAAACCGTTCAAAAGCCTTAGCGTAATCCAGTCGGGAAAAATTTCACCGGTGCTCGTCCGGGCACGTACCGGAAACAATGGACTTCTCACTGGTCGGTAGCTCATAGAACGTAGCCATTGCGGTCAGTCCTTATTCTGTACCCAGTAGAGTTTTATGGCCGTCTGGCAAATCGTTCAAACATTGTCATTTCTGTTCTCGCTGCATCCGGTCAAATGATACGGTGAATTCAGCTCATGGGCATTCGCATCGCAGTCTACGAAGGCACCAGAAGTTTGAGGATGTTACGCAAAGAACAGTTATCAGGTTTGCTGGTGGGCGTAATGCCTACCTCTACTTTACTTCATAGGGATTCTTCTGCGGGGAAGCAAGAATTGACTCAACGTTGTCCGGTCGTACCAGATTTGTCGCGGAAAGCGCCTTTTTGTGAGGGGGGCCGCAGCGCTAAACCTTTTCCTGGAACGACATGAAGGACAGCAGAGCGTCCGCCCTGGAGGACAGCTCAATACAGTCTCCACGCTGCGGTTCTATCTCTTCGTCAATGGTTTCATTGTACCAAATACGCAGCCGCCATCCCTTCGCAGGGAAAGCGCTCTGCACTGATGAATCCCCTAATGATTTTTATCAAAATCATTAAGTTAAGGTAGATACACATCTTGTCATATGATCAAATGGTTTCGCCAAAAATCAATAATCAGACAACAAAATGTGCGAACTCGATATTTTACACGACTCTCTTTACCAATTCTGCCCCGAATTACACTTAAAACGACTCAACAGCTTAACGTTGGCTTGCCACGCCTTACTTGACTGTAAAACTCTCACTCTTACCGAACTTGGCCGTAACCTGCCAACCAAAGCGAGAACAAAACATAACATCAAACGAATCGACCGATTGTTAGGTAATCGTCACCTCCACAAAGAGCGACTCGCTGTATACCGTTGGCATGCTAGCTTTATCTGTTCGGGCAATACGATGCCCATTGTACTTGTTGACTGGTCTGATATTCGTGAGCAAAAACGACTTATGGTATTGCGAGCTTCAGTCGCACTACACGGTCGTTCTGTTACTCTTTATGAGAAAGCGTTCCCGCTTTCAGAGCAATGTTCAAAGAAAGCTCATGACCAATTTCTAGCCGACCTTGCGAGCATTCTACCGAGTAACACCACACCGCTCATTGTCAGTGATGCTGGCTTTAAAGTGCCATGGTATAAATCCGTTGAGAAGCTGGGTTGGTACTGGTTAAGTCGAGTAAGAGGAAAAGTACAATATGCAGACCTAGGAGCGGAAAACTGGAAACCTATCAGCAACTTACATGATATGTCATCTAGTCACTCAAAGACTTTAGGCTATAAGAGGCTGACTAAAAGCAATCCAATCTCATGCCAAATTCTATTGTATAAATCTCGCTCTAAAGGCCGAAAAAATCAGCGCTCGACACGGACTCATTGTCACCACCCGTCACCTAAAATCTACTCAGCGTCGGCAAAGGAGCCATGGGTTCTAGCAACTAACTTACCTGTTGAAATTCGAACACCCAAACAACTTGTTAATATCTATTCGAAGCGAATGCAGATTGAAGAAACCTTCCGAGACTTGAAAAGTCCTGCCTACGGACTAGGCCTACGCCATAGCCGAACGAGCAGCTCAGAGCGTTTTGATATCATGCTGCTAATCGCCCTGATGCTTCAACTAACATGTTGGCTTGCGGGCGTTCATGCTCAGAAACAAGGTTGGGACAAGCACTTCCAGGCTAACACAGTCAGAAATCGAAACGTACTCTCAACAGTTCGCTTAGGCATGGAAGTTTTGCGGCATTCTGGCTACACAATAACAAGGGAAGACTCACTCGTGGCTGCAACCCTGCTTACTCAAAATCTATTCACACATGGTTACGTTTTGGGGAAATTATGAGGGGATCTCTCAGTGCTCAGCATGTTTGAGTGCTTTACTCGCCGCGGGTTGAGAAATATGTAAAACTTCAGCCGCACGCGTTAAGGAACCACAAGTCATTACAGCATAAAAGATATCGAGATGTCTTAATTTCATTCCATGTAGCCTACTGATTATTTATTTCTACGGACTATTCTAACGAATAAAGTATAAATAATCAGATATACTCGTCATAATTCAAATTTTGGTTTAGTTGTCACGAGAATTAATTCGTAAACGTGCAAGCTAAATAGATTGACTAGGGGAATATACGGGGTAAGAAAGCGGCTCGGCATACTGCCCTATAATAAATTGTTAGGAGAAGTACGCCGAGTAGTGTGTAGCTATTAGGTAAAGTATGTACCAATTTCAATAAATATTTTAATTAAGATACTGTTTGAAATATCAACAATAAAGGCACCGACCATAGGAACGACAAGGAAAGCTTTATGTGATGGTCCAAATGCTTTTGTGACTGTTTGCATATTCGCAATTGCTGTTGGTGTTGCTCCCATACCAAAGCCACAGTGACCCGCGCTGATCACGACAGCATCATAATCTTTGCCCATCATTTTGAAGGTGACAAAGCAGGCAAATAGCACCATGACAACAGTTTGTACAGCAATGATAATTAATACTGGCCCTGCCATGCTTGCCAATTGACCAAATTTTAATGACATTAACGCCATTGCCAAGAAAAGCGATAAAGCAACGCTACCTAATACATCGACGGTCGGCTCAAACACTTCGTGTTTAAATACATGAGTCAGTGTATTACGGATAATAATACCGACAAATAAACACCAGACAAAAGTAGGCAGTTGCAGAAAAGTATCTTTAAACAATGCACTGATATAGCCACCAACAACAATACAGATAATCAGCATTGAAATGGTTTCAATAACGTTATTTGCATTGATTTTTCTTTTGACGCTTGGTTGCTCAAAAGCTTCAACGATAGTGTCGCGCTCTTGCTCGGTTGTTTTAGGAATAGAGACCTTTTTCAAAAGATGACGGGCAACAGGGCCGCCAACTAAACCACCCAACACTAATCCAAGTGTTGCACAAGCCATCGCTAATTCAACGGCGCCTGTTACACCATATTTATCAGCGAGAATAGGGCCCCATGCTCCGGCATTACCATGACCACCTGTTAGAGTAATTGAACCTGCAATTAAGCCAATAAATGGACTTTCATTCATCATGACAGCCATACTCATGCCGACAGTATTTTGAATGGCGATTAGGATCGTTACTGCAATAGTTAATAGAACTAACGGCTTTCCTCCTTTAATCAGTCGAGAAAAGTCAGAACTTAGCCCGATAGAGGAAAAGAATGTGAGCATTAATAAACTTTGCAATGAAGCATCAAAAGTAAACGAATAACCTGATGTTTTATCAATAATTAACAGAACAATTGCAACAATAAAGCCACCAACGACGGCTTCTGGTATGTGGTTTTTTTGTAGGAACGGGGTAAATTTTACGACAAACATTCCTATGAGTAGCGCGATACATGCGACTAATAATGTATAACTGGCATCTAGGATCATTTTTTTACCTCTATTAGTTTACCAGAATTTTCACTATAACAATTTAACAATAGTGAAAAATGAAGTTACTTTGGTTAACTAATCTTTAACAATGAGTTTTATTAGGGTATCCATAACTTTTAGTTAATAGGGTCATAATTTTAGTGTGATCTTAATCATGAAATATTAAAAAGATTAAAATAACAACAATGGTATTTAATGATGGGTAAACCTAAATACCATGCGGGATCCGCACTATTTTCGGTGATAGCAAAAAATAAAAAAGTATAAATAATAAACAAAATTATAAGAGAAGGAGAACATGATAAGCGCAGGCCGAGCAATTTAAAGAAGTGTGATATACAACATAAAACAGCAGCATGACCTTTCTATATTTCGTTGCTTATCGAAGTGTTAATTTTCGGGTGGATTACTCTGTTTGTTGATTAATAACGGAGAAAAATATGATTGCTGTAATATTTGAGGTGCAAATACAACCCGACCAACAAACTCGCTATTTGACTTTAGCTGAGGAGTTAAGACCACTATTAAGTCATGTAGCTGGTTTTATTTCAATTGAACGTTTTCAAAGTCTAGCTACAGAAGGAAAAATGTTATCGCTATCTTGGTGGGAAAACGAATACGCAGTTCTGCAATGGAAAAATCATGTTTTACATGCGAAAGCTCAACAAGAAGGGCGAGAGTCAATATTTGATTTTTACAAAATTAGTATTGCTCATATTACTCGCGAATATTCATTTAAAAAGGACAAGGATAATGTTTGATGTTCACGTTGTTTTAGATAATCAAATAGGACAATTAGCATTACTAGGAAAAACATTAGGTAATAAAGGTATTGGATTGGAAGGGGGAGGGATATTTACGGTTGGTGATGAATGCCATGCTCATTTTCTTGTTGAACAAGGAAAGGAAGCTAAAATAGCGCTAGAGCAAGCTGGACTGTTAGTACTTGCGATCCGGACACCATTAATTCGTAAGTTAAAACAGGAAAAACCGGGGGAACTTGGCGAAATAGCACGAGTATTGGCGGAGAATAACATTAATATTTTAGTGCAATACAGTGACCATGCTAACCAACTGATATTAATAACGGACAATGATAGTATGGCTGCATCTGTTACGCTCCCTTGGGCAATAAAGTGAACTTGCGATGGCTAATTTAATACGAAAAGAGGTTACCTTTGAGTCCTCAATAGCCGCGATAGGGGCGGCTATGTCTGACATTTCACGAGTTAAAATACTCAGTGCTTTGATGGATGGGCGAGCTTGGACGGCCACTGAGCTAAGTTCTGTGGCGAATATATCAGCTTCAACGGCGAGCAGTCATTTATCTAAATTATTAGATTGCCAGCTAATCACAGTAGTAGCTCAAGGCAAGCATCGTTATTTTCGGCTAGCAGGAAAAGATATTGCTGAATTGATGGAAAGTATGATGGGGATCTCCTTAAACCATGGCGTACATGCCAAAGTTTCCACGCCAGTGCATTTACGAAAAGCACGTACTTGCTATGATCATTTAGCTGGCGAAGTTGCCGTTAAGATCTATGATTCCCTTTGTCAACAGCAATGGATCACTGAAAATGGTTCAATGATCACATTAAGTGGTATTCAATATTTTCATGAAATGGGAATTGACGTTCCTTCCAAACATTCACGTAAAATCTGTTGTGCGTGTTTAGATTGGAGTGAACGCCGTTTCCATTTAGGTGGGTACGTTGGAGCCGCATTATTTTCGCTTTATGAATCTAAAGGGTGGTTAACTCGACATCTTGGTTACCGTGAAGTTACCATCACGGAAAAAGGTTATGCTGCTTTTAAGACCCACTTTCACATTTAAGTTGTTTTTCTAATCCGCATATGATCAATTCAAGGCCGAATAAGAAGGCTGGCTCTGCACCTTGGTGATCAAATAATTCGATAGCTTGTCGTAATAATGGCGGCATACTATCAGTAGTAGGTGTTTCCCTTTCTTCTTTAGCGACTTGATGCTCTTGATCTTCCAATACGCAACCTAAAGTAAAATGCCCCACAGCGCTGAGTGCATATAATGCATTCTCTAGTGAAAAACCTTGTTGGCATAAAAAGGCTAATTGATTTTCGAGAGTTTCATACTGTTTTTCTGTAGGCCGTGTACCTAAATGTACTTTTGCTCCATCGCGATGACTTAGTAAAGCACATCTAAAACTTTTAGCGTTATTACGTAAAAAATCTTGCCAGCTTTCCCCTTCTAAAGGGCAAAAGTGAGTATGGTGCCTATCTAACATCTCAATGGCTAAGGCGTCGAGCAAAGCCCGCTTATTTTTTACATGCCAATACAATGTAGGCTGCTCTACACCTAGCTTCTGGGCGAGTTTACGGGTTGTTAAACCTTCGATTCCGACCTCATTAAGCAGCTCTAATGCGCTGTTAATCACTTTACTTTTATCTAATCTAGACATCATTAATTCCTAATTTTTGTTGACACTCTATCATTGATAGAGTTATTTTACCACTCCCTATCAGTGATAGAGAAAAGTGAAATGAATAGTTCGACAAAGATCGCATTGGTAATTACGTTACTCGATGCCATGGGGATTGGCCTTATCATGCCAGTCTTGCCAACGTTATTACGTGAATTTATTGCTTCGGAAGATATCGCTAACCACTTTGGCGTATTGCTTGCACTTTATGCGTTAATGCAGGTTATCTTTGCTCCTTGGCTTGGAAAAATGTCTGACCGATTTGGTCGGCGCCCAGTGCTGTTGTTGTCATTAATAGGCGCATCGCTGGATTACTTATTGCTGGCTTTTTCAAGTGCGCTTTGGATGCTGTATTTAGGCCGTTTGCTTTCAGGGATCACAGGAGCTACTGGGGCTGTCGCGGCATCGGTCATTGCCGATACCACCTCAGCTTCTCAACGCGTGAAGTGGTTCGGTTGGTTAGGGGCAAGTTTTGGGCTTGGTTTAATAGCGGGGCCTATTATTGGTGGTTTTGCAGGAGAGATTTCACCGCATAGTCCCTTTTTTATCGCTGCGTTGCTAAATATTGTCACTTTCCTTGTGGTTATGTTTTGGTTCCGTGAAACCAAAAATACACGTGATAATACAGATACCGAAGTAGGGGTTGAGACGCAATCGAATTCGGTATACATCACTTTATTTAAAACGATGCCCATTTTGTTGATTATTTATTTTTCAGCGCAATTGATAGGCCAAATTCCCGCAACGGTGTGGGTGCTATTTACCGAAAATCGTTTTGGATGGAATAGCATGATGGTTGGCTTTTCATTAGCGGGTCTTGGTCTTTTACACTCAGTATTCCAAGCCTTTGTGGCAGGAAGAATAGCCACTAAATGGGGCGAAAAAACGGCAGTACTGCTCGGATTTATTGCAGATAGTAGTGCATTTGCCTTTTTAGCGTTTATATCTGAAGGTTGGTTAGTTTTCCCTGTTTTAATTTTATTGGCTGGTGGTGGGATCGCTTTACCTGCATTACAGGGAGTGATGTCTATCCAAACAAAGAGTCATCAGCAAGGTGCTTTACAGGGATTATTGGTGAGCCTTACCAATGCAACCGGTGTTATTGGCCCATTACTGTTTGCTGTTATTTATAATCATTCACTACCAATTTGGGATGGCTGGATTTGGATTATTGGTTTAGCGTTTTACTGTATTATTATCCTGCTATCGATGACCTTCATGTTAACCCCTCAAGCTCAGGGGAGTAAACAGGAGACAAGTGCTTAGTTATTTCGTCACCAAATGATGTTATTCCGCGAAATATAATGACCCTCTTGATAACCCAAGAGGGCATTTTTTACGATAAAGAAGATTTAGCTTCAAATAAAACCTATCTATTTTATTTATCTTTCAAGCTCAATAAAAAGCCGCGGTAAATAGCAATAAATTGGCCTTTTTTATCGGCAAGCTCTTTTAGGTTTTTCGCATGTATTGCGATATGCATAAACCAGCCATTGAGTAAGTTTTTAAGCACATCATCATCATAAGCTTTAAGTTGGTTCTCTTGGATCAATTTGCTGACAATGGCGTTTACCTTACCAGTAATGTATTCAAGGCTAATTTTTTCAAGTTCATTCCAACCAATGATAGGCATCACTTCTTGGATAGGGATAAGGTTTTTATTATTATCAATAATATAATCAAGATAATGTTCAAATATACTTTCTAAGGCAGACCAACCATTTGTTAAATCAGTTTTTGTTGTGATGTAGGCATCAATCATAATTAATTGCTGCTTATAACAGGCACTGAGTAATTGTTTTTTATTTTTAAAGTGATGATAAAAGGCACCTTTGGTCACCAACGCTTTTCCCGAGATCTCATCTATTGAAACAGCTTGATAGCCTTTTTCAACAAACAATATTCGTGCTGAGTTAACCAGTGATTGATAGGTACTCTTAAAATTTTCTTGTTGATGATTTTTATTTTCCATGATAGATTTAAAATAACATACCGTCAGTATGTTTATGGTATCATGATGATGTGGTCGTGACAATCTTAAGAACATTTAGGTTATTTTATGTATATTGAACAGCATTCTCGCTATCAAAATAAAGCTAATAACATCCAATTAAGATATGATGATAAGCAGTTTCATACAACGGTTATCAAAGATGTTCTATTATGGATTGAACATAATTTAGATCAGTCTTTACTGCTTGATGATGTGGCGAATAAAGCGGGTTATACCAAGTGGTATTTTCAGCGGCTGTTCAAAAAAGTAACAGGGGTCACACTGGCTAGCTATATTCGTGCTCGTCGTTTGACGAAAGCGGCTGTTGAGTTGAGGTTGACGAAAAAAACTATCCTTGAGATCGCATTAAAATATCAATTTGATTCCCAACAATCTTTTACACGTCGATTTAAGTACATTTTTAAGGTTACACCAAGTTATTATCGGCGTAATAAATTATGGGAATTGGAGGCAATGCACTGAGAGATCCCCTCATAATTTCCCCAAAGCGTAACCATGTGTGAATAAATTTTGAGCTAGTAGGGTTGCAGCCACGAGTAAGTCTTCCCTTGTTATTGTGTAGCCAGAATGCCGCAAAACTTCCATGCCTAAGCGAACTGTTGAGAGTACGTTTCGATTTCTGACTGTGTTAGCCTGGAAGTGCTTGTCCCAACCTTGTTTCTGAGCTGACCTGCCCCCACGATTAGATACAACACTCAGTTAGTAACGTCGGAATCTTCATTCTCAGAATGACCCTTTCTCCAGCCCGCTGCAAATTCAGACGGTGTCTGATAATTCAGCGTGGAGTGCGGGCGGCATTCGTTATAATCCTGCCGCCAGTCATTAATAATTTTCCTGGCATGAACGATATCGCTGAACCAGTGCTCATTCAAACATTCATCGCGAAATCGTCCGTTAAAGCTCTCAATAAATCCGTTCTGCGTTGGCTTGCCCGGCTGGATTAAGCGCAACTCAACACCATGCTCAAAGGCCCATTGATCCAGTGCACGGCAAGTGAACTCCGGCCCCTGGTCAGTTCTTATCGTCGCCGGATAGCCTCGAAACAGTGCAATGCTGTCCAGAATACGCGTGACCTGAACGCCTGAAATCCCAAAGGCAACAGTGACCGTCAGGCATTCCTTTGTGAAATCATCGACGCAGGTAAGACACTTGATCCTGCGACCGGTGGAAAGTGCGTCCATGACGAAATCCATCGACCAGGTCAGATTGGGCGCCGCCGGACGGAGCAGCGGCAGACGTTCTGTTGCCAGCCCTTTACGACGTCTTCTGCGTTTTACGCCCAGGCCACTGAGGTGATAAAGCCGGTACACGCGCTTATGATTAACATGAAGCCCTTCACGGCGCAGCAACTGCCAAATACGACGGTAGCCAAAACGCCTGCGCTCCAGTGCCAGCTCAGTGATGCGCCCTGATAAATGCGCATCAGCAGCCGGACGGTGAGCCTCATAGCGGCAAGTCGACAGGGATAAACCTGTAAGCCTGCAGGCACGACGTTGCGACAGACCGGTCGCATCACACATCAACATCACGGCTTCCCGCTTCTGGTCTGTCGTCAGTACTTTCGCCCCAGAGCCACCTGAAGCGCCTCTTTATCCAGCATGGCTTCGGCAAGCAGCTTCTTGAGTCTGGCGTTCTCTTCCTCAAGCGACTTCAGGCGCTTAACTTCAGGCACCTCCATACCGCCATACTTCTTACGCCAGGTGTAAAACGTGGCATCGGAAATGGCATGCTTGCGGCAGAGTTCACGGGCGGGTACCCCAGCTTCGGCTTCGCGGAGAATACTGATGATCTGTTCGTCGGAAAAACGCTTCTTCATGGGGATGTCCTCATGTGGCTTATGAAGACATTACTAACATCGGGGTGTACTAATCAACGGGGAGCAGGTCAGAGCATGAACGCCCGCAAGCCAACATGTTAGTTGAAGCATCAGGGCGATTAGCAGCATGATATCAAAACGCTCTGAGCTGCTCGTTCGGCTATGGCGTAGGCCTAGTCCGTAGGCAGGACTTTTCAAGTCTCGGAAGGTTTCTTCAATCTGCATTCGCTTCGAATAGATATTAACAAGTTGTTTGGGTGTTCGAATTTCAACAGGTAAGTTAGTTGCTAGAACCCATGGCTCCTTTGCCGACGCTGAGTAGATTTTAGGTGACGGGTGGTGACAATGAGTCCGTGTCGAGCGCTGATTTTTTCGGCCTTTAGAGCGAGATTTATACAATAGAATTTGGCATGAGATTGGATTGCTTTTAGTCAGCCTCTTATAGCCTAAAGTCTTTGAGTGACTAGATGACATATCATGTAAGTTGCTGATAGGTTTCCAGTTTTCCGCTCCTAGGTCTGCATATTGTACTTTTCCTCTTACTCGACTTAACCAGTACCAACCCAGCTTCTCAACGGATTTATACCATGGCACTTTAAAGCCAGCATCACTGACAATGAGCGGTGTGGTGTTACTCGGTAGAATGCTCGCAAGGTCGGCTAGAAATTGGTCATGAGCTTTCTTTGAACATTGCTCTGAAAGCGGGAACGCTTTCTCATAAAGAGTAACAGAACGACCGTGTAGTGCGACTGAAGCTCGCAATACCATAAGTCGTTTTTGCTCACGAATATCAGACCAGTCAACAAGTACAATGGGCATCGTATTGCCCGAACAGATAAAGCTAGCATGCCAACGGTATACAGCGAGTCGCTCTTTGTGGAGGTGACGATTACCTAACAATCGGTCGATTCGTTTGATGTTATGTTTTGTTCTCGCTTTGGTTGGCAGGTTACGGCCAAGTTCGGTAAGAGTGAGAGTTTTACAGTCAAGTAATGCGTGGCAAGCCAACGTTAAGCTGTTGAGTCGTTTTAAGTGTAATTCGGGGCAGAATTGGTAAAGAGAGTCGTGTAAAATATCGAGTTCGCACATCTTGTTGTCTGATTATTGATTTTTCGCGAAACCATTTGATCATATGACAAGATGTGTATCCACCTTAACTTAATGATTTTTACCAAAATCATTAGGGGATTCATCAGCGCTCAACTCCGGTTGCGCCTGGGAAGATTCCCCCTGAGGTATACCAGGTGATATACGATCAGTGCGGCGGGTTCGTGGAGTGTGATGCTAATGCCCAGGTAATCTGGGAAGCCTGCCGTGATGCCATTCTTAACGGAGACAAAGGGTAAACGGCAGGTATCGCCTGTCATTTTTACCCTTGTGAGGAAAATCCTGATGAACCATGAGAGCCGAACTGTATACCTGAACACGGCCATTGAGGCCCTGTTGAAAGCTGAGGCGGCTCTGAACGAGCTGGCATTAGCCTATGTACTCAAACCAGGTGAAAAGGCAAGCGCATGCCATCCCCGAACCGGTACGCTTTCCACAGCTTCCCAGGTAAGAAAACTTCGCCGTGTTCTAGAAAAAAACAAGTTATGACGGCCCTTATACGCTGGCATAATGTACCGTGCTTCGCTCATCCCAGCAGTATGGGTTTTAAACTCTTCCATTTTTAAGAGTACGGGAAGAGCCTTATTATTGTCGCATACCCTACGGATGCATTGCAGTTCAAACCGCTGTTCGGTGCAATTATTGCTGTATCCGGCGGATTTGAAAATGACAGAAATAGTGATGTAAAGCTCCGCCATTAAAGAAATGCCCCGTAGTTTGGCGAATCAACTTTCTGAATTATCTCGATGAACACCATTTAAGGAAATCGAATGTGTGATTTTTGCAGGGCTGACGAAAATTACTTTCATATGGCAGAATGCGTGTATGACCAACTGGTTAAAGAGTATCCCGTAATGTGGCTGCGGGATTCAACCCGGATCGGGGCCTGCTACCTCTGTCGAGAACTGCTGTCGCCGGAGGGGATGGTCCTGGCGATGCAGAGCGCTGATGAATCCCCTAATGATTTTGGTAAAAATCATTAAGTTAAGGTGGATACACATCTTGTCATATGATCAAATGGTTTCGCGAAAAATCAATAATCAGACAACAAGATGTGCGAACTCGATATTTTACACGACTCTCTTTACCAATTCTGCCCCGAATTACACTTAAAACGACTCAACAGCTTAACGTTGGCTTGCCACGCATTACTTGACTGTAAAACTCTCACTCTTACCGAACTTGGCCGTAACCTGCCAACCAAAGCGAGAACAAAACATAACATCAAACGAATCGACCGATTGTTAGGTAATCGTCACCTCCACAAAGAGCGACTCGCTGTATACCGTTGGCATGCTAGCTTTATCTGTTCGGGCAATACGATGCCCATTGTACTTGTTGACTGGTCTGATATTCGTGAGCAAAAACGACTTATGGTATTGCGAGCTTCAGTCGCACTACACGGTCGTTCTGTTACTCTTTATGAGAAAGCGTTCCCGCTTTCAGAGCAATGTTCAAAGAAAGCTCATGACCAATTTCTAGCCGACCTTGCGAGCATTCTACCGAGTAACACCACACCGCTCATTGTCAGTGATGCTGGCTTTAAAGTGCCATGGTATAAATCCGTTGAGAAGCTGGGTTGGTACTGGTTAAGTCGAGTAAGAGGAAAAGTACAATATGCAGACCTAGGAGCGGAAAACTGGAAACCTATCAGCAACTTACATGATATGTCATCTAGTCACTCAAAGACTTTAGGCTATAAGAGGCTGACTAAAAGCAATCCAATCTCATGCCAAATTCTATTGTATAAATCTCGCTCTAAAGGCCGAAAAAATCAGCGCTCGACACGGACTCATTGTCACCACCCGTCACCTAAAATCTACTCAGCGTCGGCAAAGGAGCCATGGGTTCTAGCAACTAACTTACCTGTTGAAATTCGAACACCCAAACAACTTGTTAATATCTATTCGAAGCGAATGCAGATTGAAGAAACCTTCCGAGACTTGAAAAGTCCTGCCTACGGACTAGGCCTACGCCATAGCCGAACGAGCAGCTCAGAGCGTTTTGATATCATGCTGCTAATCGCCCTGATGCTTCAACTAACATGTTGGCTTGCGGGCGTTCATGCTCAGAAACAAGGTTGGGACAAGCACTTCCAGGCTAACACAGTCAGAAATCGAAACGTACTCTCAACAGTTCGCTTAGGCATGGAAGTTTTGCGGCATTCTGGCTACACAATAACAAGGGAAGACTTACTCGTGGCTGCAACCCTACTAGCTCAAAATTTATTCACACATGGTTACGCTTTGGGGAAATTATGAGGGGATCTCTCAGAGTTGAGCGTTTGCCTTTATGAATCTCATCTGCGGTATCACAGACAGCGTCGAGATGCCGCGACATCCACTCAGATAATTTCAGACCCTCTCGATTTGCCTGTTTTACATAGCGAACCTTTCTGGAAACCGTAGATCGCATCTGAATCTGTGTCACAGCTGGCACATCTTCTTTCATGGCATTCTGTAATGCAGCTTTGGGCTTTTTCATGTTCATGGTTGCTTTAAATTATTCTGGAGTTCGTCTGATATAAATGCTGACGTGATCTGTCAGCGTCGCTTAAATAGTTTATCGCCTTCCGCCAGTTCGCCGTTGAGCTGTTCAATCACGCTCCAGATGAGCCGATCATCCGGCGTTGAGCCTGCACACTCTTTCACGACCGCCACGGGTCTAAATTCTTCAGGGTCTGCCTGCCCGGAGGTGAAGAGCCTGCTCTCAATCCAGTGGGCCCCCTCTGTGCAGCAGTGGCAACTGGTTTCAGGTGGTTCATCCAGACCGTCCACTCCACAGGCTGAGCAGGTGAACAGTTTGCGAGACCCACCAGCCAGTGGCGTATCGCAAGCTGCTGGAAGTGCGCCAGCATTGCGCCAGTACAGCACATGATTTGAATCGTAGCAGTGTCCATGAAGCAGAAGCGAAACGCCGCAACTGCGAGTTTCAATGGCTTTGCCTGTGCCAAGGTATTGCCCGATCTCGTCCCATACGTCCACTAAGGTGTCAGGCAGCGGACGCGTAACAGGGAACTTAGCGCAGTCGTCCGGGGTGCCTTTAATGCAGCAGAGGGCCGAATACGCAAGCTCCTGCATTTCGTAGGAGTACTGACCACATACCACGCGTTCCAGTTTGTCGATTAGTTGTTCTTTATTCATCATACTCAGCCTTATTAAACAAATTCATTACGCCACTGGCACCATCTGGCCGGAGCAGACTGCGGCCCGGTAGTAGAGCCGCAGGGGGTGTCGCTGGACTAACAGGTGCTCAGTGAGTCCCGCACTTCCTCATGACTGGTCATTTTCAGAAGAAGCTTTCCAGGGCAGCGTGGTTCCGCCTGTGAACGGGTGACGTCTTCGTTGATTGCCTGGATATGAGCAGATTCAACGGTCCGACGCTGTACGACATGGTTGCTCAGGTTGAATTCGCACTGGAGCCTTCTGGCATCAGAATCCGCGTTCATTGCAATACGTTCATCAAAGCGGCGGTTCATTCGCAGAGCCTCTTCGTGAGCTGCATCAACAAGGGTGCGTCTGGTGACATAGTCGTTACCAGCAAAAAACGATAGCTGAGCGTGTTCCGAAGAGTAGTCGGAGCTTCCCTTACAACGGGCAATCGCGGCTTCAGAGTGCAGGATTAATGAACTCAACCGTGAACAGACGTCATTGATGGTGCCGGTTTTCAGACAGTCGTGGATAAGTGTCCAGGCGGAAATGCTCAGCGGGCGGCTGGTGATCACATAGGGATTGTAATGATCAACCGTTACGATAGTACGCAGTGAATGAAGCGATTCGGACTGCGTACGTAAGTCACGGCGAACAGTACATGCCACCGAGGCAACATCTTTACATTCTTTGTCGGACATCGAGTCCAGTACGCGGATCTCCACCTCTGCCGCCTTTGAGGCGATATGCGCACTAATCTCACCCTTAAGACGTTTGTAGTCAGCCTTGAAGCTTCCCACGCTGTCAATATCGATCCAGTAACCACAGCTGTAACCAGCATTACCAAACTCGTCATCTTTCTCATAGTTCGGACAGCCGTCATTGCTCCAGCCAGCTTTTTCCAGCAGCTCGTCAATAGCGACCAGCTCAGCCATTGGTGCATGTTCGATAATGAAATAATGGACACGGCCCCAGGCATATGCGCGTGAACGGCCATCAACAGAAGTATCAGAAGTCGTCTGACGGGAAAGTTTCATGAGGTACTCCAGTTCTGCCCGGTACCGCCGGGGCGGTGGTGCGAAAGCCGCACCATGAATGACACTATGATCCTCCTAACTTCTATTGTCAATACAATTGAAGTGGCGTTGTATTTATTCATTATTTGGACCCGGCTCGTACGGAACGACCGTCGGGACTTGCCAATTATTCTGCGGTGAGCAGGGGGAAGGGAACATCCCACCGCTTGTTTCAAGATGTACAGCCAAGGAGGGCGCAGAATGCCTGACAGAATCATCGTGCAGCGGTAGCGAAAGACCTGACAAACGGGAAAAGTATCCTTTTATTCCAAAGCCAACCTCAGCTTTTAATGTCGCCAGTACGTTTCTTAAACATGCCAAATCGGTCTCTTATACGGCCGGATGGGCCCGATGAAAACGATAAAATGAGAAACAGAACCCGACACATCGCTGCTCTCTGGGAAAGCCGGTCAGCAGATGGAGCGCCAGGAACTAAATCCGCTGGTTTTAATAATGATTGAGGAGAACAAGATGAAAGATAACAAGACACGTCCTGTAGACTCGTATGCTCATGCTGATTTCATGGAGTCCGTCTTCAGCAACCTCAGGGCTTTCTGTGATGCGGAATGCCAGCGGCTAACTGCCGGTTATCCCCCAACTGTCAAACCAGAACAGCAAAGCACTGACGGCCAGCTGTCGGCGGCATAAATCATTACCTGCCAGTTCGTTCAAATTTCCGCTTCCTTAAGCCCGGGCCAAAAGCCCGGCTCAATCCAAAAACTGAACGTACCGGTTTACCTCTATATCTCCTCAATCCCCTGCGACTTACAAGAGACCCGCACCGGTTTAGCCATTCCTGTCCTGCCACTCTCTCATCACTGGCCCAGACAACCGGAAAAGTAACTTTTCTCTCCGACTCACCTTCTGAACCAGCTATTTTGCTTAAACGTAAAAACGGCCCACTGTTGTGAAGATTTAAAACGGACGGATCGAGTAGTATTGTCTCAGGAATTTTTTTTAAGAAAAGTTACTTTTTCTTCTGTGCAACCTATTAGAAAAAATGTCGAACCTGGTATTGTTGTGTTGTAGCGCAGTTAAACAACCAACCAAAAGAGAGAACAAAAATGTCCGCAATCGAAACTGAAGTAAAAAACAACAGCAACGAAATCAGCCTTCGTGGTTACCTGGAACGCACTGGTAACGGTGCCCGTAAAGGTAACGGCCTTATCATTGACCCTTCGGTTGTTGTAGAGCAGGAAGGCTTTAACACCCGCACGGCCGGTATGGGCGAGCTCTACTATTCAATGCCTCACGTTGTGGAACACCTGAACAGCCTGGCCGATGCCTACATGGAAGACCCGTTCAGCGTGACGCCTATCGTTGTTCAGATGGTTAATGGCGTACCTGTACTGCGTCAGGGGGCTTGCCGTATCCGTTCCATCGCTATTGCAAACCGCCAGCTGGAAGCAGAAGGGCGTGAACGCATTACTCGTATTCGCTGCGAAGAGTTTCGCGGTAGCGCTTCAAAAGCAGAACTCTTCACCCTGACCGGCAACTCCAACCTGGCGCTGTCTGTCGTAGCTGAAGCGCTTTCAATTAAGCGTCTTGTTGAAGATAAAGAAGAGCCTAAGACCTTTGCGGAACTGGCAAAAAAACGTGGTAAATCAGAGCAGCATCTTCGCCAGATGGTTCGCGTACTGGACCTGCCTTCTGAACTACAGACCATGCTTGTGAGCGATCAGGTGAGCATGTACGTTGCGCTGGACGAGTATATGTACAGCGGTGAGGATGCGGTAGATAACATCAACAAGGCGATCTCCATCTATGGTAAAGCGACGAAAAACACGCTGAAATTCGTCAAAGCTGCCAAGGTAGAAGAGCGCATGGCAGATCCGCAGACTCCGGAAAACTCCGGTGATGAGCAACCGGCAGGTAATGCTACCGTTAACACCCCGGTACCGGATCAACTGAATGATGAAAGCAATACAGAGACGCTGGTTACGCCACCGGTACAGGAACCAGCTCCGGCTCCAAAGGACAGCGCTCCTAAACAGAACCCGGCAGGTAAAGCACCATCCATGTCCAGCGTTCTGAACAAAAAGACCGTGACCGTCATTGCCGACACCGCGATCCCGATTTTTGAACGTATTGCTGAAGAAGCCAAGCTTAAAGAAGGTGAATCTGTCAGCACTGATACTTACACGCTTGTTCTGACCAATGATGAAATGAACGATATCATCAATGCTCATGCTGACCTGAAAGAGTACCTGCGTAAGCATGCTGAGAAGATGAATAAGGGACAGGCATGATTTTCTGACCGACCCCTCCATCCGGACGGGTCGGTAACTTTTTCAGGACAAGGGGAAACAGGGCAATGAAGAAGGCTTTTATCAACGTAGACAAGACTAACCCACTGCCAGTCCTGACGGATTCGGTGACCCGGGTAAGTATTCAGTGCACGGCAAAAGATGAAAACGGGGCAGGGATCGAAGTGAACATCCTCGACCTGATTCAGGATCATGATACGGATGAAGTGAAAGTGCAGTTTGGGAGCTCGCCTGTTCAGGCTCTGGCGATGCTCCGCCGGGTTATGACAGCACTGGAAAAGCAGGCAAATGCAGAACTGCAACAGAATTCCTGCTCGCGTATGCAGTAAACGGTAAAAGCAGAATGTTCCCTACTGGATAAACCCGGTGGACCTCACGGAGAGCAAGTCACCGAATGGTTCACTGTTAAGTGATATACATCCGGATTTATAAGGTTTTGCAGCATCCGAATAGGCAATAAATAGAATTATTTTGATTTATCTCAGCAAGGAAATGGAAAGCTACCAGATTTTAGGATAGCGAAATGCCTGTATCGCTACTCTGCTGAATTAGAAATGATTTTAAACGCAATGCATAATGATAGAATAGCAATGCCTTTAATTATTTGTCACGTCTGAATTATATGTAGACTTACGGAGAGGATATGGTAATTACTTATTCATTATCGGAAACGTTTAATATGTTTTTACGCGAGATTATTGCATCTGGACTTGCAGTTTTTTGCGCATGGTGCGTTTTGTGTCTTTTCTCGGCTTTGTTGAATAAATCGAACTTTTGCTGAGTTGAAGGATCAGATCACGCATCTTCCCGACAACGCAGACCGTTCCGTGGCAAAGCAAAAGTTCAAAATCACCAACTGGCCCACCTACAATAAAGCCCTCATCAACCGTGGCTCCATAACTTTCTGGCTGGATGATGAAGCTATTCAGGCCTGGTATGAGTCAGCAACACCTTCTTCACGAGGCAGACCTCAGCGCTATTCTGACCTTGCCATCACGACTGTGCTGGTCATTAAACGCGTATTCAGGCTGACCCTGCGCGCTGCGCAGGGCTTTATTGATTCCATTTTTTCTCTGATGAACGTTCCGCTACGCTGCCCGGATTACAGCTGTGTCAGCAGGCGGGCAAAGTCGGTTAATGTCAGTTTCAAAACGCCCACCCGGGGTGAAATCGCACACCTGGTAATTGATTCCACCGGGCTGAAGGTCTTCGGTGAAGGCGAGTGGAAAGTCAAAAAGCATGGCCAGGAACGCCGCCGTATCTGGCGTAAGCTGCATCTCGCCGTTGACAGTAAAACACATGAAATCATCTGCGCTGACCTGTCGCTGAACAACGTTACGGACTCAGAGGCCTTCCCCGGGTTAATCCGGCAAACCCACCGGAAAATCAGGTCAGCCGCCGCCGATGGCGCTTACGATACCCGGCTATGTCACGATGAACTGCGGCGTAAGAAAATCAGCGCGCTTATCCCTCCCCGAAAAGGTGCGGGTTACTGGCCCGGTGAATATGCAGACCGTAACCGTGCAGTGGCTAATCAGCGAATGACCGGGAGTAATGCGCGGTGGAAATGGACAACAGATTACAATCGTCGCTCGATAGCGGAAACGGCGATGTACCGGGTAAAACAGCTGTTCGGGGGTTCACTGACGCTGCGTGACTACGATGGTCAGGTTGCGGAGGCTATGGCCCTGGTACGAGCGCTGAACAAAATGACGAAAGCAGGTATGCCTGAAAGCGTGCGTATTGCCTGAAAAC
This sequence comes from Enterobacter sp. FUJ80071, assembly GCF_038739915.1. Classification (NCBI taxonomy): domain Bacteria; kingdom Pseudomonadati; phylum Pseudomonadota; class Gammaproteobacteria; order Enterobacterales; family Enterobacteriaceae; genus Enterobacter; species Enterobacter sp. FUJ80071. The sequence continues at coordinate 40,064 of NZ_JBBXKH010000002.1, forward strand.
ACAACCCGCTACGGGGGAGACTTACCCGAAATCTGATTTATTCAACAAAGCCTCTTTTCTCTGATCAGGAACGAGGTAAAGAGGTTCCTGTTTCTATGAAAAAAATAACTTCAAAGTCAGCTTTCTCCTACTTTATCAGTTCTCAAATTGCCGCTTTTATTATCTCCTTGTTGGGTTCAATCTTAAGCACGAAATGGGACAACATCGTCTGGAATGATGAAATAAGACAGTTTTATCTGCATGTAGGATTTGGGCTGGTAGCTTGTGTATTCTGTCTGCTTGTAATCTTGCATGAGAAATTTATCAAAAGAAATTTAAATGTTTATTCTGGTTATTGTGGTTCACTGGCAGTTAGTCTCACAGGAATCTTTGTACTTTGTGCGTTATATCTGACATTTTCATTACCATTTCATTATGAAGAACGTCTACTTAATGATGCATCCTTGGTGGCTTCGGATGGCGTTGAAAATTCAGTCGTTTTTGCAGACGGTCGTTACTGGGTTTTTGAACTGGGCTTACCATATTTCAAACAGTCATTGCTCAAAGAGGTAAGAAGGGGCAGGTACCAGCTAATCTGCACTACAGAAAAAAAACCAACATGCTGGTCTGGCAAAAAACTTCCCGAAAAACCAACCTCTTTGAAAGCTAGTTCATAAAGATTTAAACTGCTCGCTTAAATCCACACTGGTCCAATTTTGAAAATTTATTGTGTTTTTAAAAGAAATTACAGTGTGGGTTATTAGCCAGTAGGTCGGAGTTTTATATAATACCCAAAAACACAGGAGGTATTATGAAAACCAATCTGGCCTATGCATCTAATTGCTCCGATTCTGTCTACTCCTATATTTATCAGGCACTGCAACAACGCTCTGGTGCCGAGAATGAAAGCCTTTATCAGCAGGCCATTTCCAGCTGCTGCACAGATAAACAAAAAAAGAAACTGGCCGGGTATTATGCCGGTCCATGGCAGCTGCTATTCAACGCGTGGTGTAACAATCGCGTCCCTAACACAGCGGTGCTGGCCCTTTTACTCCAGCAGTGCTTATCTCATTTCCAGTGCGAAGAAGTGATCGCAGCCTGGCAGTAACCCTATCAAGCCCCTTCGTATAGCGGAGGGGCAGGAGATATCTCATGTACAGAAACGACAGAAACGTGGATTCCTTCAACCTGGTTAATGCTCTTCAGCCGGTCTTTCGTAACACCGGCTGTGGGATGTTTGAATATGATCGTAAAAAGCAGAATGAAACCGCTGATTCAATCTTACGAGCGTTGGCGTTAAATGCCGATTTCGCGAGGGCCTTAAAACAGTACGTCCGGATTAATTCTGTACGACGGGTTGTTCAGTTCGATGACGGCTCGGTTCGCTATGGTATTCATGCCGAATTTGAAGGGCATAATAAAATTAATTCCTTCCGTATTTTTAAAGATGAAGATACAGACGCATTTGACTCCTATTTTTATTCGGTTTGCGATAATAAAGCTGAGCTGGTGGATTTTAAAATGGACTCTCTCGATATTCAATTGCAGGCAGTTTTTGAAAAGGTGACAGGTATTTTTCTGTCACATTAAATATTCAAATTTTCAATCCTCGGGCTGATAGACAAAAAACGCACTTTAGAATATAGATGAGATGAATATGAAAAACGTAAATATTTTGGATACCGATATTGCGGCCATTAATGCTCTTTCTGGCGTAGAACTGACTGACTTTCTCACTGCCGGGTATCAGGTAAACTGGTTAGGAGAAAGGGAGGTTTCGCTGGTGGGCTTTCCGTGTTTAGCAAGCAACAAGCAGCCGGTAGAAGTTGGTCCCGGCATTTTCATTAATCGCGTGTACAGCAGAGACAGCCAGTCTCTGAGCGGGAAATTGCGCTATGACCTGTCTAATGGTCTGGCAACGAGTGCATTTTCATTTTTCTCCCAGTCAGGCTGGTATGGGGGATTCCGTGTCGTATCTTTCCGTGACAACGGGCCAGCTGCGTTAATCAACATTGGTATTGTCCATGAGAATGTTTTGAATGCATTTTGTGCTGACTTCCCCCGGGCCAATGTGAGCGTAACCCGTTTTCATTGTGGCATGACGCTTGAGCAGATCCGAATGTTCATTTCAGACACTGCTTACGATATGCCGCTTTATAACAACGAGTCTGACTTTCGCAGGCTCGCCAGTTAGCATGGAGGCTGACTTCAGTGCTTACGCCTAAAAGCCGGTGAGCGAGGTGGCGGAACCGGTTGGCTTCGCCCAGTCTTACTTACTTCTCTCAAGGTACTGCGCTGCAAGCGTACGTAAAAAAAGTAAGTAGCTAAATGGCGTGAGCGATTAGTTCTATACGGGAAGAAGTCATAGTATTCTGAAATGATAGTTATCTCATACGAACGATAGTAATGGAGTTTCTTAATGGGCGTTGATATCTGCTGGCGATTTCAAAGGGAAGAAAAGCCTGGTAAATGGATTAATTTATCAAGCAATTATAAAGGGGACCGATCATATCTCCACTTTGCCTGGCTCGGATTTGATGTAGATCGTGAAAGGGCGAGCACATCAGCAGTTTTTATCCACGCATTACGCGGATTACCTGATGATATACCGTCCGAAGATGATGATTTATTCGGTGAACATTCAAACTCATGGCTGACTTCGGAAGAAATTTTGTCAGCCATACCACCCGATAACGCCGGAGAGGTGATCCAGGAATTTGTCGAAGAAGTAAAGCGTCTCCACGTGGAGAACGGCAGCGTCCGTTTCGTCTTTGGATTTGAAGGGTAACCCGTAAGAAAGTAGCTATCTTACCCGGCTAGGTCTCCAATCTCTCAGATGCTCAAAGAGGGCCGGGCATGGTGCCCACACATCCCCTACCATTCCGATTTGATATTCGTCTAATACACCCTTTAAAGAAAACAAGCAGACGGCAATGAGACGTCGGATTAGCGTCAGCAAATATGAGACGTCAGTAGTCGATGTTTGTCCTGCGGAACGTGAATCTGTTTACAAGGGGTAAAGCCGTACCATCCATGAGGGCTCAGAGAGCCGGGGTCTCCTCCAGATCACTGGAAGTTATTGACTCTGGCAGGCCTATCCCTATGACTTTTTCCCGGATGGCAAATTAAGAGCGAACAGGGCCAAATTAGTACTCTTTTCTAAACGGAAATACTGAATCACCCTGATATAACTGGTCTCTCACAAGACAGGAGATCATCAATGGAACGTGTAATATTTTCAGTAATCTTTTTTATGATGCTGGGCGTACCTTTTTACCTTCTTTATAAAATTGCCCGGGACATTTTTGGTACCGCCGGTGCTGGTGAGCCTGCACAATTGCCTCAGGGCAAGCAAAGACGCTCAGGAGGCGCTGGTTCGGGTTCGATCTGGCAAGGACACCATCTACAGGGGAGCAGCCATTTGAACCCCCTCGGAGGTGATTGTAATGGTGAAAATAGCATAGCTGGTGGTTGTGATGGTGGCGGTGGAGGAGGTGACGGAGGTGGTGGTGGTGACTGATAGCCTGCAACTTTAACTATCAGGATGAAACCCATGTCCAGCAACCGGAAAAAGAATTCATTTCAACCGAAAAGCCCTGCCTTAAAGTGAAGCGTATTAAACGTGAAGGATGCTGAATTAGAGGGTATCGGTTTTATACTGAAGCGTAACTGGAAGAAGGATCTGAAATTAACTATTACGGAAAAGTAACTTTCTGACTCACCACGTACGCCCCTCGGTTATGCCATACAGTTTGATACGAAAACAGATCAGTAAGTAGATTGCTATACGCCGGAGAGAAGTCTATTTTTCATGCACCGAACCTGTTTGGCCTGCAATGGAAGCAGGTATAATAATCACATACAAAGGAGGGCATTATGAATACATTTTTATACGTGCTTTTGGCCTGGATTGTTGTGCTTTTTATCGCCAACAAACTGCTCGCAAGACGTAAGCCCAATACGGTTAAAATCCTGGTACAGCGCAACGGGAAAGCCGCAGAGGTTGATGCTGTAGTGGTTCAGGGTTCAAAGAGAGCTAACAACAGTTCTGTTGCGGACAGCGACGCGGTAGATAGTTATTTTGAAATGAATCCTTACTCCCGCGAAAACCAGGCGAATGGTTGGGCTATGCTGGCCAGAGACGATGACCAGCTTAAATAATCAGTTGAGTGTGATGTGTAAAGCAGCTTAAAACTCTAAATGGACGAACAGGGGAGGTGACAAAGATGACAACCAATACAACAACGACCACCTACCGCTCAGAAGAAATCGTGCCGTTCAGACGGCCCAAAGGGGATCTGGATAGTCGGTATATGCCTCAGGTGTATGCAATGGTGCGGAACTGGGCAAGTAACCCTGCTCAATATGGTGAGGGTGTACTGGCCTCCTACCGCCAACCGGCAGTAAACCTTGCCTACCAGGTAAAAGGAACTCGTGTTGTTTTAATTCTGGTACCAGTAGAGTGCGAGCCACCTGGAGTGATAATGACGGAAACAGTCCTGTGGCCGTCACTATCACTTGTAGAAGTCTTGCAGACCTTGCAGGAGGCCTGGCAAAATATTCCGGCGTTAAACCCCTGACGACTTCTGTCAATATCACCGGCTAGTGATTTACCTCTCTGCTGGTGGTCAGCCCGCCTAAGTTCAAATTATCTCTTTCTAAATTAGCCCGGATAAAAATCGGTCCCTCTAAAATAGCCTGCCCTGAGTAGGCTACGTCATACAAAGCGTTGGCCAGTCACCAGCTGGCTGGTGGCCATAATGCTCCACAGGATAAACCGTATCAGAACTACGCAAAGAAAAAGCCCCAACAATTTACCGATGGGGCCTTTTGCAGACATTTTACAGCCTTACCAATGATAGAGCGCTAAGGCTTCTGCTTAGTGAACAGACTTGCCCACAGATAATGGATAAAGTTGAGCAGAATGTATGTTACTCGTTGCTCGAATTTCATCGGGGCTTTGTACTTTGTCGTTATGTTATGAATATGAGTAAGGTCCGTATAGAGCCCTGGCGACTTCCTTGTTGACTTCAACACCGAACAGATGTGCTGAACAGACTCCGGTGTGAACAACCGTAGCCCTCGTCGTTGTTTGACTTTATGGATAAAATCGTCCATCCCCATACATAACCATTCCGGCTTGATGCCATCAAACTTACAACGTCCGTTTATGATGACGACATTGATACATTCCAGTTCTCTAGCCTTAAGAGCAGACTGAATAGCCCTGATGTGCCCCTGGTTTTGCTTAAACGGGTTCTGCAACTTGAGGGTTCGGGACTGAGTCCATTTCCGCCAGTGGCTTTCCTCCAGAGTACCGTAGAGCTTGCCTACGTAGTTTTTCTGCTCTATGACGTATATACCATGTGGGGCTACGAGAATGTGATCAACCTGCGTAGTGCTATGAGCCGACAACTGAAAGGTGAGATCACTAAGTAGCCCCTGAGCTTCTTCAGGAAGCCCAGATTCAATTGCCTTTGCAGTCCGCCGTTCCGCTATGGCAGAGGTCATAAATCCCAACAGACACAGCAACACGACGAAAATAAGGATAATGAAAGCTACCCCCGTAATGCTCCACAGCAGATTGAAAGCATCCATGTTACCTCACAGAGGGGTAGCTGGTGGCATTAACAGATTCTACTAAGCGGGTAGTGGTACCGGTAAGGCTCTCAATATTTGAAGACAGGCTCATCAGCATGCCGAGTGCAGAACGGAGATTACGATGAGGCTCATTGTAGTTTTTGAACGTGTCAGTGGAGTACATTTTTGAAAGACGTGTACGGATCTCTACTGACGTAAGATCTCCATCCACCAGGCCGTACTTAACTGCCTGAGGTGTTGGCCATACACGGCCTGAATAGAGAGAAACAGCATCGGCATCATGACGCGAGAGAAGCTTTTTACCCCGTCCAAGTTCAACATCAGTTATAAATTTTTCATGCATCGTGTTCAGGATCTCCTTCTGCATGAACTCCCTCGTTGAATCGGACAATGGGTGGAAGGGGTCAAGAGCATCTTTGAACTCACCGGCCGTAAGGGGCTCATTCTTGACGCCTACTGTGCTCATGATCTCTGACAGATTCCAGTGGTCCATACGCACACCGATAGAACCGATCAGGGCATTACTGTCGGCATAAATTGCATCAGCGGGCGATACCGCGTAATAGCATGCGGATGCGCATATGCCTTTCACACTAACGATGATTGGTTTATATGAGTCTGCGATATCAGAGAAAAAACGACCGGTACCGCTGGAGAGTACTTCGAGGGAGTTTTGCTTCGACCGTGCTTCATCGCCACGTTCTGTGCTCCCGGTTTTGTTACTCTTGTCAGCGGCTACAGATGAAAGAGAGCCACCGGCATCTGATACGCGTTCAATCTGTGGCTGGTGGTTTTTAAGCGCGTTTATCTGGCGGTAAATAATGATGGCGTCAGAGGGACCACCACCACCTGACTCTGCCTCGATAATAACTGCTTTGGCATGGGGATTATTGTAAGCTTTGGCAAGAGCTGTTGCGATCACTGTTCCATCGCCCGTTTCCGAGCCGGTACCCATCTCGCCAGAAATCCGTATTACAGCTATATGGTCTTTCTTCCCTTCAGCGTCCTGCCATTGTTCGTAAAGATTGTAGAAAGAAAACCCTACAGCGGTCATGGCAATTAGCGACATAGCAACTTTTGCCGTGGTATGAATGCGAAACATCTTATAAAAACGGTCAGCGTTATCATTGAGCGATTCTTTGATATTTGTAGGGGACTTCCTTTTTTTACTGCTTAACATCTGACCACCTTTACATGAGTTTTTGAAAGTTAGACCACAAGCGATTCAATGCAATTCCCAGTATCAATAAAGCGACTGGTGGGAAAAGTTGAGCGATATTGTTAAATAGTGACATATTTGGCATGACCAGGTAGACCATCGTTAAAGCACTGATCACCCAAAATGCTCGAAACCAAATACGATAAAACTGAACTGTAACCTTACCAAATACGTACCTCTTCAATTTCCACTGGTACATTCCATCTGCTAGCATGGCAAATAGATAGGGCAGAAAAACGATTAGCCACCCCAGGATTAAGTTCCACCGGAAAATGGACTGATAAAGTAAGAGGGGTATGTTTTTGGCCATAGTGTAATTAATAGAGGTAAATTTTTCAGCAACAATGTTAATACCTCTGGCTGGTTTTTTGGTGTCAGGGATCAGAATAGTATTCAGATAGTCAATTAACTTATAGTCATGTACCAACCAATTTAAAGTCGCTTCACTATTTGCAATGACAGACTTCCAACGGTCATTTGATATGATGGACCGGCTTGCATTAACCTCCTGAGTAATCTGATATTTGAGCTCCTCAGTATTCTGGAAAGCCAAGCTGTAACCAAAATAAATGACCATGCCAAAAAAAAGCATTGTTCTGAGCACTGCTGCCCTGCTTGTATTATCCGCAGCCATTGCTTTCCCTCCATTCACGAAAAAGAGCTAGCCTCTGATCGTGATTGCAATAGTTGTTACGCCACATCGTCGGGATACCCAGGAGCCAGTGGTACTGTTTAGGTATGATTTGGTCGATGAGGCTTAACTCCGCCAGTTCTTTATGCTCTGCGCTTTTCCACTCGATCTGTCCCACATCAGGAACAAATACAGCGGTCCTTGCTTTTGCGGCCTGGCGGGAAAATTCTATAAAGTTGATGCCCCACGGCGTCCAGTATCTGTACTGCTCGTTTAGGCCGATGTTAAACACCGGCAGAGAAAGAGTTGAGTCGGCAAAAGCCGAAATCACATTTTTGCAGACTCTTGGACTATCTATTTTTTCCTGTTCGGTTTTGAGATGAGTCAGCAGTGCACGGTCAATAATGCTGTTAAAGGTGTTTGTATAAAGGCCATTAGGGTCAGGAAGCTGATCTATGGCAGTAATGATTTTAAATTTTAACCGAGAAAGAAAGGGAGAGTCCTCAATAGTAACTATATGACTATGTGTTGTTTCTGGATGAATCTGGGGTTTGATGCGCTGTACTTGTTTAAAAGAGACACTACCTGGCAAATTAATGAATGCGCCCACCGTGCGTGTTAAATCGACGAAATAAGGCAAAAGATAACAACCAAGCATACGGGCATTCTTTTTTACAAGATCACACCGTACGTCATTGTTATCGAAAGAAATACGGAAACTAACGAATTTACGTTCAGGACCTTCGCTGGTGGTCAGTGATTGAATCCATTCATGGCATGATCCTTGTGGTACCGACCAGTAGCTGGTTTCACGGTCCCCAAAGGGATCAGTCGTGATCAACTCTCCCTTTAAAAGGAAAAGCTCAGACAGGGTATTTGCCATGGAGAATAGGGAATCGATATCGTTGCTCTGACAAAATTTTCCCAAATGATGAAACGCGTTTTTTTCTATCATAGTTAGCCGATCTCGAACTTCCTGAGAATCTGCGTACTTTAAACCCAAAGACTGAAAGCGCCTTTTTACGAGCGAGCGACATTTGCTGACTTTTAGTGCAGAGCTTAAAATTTGCTGGCGCGTCAGGACAATTTTTTCATCCATCAATGCAACTTCCTTAGAAATTTATTAAGATTTTTGATATCGAGATTTTGACGCAAAGTAACTTTTCCGGCCTTCTTGAAAAGCATTTCCGACAGAGTTGTGTTTGGCTTCATTTGTTTCTCAGCAACAGCAATAGGGATTTGGCCTACAACCTTCCTGCCATCTTGAAGCCTGGCAACTATGTGAAACATAGGGACCTGACCCAAGAGATCCTTTGGAATACTCTCTTCTAAAGTTGTCTGCTTTCTTTCTGAGATTGAACCTGAGAAGTTATTATGCGGCAAAGATGTTTCTGAACCGGTCGTATAAGTGACCATATTTGTGCTTATCGCACTCTTACCAAAGTTCTCTACAACAAGCGTCTGAGTAGGAGTATCGTTGACTCGCAAGCTTATATAATTGTTGCAGAGCCCCGTAATTCGATTGGCAGTTTCAACACTTGCCGCAGCAATAAAGTCGGAGATGGTTTGGGTGCAAATAAACAGTGCAATTTTCGCTGCACGACCCTGCGCCAGAAGGTTAATCATAGGGTTGTTAATGGCTGAGTGTGCCTCATCAACAAAAATACTTATCCTGGAATTAGCTGACATATCACCATCTTGAGCGTTGTAGCGACTACCGGCACAGGAGGTCAGATCTGACATTATTAATTGAGAAATAGCAGCTGCTGTATCGGGGTTTGAAAGGCCATCAAGCGAAATGTATAGCACCCCGCCAGTGCTGAACATCCCTTCGCTTGTTACAATTTCTCTTGATGATACTGAGTTCGGGTTAGGAGATAAAAGCTCATTTAAAGGTTTTTCAATGAGCATATCGAAAACAGGCATAATACCTGCGGTCATTTTAGCCATATGCTCTGGGTCGGACATTGAGTAATCAATAAGCTGGGAAACAGTATCTAACCAGTCTATTTGTTCGGACCCCTCGTAATTCATGAAATGAGCCGTAAACCATTCAGCGAGACGCTTGAAACGTACCGGCAAGGTATCGTTAGCGACGTACTTAACTTTTTCGGTCCAGACATCGTAACCATAATATCTCGCGTAACATGACTCCATTACCTTGACTGTAAGATTCACAATAGACATGTGGCTTTTCATGTTCTTGTGAATCAGATAAATAGAAGGCTTTTTCTCTATGTAAGAAAGCCCGGAAATCACATTGGAAACGAGAGCCTTGGCATACTGAACGAATGGGTTAACCTCACCGGGAACTGTCACCAAGCTCAAAAGACGAGATGTTAGGTCAGAAACATTAGTATAGGTGTTGCAGACATCAATACAGACCGAAGATGCTGGCTGGCCAGGATGAAATTTATAGAAAGGAAGACCGAGGGTCTTAGCCTCTTCCATTAGAGATTCTCGCCACTCTGCATCGTTCTTTGGATCTATGACAACAACAACATGACCAAGATGAAGCATGCTAATGCTTAGTAAACGCTGTAGCACCGTTTTCCCGGTACCCACGTTTCCGGTTATCAGAGTATGACCAAACCAATTGTCTTCAGTTACAAATATGGGTTCCCTACGTTCCACAGCAAAAATTGCATTGCTGCCGCCCATCTTACGAGCCATTGCGTCAAAATGTCTCTTAATTGGGTTGAAGACGAATGGCAACTCGATCTCACGTTTATCACTGGAGAGGTTAGCTATTTGATATGCCCGATCCGCATGTTCCGGACCCCACTCAAACCCATCACAAAAATAGGACTTTCGCTCGGGTATATCCTTATTTTTATTTTGATAATCCTGAACCAGTTGACGATACTTTCGCTCATTGGAGAAAAAGTTACTTTTGTTAATTACACGCAGTGAATCAAGACTAACGAACATGAAATGTCGCTTGAATACACGCCAATGAGCCATCAAAAATGGCGCTGCTGTTTTGCAACGATAAAGGCACAGCAAAAAAAGCAATATTGAGGTGAACAGAACTATTGGGGCGATGTCCAGTCCGTCTGAAGAAAGTCCCATATAAAGCATAGAAACCGAACAAATCAAAAGTATTGAGGCACTACGATACTCAAGAATAGGCCGATAAAAATTCTCTTGTGCATGGAGGTTAGTCCTCTTCGAATCTGACATTATAGGTTCCCAGCCTCTTTCAGGTTATTGATAATTCGTTCAATGTCCACTTTCGCCCGGTCTGATGCGGCCAGCAAAGTAGGCATGTTAAATGCATGGCATTTTGTATTGATCACAGCACCAGAATTAACGAGGTACTGAGGAAGCTTATTGAAAAGATCTTGAGCCTCTAACTGCGACCCAAATTTTTCCACGCAAGATTGGGTCAGATAGAGAGTATTAGGAGTACTTACCATAAATCTGTTTTTGCGCTTTCTTTTAAACGCCACCTCCATTTTGGACAGAATTTGATGCAGTACTAACGCAATTTCTACAAATTCAAGCTCTGTAACGTCACCTTCGCTTATAAGCGAGAATTCACCATTTTGGTCTGATTCAGTAGATGCAAAGACTTTACTGTTCAGATTGTGACCAGAAACAGGTGATGCTGGTTTTTGTACTTCTGCTTTGTCCGATGATTTATTCCGGTTGCGCTTGGGATTTTGTTTTTCTACCGGTGCTGTTGGGGCGAACAGTCTGGCCAGTGCTGGCGAAAGATGATGCCCCTTAGCGTCTGTGGGCGCATGCTCTCCATTTGATTCTTCAAGTACAGGAGGTAAGGCGGGCTCTTCACTTGCCATCACACTGGTTGCGGCTGCTTCGGTCTGGGAATACACAACTTCAGCTGGTGGTGGGCAGTTACCCTCAGTATCTGGTTCTGAGTTTTCTTGTCCTACAGAAACATCCATAGAGCGTTCATTCGTACCCTGGGGATCAGCGTTCTGTTCTCGGTTAAGTTCTGGTAATTCTGACGGCTCGGAGAGAAGCTTTTCATTATGGACCGAAGAGCTTGTTGCACAACTACCGACTTCTGGCCGAGAAACACTAAGCTGTGAGAAATCGGTATAATCAATGATCTCATGCTCTTCATCTTCTTTCTCAAAAAGATGTTGATAATGTTCATATTCCACAGCCTCAGTTTTCAGCGGACCAGTCGCGGATGCACTATCGGTTCCATGATATTCCACGTCGCCAGAATGTTCTTCGACTGCATTTACACGTGGGGGAGGCAGCTCAAGCGTTTGCTTTGGACGTGGGGCAGAGTTTTCAACAGAAGACTCATCATTAATCACTAATGCCTGATACATAGAAGTATTGAAAAGTGACTTTAAAGTTGTTGGCCTTCTTGGCTCATGATAGGTGAGCTGGAACCCGGCGCAGTTATCGCCGAGCTGGACTAAACGCAGATCGTCAATGTCCCTTACTATCCACATTCCATCGAGAGAGCCTTCTCTGAATGTCAGTTGGAAATAGGGCTCTTCACTGAATGCTTTTTCATCTAATCCCGGCAGCAATGCCATAGTGGTATCTATGTTGAGGTAGGGGACAGCATCAACACACACTATATAGTCATTGGAAAGTGGAGCGCTTAAAAGGAGTTCATGAAGTTGGTTGACCAGGACATGGGATTCCGTGTCCTTTGCCGATTCATCTTCACTTTCTTCTATATCAGGAATGACAGGATCAGCTGCTTCCTCACCCTCAGATTTAACTATCTGCGTGTCATTATCAATTTCATTATCACTTTCGGCTTTCTTCTCAAAATCGTCGGATGAGCCTTCATTTTTCTTAGAATGTATATCAACATCAATAGAGGCAGAGGAGCGGCCTAAATCATTAACCTTAAGAACAGCCGTCTCAACAGTATCAGTAATTTTAGTTATAACGTCCCGACCGGGCACTGGTCTTCTGTATTCAGTAACTGTTTTTTGCTCGTCAATGTAAATAAAGTCTTTATTGGCATTAACGCTAAAAAGACCCGGCACTGAGTCAGGGATTTTATAGGAATCAAAGATTAAACCAATCCACCTTAGCTTAAGAAGGTTATAGAATTCTAGTTTCCCTATCCCATTTCTAAAGATGTTTGATATTTCGTTTTCCGAATAGATACCCGGAATGAAGTAGTGAACGACACGCTCATCATCATAGGGCTCGACGTAACCACGTTGAACTAGGGATTCTACCAATACGGTCTTACCAGCCTCTCCCTGAGGGAAGTTATATTTATGTAATTCGAAATCATTGAGAACAAAATCAAGGAATGCGTTCTCGTTAAGGTATACCTCACCATTTACGATAATGATGTGCATAGGCTTAGCATTGTAATTGTTGATATTGATACTGGTAAAGTTGTGCTTGATGGTACTAATGGCCCTTGCTGCTGCATCATTAGAACGCAGACCCATGATAGGGTCACGTAAAACATTAAGGTCTGTACCAGTAGAATAGAAATCAGCGGTCCTCACGCATTTAGACAAAAAGTCATTCCCATCAGTATAAACGTTTAGGGCGGTGATCATTTTTGAATAAACACGTTCTTTATTTACCCGATCCAAAAATGCAAGACATACCGGGTTTAGGATTCGCTCAAGGAAAACGCTGGACCAGATATTATGTTGATTATGAATACGCTTTCGCCAGTGGATTTCGTATTCAACCACGTCATTTTCACGTGCCCAGTCAAGAAGACTTTGTGAGCTTGGCGTCCAAATGATCGGACTAGCTAAATTCAGGCTTACAATGTCGAGATCGTAAACCTTTCCGGCATCATGGACTAAACCACAGATAAACGCAGCATAGAGATATACTTTTCTACGGACTACTTCTTCATCTTGATATCCGATTGGTCTCAGTTCTGAGTGATGCGCATTTTTTAAAGAGAGTATGGCCACTTCCAGGCTGTGAGAAAGTAACCCACCAATACCATTATGATGATGATTTTCGGAAGCTGGCAAAAGATGTATCCAGCGAACATATTCAACCAAGGGCTTTAAAACTAAATTAGTAAATGTATATGCATCGTCCCTGATGTCGCTATCGCTGATAGCTAACATCATTGAAATTGAGTGCAGCTTTTCCCGATACAGAGACAGGATTGACTGTTCATTAAATGTCTGTATGCCCGTCGGACGAGTTGGATACTCGATGAATTTCAGGACTTCTGGATTTGGATGATCAGGAACAGTGTACTTCTGATCTCCTAGAATCTGCGCAAAAGGAGAGAGGCTTGATATATCCTCAATCATTACAGAGGTTGCATCATTCTCCTGAGATGAGAATATCCCCAAAATCCGTTTAATACATAAATACAGCGCCCTGAAATTCATCATCATACCTTATCGACGTTTGCCTGACAGTTCGGCTGCAATGTATGCCTGCACACTTTTATATTGCATTACTTTGGTGATGAACTCTGCTGGACTGTATGGCCCATCCTTACGGCGAGAAACATTCAGAGTCTTTTTCACATTCTCAACATATAAATTAATACTCTTTATAATGTTGTGAGACATAACCGGATAGTCGCTTACAGCCAGTAAACCCAATGAGTTGTACTCATACATTGTGTTCATGAGCTGGTTCATCTCGAAGATGTACTTGTAAAACCTCATGGTGTTGTGGTTATTGAAGTTGAGTTGTACTGGTTCAAAACTGAAAGGTACAAACTGAGTTGATGACATGAATGAGTCATTCTTGTCGAACTCAATTGACTTAATATAAGCAACAAGATTTTCTTTCATCTTATTGTTTTCTTCATGCAGCTCGTTGAACCAATCCTGAATAGCCTGAACAAGGTCAGGATGTTTAACTGCATCAACCGTTTTAAAGAGAGAGGAAATAGCGATACTCACATCATCAAAACCTCTGATGACTGCTCCATTTCTGGCAGTTAAAAACCGGTTAAAGTCTGGGGTGCCGGGGTTAATAATAACTTTGGCCATACCCTGGTGCTCTGGTCTACGTTGAGTAGAAGTTTGAGCGTTTACGCCTTGCTTTTTATTTGAACCTTTTACCATTACATCTTTTGGTTCAATGTTAATACGCTCATTGTCCGTGATAATTGCGTCGTTCATTGTGCCACCTTAGTTTTTGAGTATTGACGGATTTTTCGTCCAAGTTCGATATATGCTGAATGATAGAGCTCAAGCATTTCTCTGTAAGGCTCCAGCAATGCTTCCGTTTCAGAAATCATTTCGTATTCCCAGCTGGCATGGTTTACAAAACAGTTCTTAGAATATTTTCCACTTTTCATTGGTTGCACCCGTTTTGACATGTGGCTAGGCGCTCTTGTTTTATAAGGGCTGAACTGATGCCAAGTGATCGTTACTTTTCTGGCATTACCAATTAGCTCAACTTTTGGTGCGTAAGAACCCAGGTACTCCCTCTTTGGAACTTTGCTATGTCGGGTAAGGTTAATCTCTTGGTGGTTTCGTTCCTTCCACTTGATCCAGTATTTTGTAATGAGATCTTCAGCCTCAACACGCAAACCTTCAATCTGAGCACGTAAATTTTTACGTGTTAGCTCTATAGAACTTATAAGATTTGAATTACTCATGACGCCTCCTGATGTGAAATTACTATACCGGAGGAAATTTCCGTTTTTTTTCACGAACAGAAGATTTTTGAATGCTCTTTGATGAGGGAATTGAACAGATGTAATGCACTCGCTGTTTCCCCCATTCGGGAGGGGCCTTCAGAAACAGTAACAGCGAGTTTAGCCTCACTTCCATCGCTACCCCCTAAAGTTACTTTTGACAGAATGACCATTGTGGATTATTGCTTTTGATAATGTGCATTGCTCTATTAAAGTTATACATATATCTAGTGCCACTTTTCCAAAAAAAATGACCCTATGGAACTTTGTCCATAGTGACACTTTTATAAAAAGTGACCCTATGACGACATTACATAGGGTCACTTTTCAAACATAAGTGACCCTATGTGAGGCATTCATAGGGTCACTTTTCTTTGTTTAGTGATCCTATGTAAGCATGAGGTTGATGAAAAGTAAAAATGTCAGTTTATGACGGTCAGTGAAAGACGTCGTTATTCTAATCCAACGTTGGGAGGAGCTGGATTTAGGTTTTTTTTTAATCGCTTCACATTTCGTTAGCATGCGCAGGAATTTTTGATAAAATTCTGGTTAGTTTGGTTAAAAAGTGTTACAAGTAAGCGGTGTGGTTGAAGGGATAGATTTAAGGCTTATTCAAGCCTTAAGAAAATACTAAAAGTTACTTTTCACCCTACCGAACACCTAACAAAAAATCCATGTTGAAGATTTGAACAATTGTAATGGCGCAAGGACAATCAGCACATGTCAGAATCTGATAATTTAACTCGTAGCTTACTCGGTAAACTTTTCCGCACTGAGATTTCGCTTATTCGTAGTTACCGTGCATTTTTAATGTTATTGCCTGTGCATGGATCTTCTGCATATCAAACTGGGACTCCTCTTCTCCAGCGTCGCCTATTTGGGAAAGGATTTAGTACAGCCGCTGATTTAGCTTTTGAAGTGGAAACACGTCCAGGTAGTTTTTTGGTTCCGCGTACACTCGGAAAGGAAATTACATGGGAGAGGTTTTTTTCTGCGGTCTTGGACGGTGATTCCAATGTAATTCGTGAATATGATACAAATGATATTGACTATGGTATTTACGATGCCGGTGAAAAAGTGACTTTTCTGAATGGTACAGTGGATATCTATAATCCCAAGAAGATTCATGAGTTGCGTTCTAAATGTGTTGATATACAGAATGACTACTTTATGCAGGTGTTCTTTATCTCAATGCTCGCACCAGAGTTTGTAAGTATTTTCTTTGGTTTAAAACCAACTACAGCTGATGCTATTAAAGACATTGGTTATTCATCGTTAAAAACAATTAACGATGTCGTTCTTTTCCCACGTACAATTGCTTTCTCACAAGGGCATATTGAAGAGAGTGTTTCACTTAAAACGAAAGTTTTTGCCTGGGCTTATGAATTGTCTGCTGACATCCGGTTAGGAAAAGTTAGTGATGATTTGATGGAACTATTACGTTATGACACTATGTTCACCAGTCACCGTCAGGATGTGTTCAACACTTTAACAAATAAAGTTATGTTAAAGGATTATTGATATGGCAAAGGTCGATCAAACAAAAGCTAATGCTCTATTGCGAGCAGCAAGAACTATGTCGCTTGGGGCAAATAAAAATACAATACGAATTTTGTACGGTAATCATGTTGCTGAAAATATCGATTTTGAGCCTGGTGCAAAAACAAAACTCAAAAAAGGTATCCGGGGCTGGAGCAAACGCACAGATAACCGCCGAGCCTTTTCTGCTGTTATTGATGTCGCAGTTAACTATTTTGGTTTTGATCCAATAAATCCGGAAGCGAGTTTTCGGCAAATTGACTTCAACCGAATAATGAGTGTCCTTCATAATCTGGGATACTTTGTATGCGCACCGGAAGTTAATAAAATAATAGAAATCCTTACTTCTATGAAAGAAATTGAAGAACTAGGTGCCTGCGAAAAATGTAAACGCCCATACATTGTGCCAGTGACAAATGATGCTCATTGTCCACGTTGCAGATTATCTTCAACTGCTTCAGCCATAGAGAGGTATTCTCAAGAAGAATTAGATTAAATTTAAAAAAGATATCGCGAAACTTGCCTTGTCTGAATCTAAATATTGACTTAAGTCAAATTCTGTTGTTTGCTTTACAATCAAATATTAGTTACAACTTAAATATCAACTCTTGACAAGTAAAGATATAATTTGATTTTTCTTTATTCAGTTTTTCTTCGTTCCAAAAATGTGCACCTTTTTTTCTGTTGAAAACGTAAAACTACTTAGGTTCTCAAAACCTTCTATGCATGACGACTTCTTAATCGCTTTCAATTAATATATTTTATATTCTTGTCTAAGTTCGCTTCTTTGATCCTTAGCTATTCCTTTTTTGAAATATAGAAACAGCATTACTTGTGATGATTTTTTTCAGCTCTAAATACACCTGTTTTCAAAGCAATATTTGCTTTTAGATATTCGATAAAACCATGTTTTTGTTACACCGGATTTTTGACAACGTGCAAGATGGATGATCTTTCCATCACCGAGACTATCTTCTTAGTCAGCACTCCTTTTCCGTCCTTTTCAACATAAAAACGACCATGCTATACGAGCTCTAACCTTTTTTTTGTATGCCATCATAACCGCATCAGAAAAGGAGAACGGTCTATGACTCGTATTGCATTAGCGCCTTCAAAGATGGTTTTGCTTATGTCTTTGGTAATTACTGGTGCCCACGCCAGCCCTGAGCAACCCCTAATAAAAGATACGCCCTTTGTATCTGGCCAGGCTTATAAGAAGGGTTTCTTCTGGTATGACGATCCTGCTAAAAAAAGCGAAGCTGAAGAAGAAGAGGTTTTGCCACCAACCGGTGCTGCTAGCTCGCCTTCAAAAGAGGAAATGGTAGATTTAAATTCAAAATGGCTAAAAGAGAATATGCCTCGACTGTTAACGCAGGCAATGGATAACCCTACCGCAGAAAATCTATCACGTTATTACACGGCGCAAAGGTTAATGCTGGATATCAGTACGCGTTTTTCTGACAAATCAAAAGATTATTTTCTTAAAAACCCGATGATGTCTGAAAAACGCAGGCAACCAGTGGAAAAGGTGGCACTGGATGCTCACCGCACTGTTGTTGAAAAAAATCAGCAAACGGTAATGAAAGATATCTTTACTAAGTCAGGTTTATTTTTCTTTTTCCAGAGTACTTGCCAGTTTTGCCACGAAGAAAGCCAAATACTTCAATTTATGCAGAACTATTATTCGGTAGATATTCTTCCAATCAGTATGGATGGAAGGCCATTGCATAATGGCCTTTTTCAGGATTTTAACATCCCCAACGCACAAATTATTGATCAATTTAAAATTCGAGAGGTACCTACAATTTTCCTGGTTTCAAAGGATGGGACATCAGCTCAGCGCATTAGTGAAGGCATGATCTCCGCTGATGAATTAAAGAACACTATTATACTTGCCGCGAAGGGCATGAATCTGATCGATGACGCTTCGTTCCAGTCAACTCTAGATATTAAAAGGCAATATACCATCGGCGATGATGGCGTTATTACCGTTAATAAATCCGAAATGGAATCAGACCCATTCCTACTTCAAAAAATAATGGACCAAAAACTCGAAGGCTATGACATGCCTACGGCCGATCCGGTCAATTATCTCAATGCTGGCGGCAGTTTTGGAGGCACTTATGCGCAGTAATGCCGTTTTCAACTTCAAAAAGTTACTTTTGTCTCTTTCTGTTTGTGCTGCAATTTTAGCCCCGACTGCAAATGCAGACAACGCAATGCGTAACATTTTCAATGGCATGATGACGTCTACCAGCCCGGCCACCTTTTCCACAGCAACCCGTACAGGCATAGTTGGCGGGTCAATGTCTTACCGAACAACAAACGTTAATACCAACCTTGTTTCCATGTCGTTTCCAAAAGCTTCTGTCGGTTGTAACGGTATTGACGTTTTTCTTGGGTCCTTCAGCATGATCAACGGGGACCAGCTTGTGCAGGTGGCCCGTGGTATTGCCCAGGGTGCGGCTATCTATGCTTTTAACGTTGCTGTTTCAGCTATTTGTGCTGACTGTGCTGCAACGATTAATGACATCCAAAACAAACTGCAAGCGCTAAATAAATTTGCGAAAGATTCATGCAATGCAACTTACTCTTTCCTTTCTGAAAACGTGGGTACGCCAAGCCAGTTCGCTAACTCAGTTAGCTCTGGACCAGCCTCAATTCTGGGATCGATTAATGGTCTTATTCCTGATTTTGGCTCATCGATGACAAAGTCACCTGAAGCTGTCACTTCTCAGGTTAAAGCAAAGGATCCCGAAGAGTTCGCTGAAAAATTCAGTGGTAACCTCTTCTATATGTCGTTCATGGATATTGATAAGGGAACGATGAACATCGGAGGGGTAACGGAGTTATCCGGTTATAAACTGGCAGAACAACTTATGTCTCTCGTAGGTACTGTCATTATCAACTGGGATAGCAAAGGCGAAAAAGCGGGAATGGAAGTCCGCCCGTCTACCATGACTGTCACGGATTACATCATGGGGCCACCAGCTGGCGGATCAATTAAAATGCTCAAGTGTTCTCCGGCACCAGATCCATCATCCCCACGAAAGGCTCAGTGCCTTGTCATGTCAGAAGTTAATGACGGTGGTTTTAAGGGATTGAAGGATACCATTTCTGATCTTCTTTTAAACGTACAGAAAAAAATCATCAACGACGTTCGTGTTTCAGATGATGAATTACGCATTATCTCCTATATCGGCATCCCGACCATTATCGACTCTTTGCAAACATTCGAAGCACCGGAAGGGTACGCATACATTCAGGACATCAGCACTATTGCTGCGACGAGCCTCGTAATCAACATGTTGCGCCAGGTTGAGGCCAAAATTTCAACCATGAGCATACCGAGTGAGTCGCTGTCGGGTAAAAGGGATGATCTCAACCGATTAACAGACAATCTCTCAAAACAGGTTAAAGCCGCCTATGAGCTATCGCACAGCCAGGTCGGTACCAGCTCGGACGTCATTTCAACCTGGGATAACCGTCGCCTGCAACGGAAGGCTTTCACTGAAAGTATTCGTGGCACACGTAACTGAGGTCTGACATGGATTACAACATATATACCCTGGGTGATATTGATTTTGTCTGGTCGGCTTTTACCGGTATTGCCCTGATCTTTTCTCAATATACTGGTGTAAAAGAGTTCTTGACCACGGCCGCCGTTGTAGCAGGTGTGAGCCTATTCTATAAAACGTGGCTATGGCTTCAGGCTCCGACCAAAAATGAATTACCGTTTTTCTCCTGGTTTTTGGGGTTGATCCTTTTCATGATGGCAATGGTTCGAGTGGATGTAACTATTGAATCTGTAAAGTCGGGAGAGGTCAGAAACGTCGACGGAATTCCAATTTTTATTGCTGCGATGGCAACCGTCACCACTAACTTAAGCCAGGGTTTGCTGAAGGATTATAAAACAGCGTTTGATCCGCTTTCTCCGGTGGACCTGTCTGCAACAACTCTGGACGATGACATCACCCTCGGTCCGATGATCCGATTCGTGAAGTTTTTGCAATGGGGCGGCGATAGCCAGGGCTACTGTTCCGCATTTCCTGAACCGGCCAGCGGGCTAGGGCCAATGAACGTATGTGCTACCGTTCAGTCTCTTGCATACAACTGCCTGAAGGCTACCCAAAACTCAAGCGCAAATATTGCCGGTAAAGAAACTATTTTTAACGATATTTTCTCAGCTAATCTGGCAGATAGCATGGACCGGATTAATCAGGCGATGAAAGGCGCACTGAAGAATGCCTCTGCCAGTATTGTTGGCGCTAACGGTTCAAAATCTGGTACGTGTGATGAGGTCTGGTCAACTGTGAAACAGGTTACCAGTACAGCTGAAGCTCGCCAGACTATTTCCCTTATAGGACAGACAAACGGCATCCTTACTCCAGACGAAGCAAATGGTGCACCTACCGGCGCAAGCTTTACTGATGTTATGGCGTCAGCAAATGGTATGTACGGTAAGGCTATTGGTTCGTATGACGCCACCCTGAACCTGTTCATTATGAATGAGCTCAGAAATGGCGCAAGCAAATATAAGACCCCACTCGGTCTGGCTTCCGATATGCAGTTGTTTGAGGCTTCTCTGAAGCGAACCAACACAATGGCTTCACAGGGCCAGTTGTGGTTACAACTGTCGGGAGCAGCAATCGCATTCCTTGAAATGTTTGCTTATATGGTTGCTCCATTTGCTTTGCTTATGCTGCTGGCGTTAGGTGGTAATGGTGTTGCCGCTGCGGCGAAATATTTGCAACTTATCCTCTTCGTGAATATGTGGCCGCTTACGGCAGTAATGGTCAACGCGTATGTGAAGAAAGTCGCGACGGCCGACTTGGATACCTGGAGCACCCTCAACAGCCAGAATAATGCCGTCACGTGGATGGGACTCCCAGGGCTTGCGGAAACATACAGTTCATACCTGTCTGTTGCTTCCGCCCTCTATGCTCTGATTCCGGTACTCACATTATTCCTGATGACACAGTCGATTCACCCGATGATGAATGCGGTTAAGGGAGTGACCCCCGATGCGCCGGTGGATACTGGTCATGTAACGCCCAAAGTATGGGATGGCCCTAACAGCGGTAAATCTTCATTTGGTGACGTGACACGAACCGCCTTAACCAGTACCGGTCAGGGATACAGCGATGGCGGCGCAGTTGATTCAAGTAATTTCCGTCTTGGAATGTGGAATGCTGGTTCAAGTATCGCTAACAGCCAGGGACAAGGATCAGCTGTAACCTCATCAGTTATGAGTGCGGCAAGTAATTCATTCCAGGCTGGTTACAGTCAGATGAGCGAAATTGGAAGGTCAGGACAGTCGAGCCAGCAGTTCTCAACCAACCTGCAAACAATGAAGCAGATCTCGGATAAGATTGGTGCCTCTGTAGCAGAAGGTATTGCAACGAAACATGGGGTGAGTGCGTCTCAGATGGCCAGCATTGCTTCAAATGTTATTCTCAACGCTGGGCTTAATGGAGGTGTTGGAACTGGCAATGGAGCCGGGCTGAAAGCGGCTGTAGCAGGGCAATTGAGTAGCGGTGCATCTAAGACCAATACAGGCAGTGACTCGCTTTCAAATGACCTTTCAAAAGCAATCACGAATCAGCTTAGCCAGGATTCTGCGTTAACTGACCAGTTCAGTAAAGCGGCGTCTCAGGTAAGCAGCGATCAGATATCCAATACTAATGCGTTTAAAGAAGCATCGTCGAAAATGAACCAGGCGACACAGACGATGGCGCAAAATATTTCTACATCGGTTTCGACTAACGCAAGCTCCAATAGTGGAATGAGCCTTGATTCTAAACAAAGCATTAACCTGGACAGGTTCTCCGATTCTATTCGCAACAAAAACTTCAGTGATGATGATGTAAGGAATTTTGCTCGTAAGAATGGGCTGGATGAGAATGCGTTTATGGAGAAATTCAACTCCTATAACGATACCTTCAAGGCCAGTAATCAGCTTGGATCGCAGCTTCAACGTACTGACGCGCTTGTGGCTGCAACCCGAGATTTCAGTGAGCAAAAAATTGCGATTGATACCGCCCGGGGAGAGACGGCCGAAAGTAATAAACAGGATCTCCGTGAAACCTCCAGCCTGCTTAAAAGTCTGGTTTCCGACTTCGGTGGTAATGCACAGCAGCTGCTACCTATCACCAATCAGCTCGACAGAATTTCAGGTGACGGGTCAGGAATTAATACTATCACTCAGGCACAGGATAGAACTCCTGACAGCGTAAATACGTCTGGCGTGATGAGTGCGTCACGCGTAGGGGAACTGGGTGGAAGTGTAGATTCGCAGGCTAAACTCGGTCTTTCCTCCAACGCTCAGGACGCGACACAGCATGTCCCTGGAAAAAGTGAAGCTGGCTTTACTCCGTATAACCTTGATAACGCGGGCAAAGGCGATATTCAGGGAATACATAACAACAACGTGGGCCGCACTTATTCTGATGAAGAAAGGAATGTGCTTAATTCTCTCGAAAAGAATGGACCTGTACTGAATAATCAGGGTGTAGAGAAAGTCGTCAATTCGGGTCAGGATGTCAGAAATGCAGAAGGCACATTTAACGATCTGGAAAAGGTTGGAGGTCGGGTGGTTGGTGATGGAATGGATCAACGAGCCACTGCTTTGAACAGTATGTATCAGAGCGGGCAAGTTCGTGGCTTATCTAATAACACTGATAACTACTTTAGTCGTGTTGCCAACAACCCGAACTTAAGCCGGGACGATAAGCGAGCTGAATTGGCACAGCAAGCTGTCTTTACCTATGGTGCCAGCACCATGGCTACCGGTGCCGAAAGAGAGCAGCTCAAAGCGGATACCCAGAAGATCCTTAATGAACTGGGTAACTATAACGTTAACTGGAGTATGAATGACGTTAAGAGCATCCATAGCAGTTTCAACACTCATAACAGAGCTGATGGTTCACTTGAGTCAGTCGTACGGGCAAACCTGGGAGAAGGTGGGTCGGGCGGTGGTCTCGTTGGTAACCGCACTCAGACCGTCACAGATCGCTTGGTTGGGGAAAAGATAGAGGCCAACACTGAGCGGGGCGCGATTTCTGGTGCGCTACTCGGGGGCCAGCAATTTGTTTCGGATACGCTAACCAGCGTTGGGGCGAAACCGGTAAATGAGATGCTTACGGGAGCGGGCATCCTTCAAACCCAGACATCGATAGCAAATGATGCCTCTAACCCTGCAAATATGCCTGATTCTCTCCAGGGTAAAGTCCTTAATCACATGCAGATGTCTGATGGCGTCGCAGCTGTAAGTGACCGGTATCAGAGTATTAGCAGCGACGGCGTTTCGACTTATGCGAATGCAGCGCAGAACTCTGAAAGGGCTATCCGGCAGCAATTGACGGATGACCCACGCTTTGGGCCTCAGAAAGCAGATGAATTCATTCAGTACATGAAGTCAGAGCTGAGCAACACAAATGAGCCTTACCAGTCACGTGTCGATAAAGCGGATCAGTGGCTTAATGAAAATAAAAAATAAGGGAGGTTGAATATAACCTCCTGAAATGACTATCAATAGATTGTAAATTACTGCTAAACAATTAAGGCCGCAAAGTATGTGTTTGCGGCCTTTTTTTCAGAAGTACCGCTCTTGCGGAACATTCAACTGACGGTTTGAATCAGTGAAGACAAAAATCTATCAAACTCTGTATGAGATTCAATAACATAATCAGTAGATGCTTTGTCTCTTATCTGAAAGCAGTCGTCTGCAAAACTATAAGCGAAAAGTGACATGCCATCTTCTCCGATTAACACCTTATCAGTGAGATTTGGGTCAACGTAGATTTCATTGTCTCGTGCTTCAAAGTTGCGTATGTAAATATTTGACCACAATAGATTTTCGTTCTCTGCCTGAACAAGGTTATAAAACGTAAGTCCGTTGTACTCAAAACCATCCATAGCATTAAACACTTGGGCATAATCAAGCCTGGTTTTAATGAGTTTCTGTATATCTATATAGGCGCTCTTTTTGTGATCTGCCCACTCCACTGGAGGCGGATTGCAGATTAAGTCTTTCAAGACTTCCGGGGCTACCGGGCTGGCTAAAGGGTAGTGATCTGCAACCATCAACCTCTTTAAGCTGCTGAGTAGTTGAGTTAAATCTTTCATGAGCGCCTCTTACTTTCCTACCGGGTAGATAACACCGTTCGGCGATGGCCATAGAACTTTGGTGCTTGAATTATACGGTAGATCCTTCGTAATGATGGATTGTGCTTTCGACAGTGCTGAATGGTATGGTGAATTCTGAATAAGTACCAGGTTGTCTATAGCGTTTGTGCCACCATCATCAAGAGGGATCTTGTGGTGAACCTGCCACCCAGAGGGGACCTTGCCTGTTGCAAGTTTCATCAAATCGTTAGGTTCAAACGTAGCCAGGGCATCTGGGTGGTCTGAAAGTGATTTAAGGAAGTTAGGGCGTACAGTATTGTTGAATTGTCCACGGAGAGCTAAATATTCAGCTCTGTCTCGGCGCATGTAGTTCAATTCGCTAACATTCATATCATCGAGCAAAACGTGTGCTTTTTTGTACTTGCCGAGATAACTTGTCAATTCATCCGCAGACCTTGGATTTCGGATAACCAGAAGTGAAGCCGCTGCAACCAGCATACCTGAAGTTGTTTCGTTCAATACCTGGTCATAGCCTTCAACAGCTTCGCCGCCAAGTTGTTCAGCCGTATGTCGAAATCCCTCCACATTTCCATTATAAAGCCCGCCAGCTGCGAGAAGACGACCAGCCGCTTTGGAATTAATGGTTTTTGTTGATTGGGCGTGCTGTGCTGGTGTCGTTGATCGAACGTAATACCCCGGGCGTTTCAACTGACGAGAGATGATATCGCGCAGACGGGTAAAGAGGGACAGGGGCAGGTCATTGCGTAGGTTGCCATTTGATATAACCCCCGGCCCGGCATTGCCGGTTATGTCTTTTCTAAGCAGAACGATCTTACCGTATCTGATGTCGTCAAGCGTATCGCGGTAAGCGAGCCAGGGGCGTTGATGGTGGAACTGGTGATACCGGCTGACAAACTGTGTATATCCCTGCGGTAAATTCCATTCCTGAATAATCCGGTTTGGCAGGGCGGTATCTTCGAGGTCATGTACCGCCGTGGCCGGATGTATGATGTGGGGAATATCCTCAAGGTATATGTCATCCAGTGACTTAGCCTGACAGTGATGCAGCATAATGTCCCTTTCTTGTCGAATTCATATGAGACATTATTGCGTATGGTATAAAACAATCAATCCTAAAGTGGATGGGCGTACGAGATCAGCAGTGACAGGGTAAAAGGAAAGTTACTTTGTTCATCAGCGTCCCATGAGCTGATGGTACCTTGCGTTAAGAGCTGCAAGGTCAGATTCGGTGAGGCCCGTGTAATAATCGGTTTTGTGCAAATGCGGATAACCGGCCGGAAATAATGATTCGTCGTCATCAAGGCAGATAAATGCTTTAACTCGATGTGAAAAGACAAAGTCCTCACACTCGGCAGCCCGCACACCAGTCTGTCCGTGTTTTAAATATACCGAACCGGTTGCACCTATGATTTTGTCTCTATAAGGCACCCGGAACAGAGATTTCAGATAACTTGTATTAGCGCACTCACGCCATGAGCTGGAGATAACAATCACCATGGCAGGGCAGTTATCCAGCAATTTCTCTAACAGTGGCATTCGCTCAAAGGTTTCATTTTTACACCTGTGGCAAACCCCATCGAAATCTAAGAAAAGCACGACATGCGAATCAGGGAGAGGGGCCCATAAACCAGCTGTTGTTTCTTCATGAACACATACTTCTTCATGATGAGGGTTTTTCTGGATCAAGAAAGAAGAGAGAATCTTAAATAAATTTCTTGCAGAAGAAGACAATATATTACTCCTGAGTCAGTGTGAAATATTTGTGGTGGTTTACCCAAGCCACTCGATGATCTTCTGTAATATCGGGTTGTATTTATTTAACAACAGGAGTCGGGTTTTGCTCCGGGACATTTTTAGCTATATGGCCATTGTATCGAGGAGGTTGCTGGGTCCATTGATAAAGCTCACCCATCCCGTTACGCTGCTGGATCCGGCGATTGTACTTTACCATGAAGTTAAATATGTACTTTGCACGTACCTTTGGGGTTTTGCTGTTGTAATCTGCAATCCCTTCAAACACATTGCCCTTGCGATCAACAATTTTTCTATAGAGCCACCATGTTCCAACCCAGAAACTTGCGCAAGCATCGTAAGCCAGAACCCGCCACGTTACCGTCGGGAAATGCTTTTTTATTTCAGGTAGATTGGATGAGTTGATCTGCATTGGGCCAATATCATAAGTGCCGTTAGTATTCCTGCTGAAAGTACCAACCTTACCGCCTTCATTGTCAAACAACGTAAAAACCAGTTCAGCATCAATTCCGAAGTAGCGGGCGGCATCCGTAATGCACTGAGTGTAAATCTCATCAGGAACGGGAATAGGTTTCACATCATCTGCTGGTGGTGTAAACACAACGATTTCTCCACTGAATCTACGTTTTATCTATTCTCCCATATATCTATCGACTTTCTTTCGGCTTTACCCGTTGATTTAAGCGTTTAAGCAAAATTCTGGAATTTTGGGGCGTGATAATATTAGTGCTCGATTTAAGGAGCGGAAATGAAAAAAATTATTAAGGCATCGGTATTACTTCTTTCATTAAGTACCGCCTTCACGATGAATGCCGAGCCGGTTAATACAATGGTACTGCCAGATGCAGCCCGGGATAAGCTCAAAGCCATTGGGCTTTCAATCGAGCACGTCGAACCCTCGCCAGTAAAAGATATTTTTACGGTGATTTCCAGGGAGGGGGTAAGTTACGTGAGCAAAGACGGAGATTACATTTTTACCGGAAGCTTATTCCACGTGAAAGGTAAAGATGTGGTAAACACCACTGAGCAGGCCATTTTAATGGGCGTCCGGGAATTCGCATCCAAAACAAAATCCATCGACTACAAATCACCAAACGAAAAATACCGGCTTGCTATCTTTACCGATATAACCTGTGGATACTGCCAAAAACTGCATCATGATCTGAAGTCTTATCTTGATGCCGGTATTTCGATTAAGTTTCTTGCATTCCCACGTGCAGGACTGAACTCGGTAGTAGCCGGGAACATGGCCAAAATCTGGTGTTCAGCAAAGCCAAACGAAGCTCTGGATGCAGCGATGAATCCGGTTTCAACTATCCCGGAAGGACGTCCTGATGAGGCTTGCTTAAACATTATCAAATCGCATTTCCAGGTGGCCTCAACAATCCCGCTGCAAGGTACTCCTACCATGGTGACACTAAGCGGCAAACCGCAGTTATTTACGGGGTGGCTGAGCCCGGAAAACCTGGTGACCCAAATGGGCGCTGCGCAAAAGTAACTTTTCCGACTGTAAGAGGTGTGTATGAAATCTACTTTACTGAGTACGTTAATGCTGGTTGCTGTAGGTGTACAGCCCGTTTTCGCTGCACAATGTCAGTACGGAGCCTGTGGAACGGAAAACGATCCCGGAATCGGATTTCTGATGTCATCGGTACAAATGGATAAAGGTGAACATCTAAAGGAACTCTCTGGTGTTGCGACCACAGGTGACACCATCTCTAAAAAGATGGAAAGCTACCTGGGAAATAAAAAGCTCAAGGTAAACACCGACAGTACCCGCAAGGGGCCGGGTAATACCACCATCAGGCCTACAGATGAGCTCGCCCCAACGAGGCAACTAAAAGTTATCCGGCCCGAACTGGTAAAAAATCCCGATTCGCAGCTCGTGGTAGCTTTCAATGAGCGCCTGGCCTGATTTATTGACTGAGAGCGTCCAGAAGGAAAAAAGATGTCGATACTCAGTAGCTTCGTCATCAGAGCAACGGGGATACCTGACAAAAAGTATCTCCGGGATCCCGTAATAAAACGTTGTTATAAACGTCTGAGTCGTAGGGTGCCTGCTCTAATGACGGGGTGGCTTCTGTGCATTCTGGGTTCAGGGTATGTCAGTATGGCACTGGAACAGCCTGATAGCACTGTATTACTCAGTCTGCTGCTGTTGTATGTTATGTCAGGCATTTTACTGATGCAGTTCCAGTATATGTATTCAGAGCGAAGCATAGGCTACAAGTTCTACCTGGAAGTGCTTATGAATGCAGCTGCCAGTACTCAACATAAAGAACAGTTACAGTATCTGTTCATTAATAAGCCCAATTCCATCACGATGGGCGATCTTTACCGACTTTATGATTTTAATGGGGGAGGGCGATAGCCACGTTAATGTGCGTGTCCAAAAGTCACTTTTGAACATTCTCTTCCCGCCGTCTGCTTTCAGTTCCAGGGGATCACTGCAACATAATTTCCGGAACGCAGCGGCGCATCAAATTTATCAGTAAAGGCGTCGATCATTGCTGAATAAGCAATGCTGTCTGACGGCACAGGTGCATTGCTTTGCATACTCACTTTCAGAACCTGCTTTGCTCCTTTCGCTGACGGGTATACCTCGACATCCAGCTGTCGCATATAGTGCATCTGCGACATCGTCTCAGTGCCTATTACCCCATCGACTGGCTTGTAGTCATAGTCAGTATGCAATTCGCCATGCTTGTCAGTTCTCGTTGTCTTTTTATCTACAACGTAGCCTGTCACCCCAGTAAGAAGCTGCTCGCTATACTGCATGTTCTCCTGTGAGCTGCTGATTCGGAACCTGAGCACATAATCTGGCTGGTGAGTGGAAATAATGACTCCTTTTTTTGCTAATCCATCAGCAAAACGGCCTGAAAACATTCTGGACTGAATACTTTCGTCCGGAGGGACTATCTGAAACCTTTTATTTGTAACAGGACGAGGCATTAGATCGTACGCATCTACCTGGTTTGCGAAATGATATCCGCATCCACTCAAAAGCATTGCGGTTGTGAGTATAAAGCCCTGCCTAATCATCCTTTAATCTCCAAAAAGCATTGTTTCACGAATAATTCCGATTTACCGGGCCAGTATAATCCATCGCAGGTTAATAACTAACAGGCTGAAAAGCATAAAGGTAGCTATGTCTAAAGAATTTTATTTAAAACCGATGGCCACGATTTTAATTTCTGCGGTTATTGCTACCGCTGCCTCGGCGTTAATCACGGCAACTTATTTTAAACCGAAGGTGCTCAGTGAGGAAGAAATTGGCAAAATTGCCGCTACTTACCTGGTAAAAAATCCCCATTATTTAGTGGAAGCAGGTAAGGCGCTGGAAAATCAGAACGTGAGTGCCTCAGTGGAACGAATAATTCCATATGCGCCAGCTCTGCTGGATACCAAGGAGACGCCAAACATCGGCCCTGATGACGCCGACGTCGCGGTAATCGAGTTCTTCGACTATCAGTGTATTTACTGCATGCGGGTTACACCTGTTGTTGAATCGGTAATGAATCAGAGCAAAGATGTAAAATTCTTCTTTAAAGAATTCCCGATTTTTGCCGGTTCAAAACCTGTATCTGCCATGGGGGCCGCTACGGGTCTGCACGTCTATCAGAATTTCGGTGCTGAAGCCTATCGTAAGTACCACAACAACCTGATGGCTGTGGCTCATACCTTCATGACCTCTCAACGCAAATTCGAACTCACTGACTTTAATACTGTGGTGGAAAAGTCAGGGTTTAACAGCACGTTTTCTGACAGGGAAAAAAACCGGTATGAAAACGTGATCTCCGGCAATATGCAGCTGGGCGAAGCGCTCGGGATCACCGGCACACCCGGTTTCATCATTATGAATATGAAAAAGCCGAATGCGGCGACTACCACATTTATCCCCGGGGCTATGGACGCAGCAACTTTGCAGGGCGCAATCGAAAAAGCTCGCGGGGCCTAAAGTTACTTTCACATTTGATGAGTACGGCCATGCCGGTCATGGCCGCTACGCTTTTACAACGAGTAATTCATCCCAGCGGGTCGTATATCTCGGTGATAGCATGGCCTGCTTCATACGAAAATCCTGTTGAATGCCTTCCCCCAGTAAAAACAGAGCTCCGCGCTTTTCTTTATTGAACCGGTCCATAACTTTCATCAGTGCCTGACTGCCAGGCCTGGCCGGGCGAGTATCAAACAGGCTGAGTTGCTCTGTGCCGTCAGTCATAGCGGAGAGCATTACCCCTGCTTTCGCATACGCTATCCCGGGTCTGTAAATGCGGTTCAGGATGGTCATGGCTGCATCAACCAGATCGCGGGTGTCCTGTGTAGCGGTAAGCGGCTCGATACCACAATTGCTGTAGCGGTTTTCACCTTGCGCATAATTGCTACTCTGAATGAAGACTGTGATTTGACGGGTCCACGAGCCATCCTTGCGCAGCTGCTCTGCCGCCCGGGCGGTAAAAAATGAAACTGCCTCATGTAGCTTGCCTATCTCATTAAGGCGCTGACCAAAACTTCTGGAAACGATAATCTGTTGCCTGACAGGAGGAGACTCGTGCAGCCGGAAACATGGTTCGCCATGCAGTTCCCGCCAGGTACGCTCGATTTCAACGCCAAAGCTTTTACGTAAAAAGCGAACGTCGCTATTATAAAAATCACCGGCAGTGATGATCCCGAAAGCCGACAGGCGTTCACTAATCTTTCGACCAATACCCCATATTTCTCTGGTACTGATCAGGCTCAGGAGCTTCCTGATCCTGGCCTGATCAGTCAAAACTACAACCCCGCCTGTAGCTGCCCATCGTTTGCTCGCATAGGTGCATAATTTAGCGAGGGTTTTGGTGCTTGAACAACCCACACCACAGGTAAGGGACAGATTATGAAGAAGTGTACTTCTGATCAACCGGCCGTAATCTTCATAATCTATTATCTTGTTCATGTTTTTCAATAACATGAAATTTTCATCTATGCTATATCGACTCGATTGAGGCGCGAAGCTTTCCAGCGTTTCATGGAAGCGATTTGAGTAGTCTTCATACAAAGTAAAGTTAGAGCTCCGGACTTCGATCCGGTGTTGCTGAATCAAATCCCTGCACTTAAAAATTGGGGTCCCACGCTTAATACCAACGCTTTTAGCCAGTTTATTCATTGCAATGACGGACGAATCGTTATTGCTGGCTATGATGAGCGGCTTTTTTGACAGCTTGGGATCCATCGCACACTCAAATGCCGCATAGGCTCCGTTAATATCAACGTGCATGTACATGGCTGAACTGATTCAGTGCAAAGGTGACGACGCCCCATATCTCAAGGGATTCAGGATTTACACGTATCGGCTTATAGGCTGGATTAGAAGGCATCAAAAGCAGCTCAGGATACGTGTGTAAGATCTTTACCGTAAACTCTCCATCCACCAGCGCAACGACGATAGAGCCGTGTCGTGCTGTTAAAGACCGATCCACAACCAGTATTGCTCCATCATTGATACCGGCATTGATCATACTGAGGCCCGCCGCCCTGACAAAGAAGGTTGAGGGGCGGTTGCGGACTACATATTCATGCAAATTTAATTCATTATCTTCATGCCCGGCGCACGGACTCATCACTCCACAGCTTAGTAAATCACTGAAAAAAGGTGCCATTTCGTAAGGCTTGTTGCTAATGTGCTCAAGGATAACAGACATAGCTACACTCGAATTCTTGTACTGTATGTATAAACAGTATTGCGAGTTGAAGAGAAAAGATCAAATCTCTCCGGTAACGCTATCAAGCCTGACGAAAAATTAAGCTTTATCATAAACATCAAAAACCATCTTTTACCGATAATGGCGAGCTGGCCTACGAAGAAGGTATACAAGCTAGGATGAAAGGATTCTGATGCTCCTCCCACCAAATTTTTTATCTCCTGAAGACCAGGCTGAGTACGATGCTTATATGGCAAGGTTCAGCGAGGTGGTGATGCTGCCAACTTACTGATTTAGTGTATGATGGTGTTTTTGAGGTGCTCCAGTGGCTTCTGTTTCTATCAGCTGTCCCTCCTGTTCAGCTACTGACGGGGTGGTGCGTAACGGCAAAAGCACTGCCGGACATCAGCGCTATCTCTGCTCTCACTGCCGTAAAACATGGCAACTGCAGTTCACTTACACCGCTTCTCAACCCGGTACGCACCAGAAAATCATTGATATGGCCATGAATGGCGTTGGATGCCGGGCAACCGCCCGCATTATGGGCGTTGGCCTCAACACGATTTTCCGCCATTTAAAAAACTCAGGCCGCAGTCGGTAACCTCGCGCATACAGCCGGGCAGTGACGTCATCGTCTGCGCGGAAATGGACGAACAGTGGGGATACGTCGGGGCTAAATCGCGCCAGCGCTGGCTGTTTTACGCGTATGACAGGCTCCGGAAGACGGTTGTTGCGCACGTATTCGGTGAACGCACGATGGCGACGCTGGGGCGTCTTATGAGCCTGCTGTCACCCTTTGACGTGGTGATATGGATGACGGATGGCTGGCCGCTGTATGAATCCCGCCTGAAGGGAAAGCTGCACGTAATCAGCAAGCGATATACGCAGCGAATTGAGCGGCATAACCTGAATCTGAGGCAGCACCTGGCACGGCTGGGACGGAAGTCGCTGTCGTTCTCAAAATCGGTGGAGCTGCATGACAAAGTCATCGGGCATTATCTGAACATAAAACACTATCAATAAGTTGGAGTCATTACCTGAGAGGTAATTGAATGGCTGGCTTAAACAAGGAAAAAAAGACCATCAATAAAAGCAATTCTGCGCGTTTTCCGGCGCCGCCTTTTCAACAGCAGCAGCAGCCCTTTCCCGGGCTGGCGGGGAAAATGCAACCGCGCCCCGATCATGGAGAAGACAGCTATCAGGGAAGCGGTCGCCTGAATGGGCGCAAGGTATTAATTACCGGTGGGGATTCAGGGATTGGTCGTGCTGTTGCTATTGCCTATGCTCGTGAAGGCGCTGATGTTGCGATTAACTATTTACCTGAAGAAGAAGACGATGCACGTGAAGTGGTCGATCTGATAAAAAAAGCAGGCAGAAATGTTTTGGCCATCCCCGGAGATATCCGTGATGAGGCTTTTTGCGGTCATCTGGTAACACAGGCGGTAAAAGGACTGGGAGGGTTGGATATCCTCGTCAATAATGCGGGTCGTCAGCAATTTTGTGAGTCAATTGAGGAACTCACCACAGAAGACTTCGACGCAACATTCAAAACCAATGTTTACGCTATGTTTTGGATCACCAAAGCGGCCATACCCCATCTTTCACCAGACAGCGTGATAATTAATACCTCCTCCGTACAGGCTTATGAGCCAAGTGAAATCTTGCTTGATTATGCTCAGACTAAAGCAGCTATCGTGGCATTTACTAAATCGCTGGCGAAACAGCTGGCCCCGAAAGGGATCCGTGTCAATGCCGTCGCGCCGGGTCCATACTGGACTGTACTGCAGTGCTGTGGTGGTCAACCGCAGGAAAAGGTGGAGAAATTTGGGGCAAATGCGCCGCTGGGACGCCCTGGTCAACCGGTGGAAATCGCGCCGCTTTATGTCACCCTGGCCGCTCGGGAGAACAGCTATACGTCTGGTCAGGTCTGGTGTTCTGATGGGGGGACCGGAACCCTCTAACGTTTACGCTCTGTGCGTCGAAAGTGACTTTTAAGGCAAGGGCGGACACTATTGTATAAGGGCGGGAGCGGTACTTACCGCTCCGTGAATGCTAACCAATCACCGCGATGCCAAGCCGCTCCATGAGCAACGACGCCTGGTAGTTGTCCAGCTTAACGCCTTGTAAATCAACGCCCCGAATATCTAAGTCACCCAACTCCGAATTGGTCAGATCGCAATGTGTGAAGTTCGCTGCTCGCCAGTCGAAAGTCGAAAACTCGCCGCCGGAGAGATCTGAACCACTGAACGTCGCGCCCAGTACCTGGGCACCCATCCAACGGTTTTCCCACAGCTCACACTTTTCCAACACGACTTTCGAAAAATTGGCGTAGCTTAGATTGGTATTCGTGATATATGCGCTACAAAACCAGGTGCGCGTGGTGATCATATTCATAAAGCTTGCGCCGCGGAAATCTGCGCCTTGTGCGCGGCAGTGGCGAATTTCAATGCCCAGCGCACTGGCATTGCGAAAATCCGCCATGGATAAATCACAGCTTTTAAAAATGGCATCTTTCAGCATCGCACGACTAAAATTGCACCCTTTCTGGCTTTCACGATCATAGAACTGACAGCCGATAAATTCAGTGCCGCTCAGGTCGGCACCTGAAAAATCACAGTTAAAAAATGTACTATTTTCAATTTTCTCACCGGTGAAACGGTTTCTGTCAATTTTTTCGCCAACGAGTGCCAGAGCCATATTTGTACCTGTTTTTTTATACAGTAATGGCGTCATGGTAAACCCTGATGGGGTTATGCGTCAAATCCGCCAATATGACATCTGCAAATGTGCGTTAAATCTGGTGTTTTTTCAGCAAAGCGCGAAGCTGATGGTAAGTCAGCCCCAGTAATTCAGCGGCTTTTTTCTGGTTAAATTTTGCCTGCTGTAAGCTGGTTTGTAGAAAGTCTTTCTCTTGCTGCTGCTGGAATTCACGCAGATCCAGCGGTAACCCTACAGACATCGGTTTAGTTTCCGGCGCCTGCGGCTGCGTAGTGTGGCGGCGGAAGGGGTCAATGATTATCTCATCCAGCGGGTAATCACTGGTTCCATGCCGGTAAACGGATCGCTCCACGACGTTTTTCAGTTCACGAATATTGCCCGGCCAACGGTAGTGGAGGAGCGTTTCTCTGGCCTCGGCACTAAAACCCGGAAACAGAGGTAATCCGATCTCGCGGCACATCTGAATGGCAAAATGTTCGGCCATTAACATAATGTCACTTTGACGCTCGCGTAACGGTGGGAGTTGCACCACGTCAAAGGCCAGGCGATCCAGCAGGTCCGCGCGGAAAGTGCCTTCGCTAACCATGCGAGGTAAGTCAGCATTGGTCGCACAAACAAGTCGTACGTTAACCTGTAATGGTTGGCTACCACCTACGCGCTCCAGCTCGCCATATTCAATAACGCGCAGCAATTTTTCCTGTACCAACATCGGGGCAGTTGCCAGTTCATCGAGAAACAGCGTACCGCCGTCGGCGCGTTCGAAACGTCCTGGATGGCGTTTTTGCGCGCCGGTAAAGGCACCCGCTTCGTGACCAAACAGTTCGGAATCAAGCAAATTTTCGTTTAGCGCCGCGCAGTTAAGCGAAATAAACGGGCCTTGCCAGCGGGTGGAGAGGTAGTGCAGGCGGTTGGCGATAAGTTCTTTCCCGGTCCCGCGCTCACCTATAACCAGTACTGGTTTATCCAGCGGCGCGAGATGAGAAACCTGCTCCAGCACTTCAATAAAGCTGTTCGCTTCGCCCAGAAGATTATCTTTGTATCCTGCCATGATGAAATTCACCATTTGTTAGTGTTATTCACCAATTTACCCTAATTTTCGCAACAGGTAAAATTAGATATAATTATTAGAATCAATTAGATAAAAAGTTGGCACGCCCCGTGCATTACGAAAACAGCAGGGCATTGCCCGATATCAGAACAGTAAGTGAGGATTACATTATGGGTATTTTTTCTCGTTTTGCCGACATCGTGAACGCCAACATTAACGCGTTGCTGGAAAAGGCTGAAGATCCGCAGAAGCTGGTGCGGTTGATGATCCAGGAAATGGAAGACACGCTGGTTGAGGTACGTTCCAACTCAGCGCGTGCGCTGGCAGAAAAGAAACAATTATCTCGCCGTATTGAACAGGCCAGCGCGCAACAGGCAGAGTGGCAGGAAAAAGCAGAACTTGCGCTGCGTAAAGAGAAAGAAGATTTGGCGCGTTCTGCGTTAATTGAAAAGCAGAAACTGACCGATTTAATTGCCTCTCTGGAGCATGAGGTGACACTGGTTGACGATACGCTGGCGCGTATGAAAAAAGAGATCGGTGAGCTGGAAAATAAACTCAGTGAAACCCGTGCTCGTCAGCAGGCGCTGATGCTGCGTCATCAGGCAGCGAGTTCTTCGCGTGATGTTCGTCGTCAACTGGACAGCGGTAAACTTGATGAAGCGATGGCGCGTTTTGAATCTTTCGAGCGTCGTATCGATCAGATGGAAGCCGAGGCTGAAAGCCATAACTTCGGTAAACAGAAGTCTCTGGATCAGCAATTTGCAGACCTGAAAGCAGATGATGAAATCAGCGAGCAGCTGGCGCAACTTAAAGCCAAAATGCAGCAAGACAAGCAATAATAACATCTGGCGGCGCCCGAACGCGCCGCCGCTCATCACCTGTAAGGAGTACTCATGAGCGCGCTATTTCTGGCCATCCCGTTAACCATCTTTGTGTTGTTCGTTTTACCGATTTGGCTCTGGCTGCATTACAGCAACCGTTCCAGTCGTGGTGAACTGTCGCAAAGTGAACAGCAACGTCTGGTCGAACTCAACGATGACGCACAGCGGATGCGCGAGCGCATTCAGGCGCTGGAAGACATTCTTGATGCTGAACATCCAAACTGGAGGGACCGCTAATGGGAGGCGTTAATCTGAATAAAAAACTGTGGCGTATACCGCAGCAGGGCATGGTGAAAGGGGTTTGCGCGGGTATTGCGCATTATCTCGATGTGCCTGTGAAACTGGTGCGGATCCTGGTGGTACTGTCCATCTTTTTTGGTCTGGCCTTTTTCACCTTTGTCGCCTACATCGTGCTGACGTTTGTGTTGGATCCGATGCCGGACAACGTGGTTTCCGGCGAGCAGCAGCCATCAAGCGGTGAGCTGTTGGATGCCGTCGATCGCGAGCTGGCGGCAAGTGAAAAGCGTTTACGTGAAATGGAACGTTATGTGACGTCCGATACTTTTTCCTTACGTAGTCGCTTCCGTCAATTGTGAGGACAGAAATGAACAATCGCTGGCAACGTGCCGGGCAAAGGGTTAAGCCGGGCTTTAAAATAGCAGGTAAGCTGGTGCTTCTGACCGCGCTGCGCTACGGCCCGGCGGGTGTAGCAGGGTGGGCGGTGAAGTCCGTCGCCCGACGCCCGCTAAAAATGCTGCTGGCGTTGGTTCTGGAACCGGTGTTGAGTCGGGCTGCGGCAAAATTGTCGAAACGTTATTCAGGTAATCAACCCTGATATTTGAATCAGCAAAAGCAAGCAACAATTAATCAACATTCCCTCAGTTAATTTGCGGCAGCTCACAAATACGATTTTTGGCTGCCAAAATTCTTTTTTTACCCCCCTCAAGACCACCTTAGCTGATTGACAGCTTATTTCCCGCAGAGTAGTCTCTTGATTCATGGGACCGCTACCACGAGAATCGAAGGTGAACCAAAAAATCCAAAAATGCCTGACAGAAGTTTATGGTCATACATTTACTTCATGCCACTATGAAGCGCTGTTTGCACGTTTAGAGAAATCACAGGGATTAATTAAAAAAATCCGTAAAGCGCATTGGGACGAGGGCGATGTGGTGCTTATTACCTACGCCGATCAATTCCACGGGGCTGGTAAAAACCGCTACCGACGTTTAATCAGTTTTATAATGAATGGCTTAAGTCGACATTTTCTCATGTGCATCTGCTGCCATTTTATCCGTGGTCATCGGATGATGGTTTTTCCGTGATTAATTACCATCAGGTTGCCAAAGAAACCGGTGACTGGAATGATATTAAGGAATTAGGTGAATCCAGTCGACTGATGTTTGATTTTGTTTGTAACCATATGTCAGCTAAAAGCGAGTGGTTTAATAATTATTTGCAACAGCTTGACGGTTATGAAAATTTCTTTATTGCAATGGATCCTGATACGGACCTGAGCAACGTCACACGTCCACGCGCATTACCGTTACTGACACCTTTTACGCTAAAAGATAACACCGTGCGTCACTTATGGACGACGTTCAGCGATGACCAGATCGATCTCAACTATGCCAACCCGGTGGTATTACTGGCGATGGTCGATGTGCTGCTAAGTTATCTTGAGCAGGGCGCTGATTATGTCCGCCTGGATGCGGTTGGCTTTATGTGGAAAGAGCCTGGAACGAGCTGTATTCATCTGGAAAAAACGCATCAGCTTATCAAACTATTACGCGCTATTGCTGACTGCGCGGCGCCTGGTACGGCGATTATTACCGAAACCAACGTCCCGCATAAGGATAACGTGTCCTACTACGGTAATGGCCATGATGAAGCGCATATGGTGTACCAGTTCTCGCTGCCGCCGCTGGTGCTGCATGCGGTACAACGCCAGGATACAACGACATTGTGTCAGTGGGCGCAATCGCTGGAACTGCCATCGACTGAGACCACATGGTTTAATTTCCTCGCATCGCATGACGGCATTGGTCTCAACCCATTACGCGGTTTGTTGCCTGAAGACGAGATCATGCGGCTGGTGACGGAACTACAACAGGAAGGCGCGCTGGTTAACTGGAAAAATAACCCTGATGGCAGTCGCAGTCCGTATGAAATTAACGTGACATATATGGATGCGCTAACGCCTGGTAATTGTAGCGATGCCGAACGGTTTTCTCGCTTTATTCTCGCACATGCCATTTTGCTGAGTTTTCCAGGAGTGCCGGCGGTTTACATTCAAAGCATCCTTGGGTCACGCAATGATTATAAAGGTGTTGAGACGTTCGGTTATAACCGTGCGATTAACCGCAAAAAATATCAGGTAAGACAAATAGAAACGGAGCTGAAAGATGAAACCAGTTTGCGTCACGCTATTTATCATGAGTTATCCCGACTAATTGTAATACGTCGCAATAATAAAGCATTTCATCCTGATAGTGATTTTCAAATTAGCAGTATTACACCGGCCGTAATGCAAATTAAACGTATGGCGGAAACAGGTGAGCAAGTTATCGGATTATTTAATGTCAGCGGTCATACTCAAACCATTCGTATTGACATTGAAAATGGAGTTGATTTGATTAGCGGTAAAACTATTTCAGGTAAGGAATTAACGTTGTACGCCTGGCAGGTCATGTGGGTTAAGTAATAAAAAGGAACATTTCATGCTTAAAGCTAAAATTGTGCTGATTTCAGCACTGGTTTCCTGCGCTCTGGTTTCCGGGTGTAAGGATGATAAAAAGTCCTCTGTCGCGATTGAATTTATGCACTCTTCTGTTGAGCAGGAGCGGCAAGCGGTTATCGCAAAACTGATTGAGCGTTTTGAAAAAGAAAACCCGGGCATCAGCGTCAAACAGGTCCCTGTGGAAGAAGATGCTTACAACACCAAGGTCATCACCCTGGCGCGCAGTGGTTCTCTGCCTGAAATCATTGAAACCAGCCATGACTACGCGAAAGTTATGGACAAAGAGTCCCTCATCGACCGTAAAGCGGTAGCGCAGGTCATCAACGGCGTAGGTGAGGGTACTTTTTATGATGGCATCCTGCGTATTGTACGCACTGAAGACGGTAGTGCATGGACCGGGGTTCCGGTCAGCGCCTGGATTGGCGGGATCTGGTACCGCAAAGATGTGCTGGCAAAAGCGGGACTGGAAGAGCCAAAAGACTGGCAGCAATTGCTGAACGTGGCGCAGAAGCTCAACAATCCTGGCAGTAAGAAATACGGCATTGCGCTACCTACGGCAGAAAGCGTTCTGACCGAACAGTCATTCTCCCAGTTCGCGCTCTCTAACCAGGCCAACGTTTTTGATGCGCAGGGAAAGATTACGCTCGACACACCTGAAATGGCGCAGGCGTTGCAGTATTACCGCCAACTTGCCATGAACACCATGCCTGGCTCGAACGACATCATGGAAGTCAAAGATGCTTTCATGAACGGCACGGCGCCAATGGCGATTTATTCCACCTATATCCTCCCGGCGGTGATCAAAGAGGGCGATCCTAAAAATGTTGGCTTTATGGTGCCGACGGAAAAAGATTCCGCTGTTTACGGCATGCTGACGTCGCTAACCATTACCGCAGGTCAAAAAACCGAAGAGACAGAAGCGGCAGAGAAATTTGTCACCTTTATGGAGCAGGCAGACAACATTGCGGACTGGGTCATGATGTCGCCAGGGGCGGCGCTGCCGGTCAACAAAGCGGTGGTGAATACTTCGACGTGGAAAGATAACGCCGTTATCAAAGCGCTGGGTGAATTACCCAATCAACTGATTGCCGAACTGCCAAATATTCAGGTCTTTGGCGCCGTCGGTGATAAGAACTTTACCCGCATGGGCGACGTAACCGGCTCCGGCATCGTGAGTACCATGGTGCACAACGTCACGGTAGGAAAAGCTGATCTTTCAACGACGATGAAGGCCAGCCAGACCAAACTGGATGACCTTGTTGAACAGCGCTAATGGGGAAATGGAAAGCCGTGATGAATAAGTTCTTTTCAGGTCGATCGGATATGCCATTTGCCATGCTGCTGCTGGCGCCCAGCTTGCTGTTATTGGGCGGTTTAGTGGCGTGGCCGATGATATCTAACATCGAAATCAGCTTTATGCGTTTGCCGCTTAATCCGCAAATTGAGTCTACGTTTGTCGGGCTGAGCAACTATATCCGTATCTTATCCGATCCCGGATTCTGGCATTCGCTGTGGATGACTGTCTGGTATACCGCGCTGGTTGTAGCAGGGAGCACGGTACTGGGGCTGGGAGTGGCGATGTTTTTTAACCGTGAGTTTCGTCTGCGGAAAACGGCGCGCTCACTGGTCATCCTCTCTTACGTAACGCCATCAATTTCGCTGGTGTTTGCCTGGAAATACATGTTCAACAATGGCTACGGCATTGTGAACTACCTCGGCGTGGATCTGTTGCATCTCTACGATCAGGCGCCGTTGTGGTTCGACAATCCCGGCAGCAGCTTCGCGCTGGTCGTGTTGTTCGCCATCTGGCGCTACTTCCCGTATGCCTTTATCTCGTTTCTGGCGATTTTACAGACCATTGATAAATCGTTGTATGAGGCGGCAGAAATGGACGGCGCAAACGCCTGGCAACGGTTTCGTATCGTCACGCTGCCAGCGATCATGCCGGTGCTGGCGACCGTAGTCACGCTGCGTACGATCTGGATGTTCTACATGTTCGCTGATGTTTATCTGCTGACCACTAAAGTCGATATTCTCGGGGTCTATCTCTATAAAACAGCGTTTGCATTTAACGACTTAGGCAAAGCGGCCGCAATTTCCGTCGTCCTCTTCGTCATCATTTTCGCTGTTATCCTGCTGACCAGAAAACGGGTGAACCTCAATGGCAACAAATAAACGCACGCTTGGCCGCATCGGCTTTTACTGTGGATTAATTGTCTTCCTGGGCATCACGTTATTTCCGTTTTTTGTGATGCTGATGACCTCATTCAAAAGCGCAAAAGAGGCGATCTCGCTGCATCCCACGCTGTTACCTCAGCAATGGACGCTGGAACATTACATCGACATTTTTAACCCGATGATCTTCCCGTTTGTTGACTACTTCCGTAATAGCCTGGTGGTATCGGTCACGTCATCGGTGGTGGCGGTGTTTCTCGGCGTGCTCGGGGCGTATGCGCTTTCCCGTCTGCGTTTTATGGGACGGATGACCATCAATGCCAGTTTTTACACGGTGTACATGTTTTCGGGGATTTTGCGGGTGGTGCCGCTTTTCAAAATCATTACGGCCCTCGGCATTTATGACACCGAAATGGCGTTGATTATCACCATGGTGACACAAACGCTGCCGACAGCCGTGTTTATGCTGAAAAGCTACTTCGACACCATTCCGGATGAGATAGAAGAGGCCGCGATGATGGATGGTTTAAATCGTCTGCAAATTATCTTTCGCATCACCGTGCCGTTGGCCATGTCCGGTCTGGTTTCAGTCTTTGTGTACTGCTTTATGGTTGCGTGGAATGACTATCTGTTCGCCTCGATTTTCCTCTCCAGCGCCAGCAATTTTACCTTACCGGTCGGTCTGAACGCGCTGTTCAGTACGCCTGACTATATCTGGGGACGCATGATGGCCGCGTCGTTAGTCACCGCATTGCCGGTTGTCATTATGTATGCGC
The DNA here is from genome assembly GCF_038739915.1 of Enterobacter sp. FUJ80071. NCBI lineage: Bacteria > Pseudomonadati > Pseudomonadota > Gammaproteobacteria > Enterobacterales > Enterobacteriaceae > Enterobacter > Enterobacter sp. FUJ80071. The sequence goes on from NZ_JBBXKH010000002.1 coordinate 82,549, forward strand.
TTTCCGAACGTTTTATTAAAAGTGGTTTGACCGCAGGCGGCGTGAAAGGCTAAGCGGCCAGTTTAATTAAGGAGTTGTAAATGAAGAAGTTAGTTGCCACCGAACCGCGTGTTGCAGCGCTGGTGGAATATGAAGACAGAGCGGTATCCGCCAATGAAGTGAAAGTTCGCGTTAAATTTGGCGCGCCGAAACATGGCACGGAAGTGGTCGATTTTCGCGCTGCCAGCCCGTTTATTGACGAAGATTTTAACGGTGAATGGCAAATGTTCATGCCACGTCCGGAAGGTGCACCGCGCGGGATCGAATTCGGTAAGTTCCAGCTTGGCAACATGGTAGTGGGCGATGTCATTGAGTGTGGTAGCGATGTGACCGAATACGCCGTTGGCGATTCAGTTTGCGGCTACGGCCCACTGGCAGAAACGGTAATCTTTAACGCCGTAAACAACTACAAACTGCGCAAAATGCCAGAAGGTAGTTCGTGGAAAAATGCCGTGTGCTATGACCCAGCACAGTTCGCCATGAGCGGTGTGCGCGATGCCAATGTGCGCGTCGGCGACTTTGTTGTCATCGTCGGGTTAGGGGCAATTGGCCAGATCGCCGTACAACTGGCTAAGAAAGCGGGCGCGTCAGTGGTTATTGGCGTGGATCCGATTGCCCATCGTTGTGATATCGCGCGTCGCCATGGGGCTGATTTCTGTCTGGATCCGATTGGCACCGACGTGGGCATGGAAATTAAAAAGCTGACCAGCAAACAGGGCGCGGATGTGATTATCGAAACCAGCGGCTATGCGGATGCGCTGCAATCGGCGCTACGCGGTCTGGCTTATGGCGGAACCATCTCCTATGTCGCCTTCGCAAAACCTTTTGCTGAAGGGTTTAACCTGGGCCGTGAAGCGCACTTCAACAACGCCAAAATAGTCTTCTCCCGGGCCTGTAGTGAACCAAATCCAGATTATCCGCGCTGGAGCCGCAAGCGCATTGAGGAGACCTGCTGGGAACTGTTGATGAACGGTTATCTGAACTGTGAAGAGCTTATCGATCCGGTAGTCACCTTCGCCAGCAGCCCGGAAAGCTATATGCAGTATGTCGATCGCCATCCGGAACAGAGCATCAAAATGGGCGTGACGTTTTAATTAAGGAATACAGAAAATGAAAATCGGAACACAGAATCAGGCTTTTTTCCCGGAAAATATTCTCGAGAAATTCCGTTACATCAAAGAGATGGGTTTTGATGGTTTTGAAATTGACGGCAAATTGCTGGTCAACAATCTTGAGGAAGTGAAAGCGGCGATCAAAGAAACGGGTTTGCCTGTTACCACCGCCTGCGGGGGGTATGACGGTTGGATCGGTGATTTTATCGAAGAACGTCGTTTGAATGGTTTACAGCAGATTACCCGCATTCTCGAAGCGCTGTCCGAAGTAGGCGGGCAAGGCATTATTGTCCCTGCCGCCTGGGGTATGTTTACCTTCCGCCTACCGCCGATGACCTCTCCGCGTAGTCTGGAAGGCGATCGCAAAGCCGTCAGTGATTCATTGATTTATCTCGATAAAGTTGCCGAGCGTACGGGGACGGTGGTGTATCTCGAGCCGCTCAACCGCTATCAGGATCATATGATCAACACCCTGGCGGATGCTCGCCGCTATATCGTGGAAAACAACCTGAAGCATGTGCAAATCATTGGTGATTTTTACCATATGAATATCGAAGAAGATGATATGGCACAGGCGCTGCATGACAATCGCGATCTGTTGGGACACGTGCATATTGCGGATAACCATCGTTATCAGCCGGGGAGCGGTACGCTGGATTTCTCTGCGCTTTTTGACCAACTGCGTGAAGATAATTATCAGGGCTATGTAGTCTATGAAGGGCGCGTACGGGCGGAGAACCTGCCGGAAGCATACCGTCAGTCGCTGGCCTGGCTGCGTACCTGCTAAGAGGATTTCCGTGAAAAGTGCACTGACAAGCGCTCCGCTACGTGTCGCCATTATCGGCGCCGGGCAGGTAGCGGATAAAGTTCATGCTTCGTACTACTGCACCCGCAACGATCTGGAACTGGTGGCTGTCTGTGACAGCCGCCTGTCACAGGCGCAGGTGCTGGCAGAGAAATACGGTAATCCGCAGGTTTGGGACGATCCTCAGACGATGTTACGCGAGGCTAAGCCAGATATCGTCAGCATCTGTTCGCCCAATCGTTTTCATTACGAACACACCATGTTGGCGCTGAACGCCGGCTGTCATGTGATGTGCGAGAAGCCTCCGGCAATGACGCCAGACGAGGCGCTGGAGATGTGTCAAACGGCGCGGCGTATGGGGAAGGTACTGGCTTATGATTTTCATCATCGTTTCGCACTGGATACACAACTGCTTCGCGAACAGGTAATGAGCGGCGTGTTGGGTGAAATCTATGTCACTAATGTCCGCGCCTTGCGCCGCTGCGGCGTACCCGGCTGGGGTGTTTTTACCAACAAGGAACTGCAGGGCGGCGGGCCGCTGATTGATATCGGTATCCATATGCTTGATGCCGCGATGTATGTGTTGGGCTTCCCGGCGGTAAAGCGCGTTAACGCGCATAGCTATCAACGTATTGGTACGCGTAAGAACAGCGGCCAGTTTGGGGAATGGGATCCCGCGACGTACACCGTTGAGGATTCTCTGTTCGGCACGATCGAATTTCATAACGGCGGGATCCTGCGCCTTGAGACCTCTTTCGCGCTGAATATTCCTGAACAATCGATTATGAACGTCAATTTCTGTGGCGATCTTGCCGGGGCGACCTTATTTCCGGCGCAGGTCTATACCGATCGTGACGGGACGCTGGATGTGCTGTTCCAGCGCGAAATAGCCGATGACAATCGTCATTTTCGCAGCATGGAGGCCTTCGTGAATCACGTTCAGGGCGAGCCTGTCGCTATTGCAGACGCAGAGCAGGGCGTCGTTATTCAACAACTGGTTGCCGCACTGTATGAATCGGCTGAAACAGGAACATATGTAGACTTATGACGAAGCCAGTAATGCTAACCGAACCGGCTTTTTGCCCACACAGCCTCAACAAATATGCGTCGCTGATGACGCTTGGCAACGGCTATATGGGGATTCGCGCCAGCCACGAAGAAGCCTACACCTTACAAACTCGCGGCATGTATCTGGCGGGACTGTATCACCGGGCGGGGAAAGGTGAAATTAATGAACTGGTTAATCTGCCTGATGTGGTGGGCGTGGAGATCGCGCTTAATGGCGAGATTTTCTCACTAACCAGCGGCGTGATTGAGCGCTGGTATCGTGAACTGGATTTTGCCAGCGGAGAATTACGCCGTACCCTGGTCTGGCGAGCGCCCGGCGGCGCACGTTTCGCTATTGAGAGTCGGCGGTTTGTCTCGGCGCAAAAACTGCCGCTGTTTGCTATGGAAGTTGCCGTTACCCCGCTGGATGGTGATGCGAGCATTGGCATCTCAACCGGGATTGATGCCACGATCACCAATCATGGACGTCAGCATCTGGATGAAACGCAGGTCCGGGTATTTGGTCAGCATCTGCTGCAAGGCATTTACACCACCCAGGACAATCGCAACGATATCGCGATCACGACGTTTTGCGACGTAGACGGTACGGCGCAGCGCTGCTTCACCGCGAAAGAACGTCGGTTGTTACAACACAATAGCGTGCAGGCGAAAACTGGACAACGCGTTACGCTGACGAAAATTAGCTGGATCGACTGGGCGAGCGAGCGCAGCCTGTCGCTGGAAACCTGGGGACGCCAGTCGCTGCGTAATCTGGAAGCGTGCGCCCAGCAGGGATATGACGCACTGCTGGCGGAATCGACCGCTAACTGGCATGCCTGGTGGCAAAGCCATCGTGTTCAGGTCACCAGTAATGATATGAGCGATCAGCGAGCGCTGGATTATGCGCTCTATCATTTGCGTGTAATGACGCCAGATCACGATGAGCGCAGCAGTATTGCGGCGAAAGGTCTGACGGGAGAAGGGTATAAAGGCCACGTTTTCTGGGATACCGAGGTCTTTCTGTTACCGTTCCATCTCTTCACCGAGCCGAAAACCGCAAGAGGTTTATTGCGTTACCGCTGGCATAATTTGTCGGGCGCGCGTGAGAAAGCCCGCCGCAACGGTTGGCAGGGGGCGCTGTTTCCCTGGGAGAGCGCGCGCAGCGGTGAGGAGGAGACGCCTGAATTCGCGGCGATCAACATCCGTACCGGACTGCGGCAGAAAGTGGCCTCCGCCCAGGCTGAGCATCATCTCGTGGCGGATATTGCCTGGGCGGTGATCAATTACTGGCATGCCTCCGGGGATATGAACTTTATGTCCCGTGAAGGTATAACGCTGCTTCTGGAAACAGCGAAGTTCTGGATAAGCAGGGCTGTCATGGTCAACGATCGTTTAGAGATCCACGATGTGATTGGTCCGGATGAATACACTGAGCATGTGAACAACAATGCGTTCACCAACTACATGGCCTGGTACAACGTAGAGCAGGCGCTCGGTTTTGCGCGTCGCCTGGGCTGTAACGATGAGATCTTTATTCATCGTGCTGAGCATTTTTTACGCCATCTCTGGCGTCCGGAAGCGTTGTCCGATGGTGTGTTACCTCAGGATGACACCTTCCTGAGCAAACCGGTTATCGATCTGTCCAGTTACAAAGCGAAAGCGGGCAAGCAGACGATTTTGCTCGATTACTCCCGTGCAGAAGTCAACGAGATGCAAATTCTCAAACAGGCCGATGTCGTGATGCTGACTTACATGCTGCCGGAGCAATTTAGCCCGCAAACATGTCTGGCTAACCTGCGTTATTACGAGCCACGCACGATTCACGACTCCTCTTTGAGTAAGGCGATTCATGGGATTGTAGCTGCGCGTTGCGGTGATTCGGCTCAGGGGTATCGGTTCTGGCGCGAAGGTTCGCTTATCGATCTCGGGGATGACCCGCACAGCTGCGATGATGGTATTCATGCGGCGGCAACGGGCGCAATCTGGCTGGGCGCTATCCAGGGATTTGCCGGAGTGAATATTCGCCATGGGGAGTTACATCTTGCCCCTGCATTACCGGAACATTGGCAAACACTGTCTTTCCCACTGCGCTGGCAGGGTTCCACTATGCAGATAACTATCAACGCTGCCGAAATCCGTATTCGCAGTGCTGAGCAAATTATCCTTTGGATTAATGGCGAAAAAATCTCCGTGCAGGGGGAGGCCGTAATCTGCTATGACGCCATTATTTCGCCCACCTATGGGACCGCTACCACTAGAAGGGGCGATGAATGATCCTCAAACCACAGGCCATCATTTTTGATTTAGATGGCGTGATTACCGACACTGCTCATCTGCATTTTCTCGCCTGGCGGCAGGTAGCCGGTGAAATAGGAATTGCGATTGACGAAACATTTAATGACAGCCTGAAAGGGATTAGTCGCGGCGAATCGCTACAGCGTATTTTGCAATATGGCGGGAAAGCGGGGGAATTTACACCTGAAGTTTGCGCACAATTGGCCGAGAGAAAAAACAGGCTGTATGTCCATTCTTTGCGCCAGTTGACGGTGAACTCGGTACTGCCGGGAATACGTGAGCTGCTGATGACGCTGCGGGAAGAGCGGATTCCAGTGGGGCTGGCCTCCGTGTCGCTCAATGCGCCCACTATTTTACAGGCGCTTGATCTTAGCGCTTGTTTTGACTTTTGTGCGGATGCGGCGCTGATTACCCATTCAAAACCGGATCCGGAGATTTTTCTGGCGGCCTGTGCGGGGCTTGGCGTTGACCCGCAACAGTGCATTGGCATAGAAGATGCACAAGCAGGAATTGATGCAATCAACGCCTGCGGCATGCTTTCTGTCGGCATCGGTACGGGGCTGAACGGGGCAAGCCTGCAACTTCCTTCAACCGAATTTCTGACGTGGCCGTGCTTATCGGCTCTCTGGCAACACGACAAGTAAAGGATTCAACATGGCACAGCTTTCGTTGCAGCATATTCAAAAAATTTACGACAACCAGGTACACGTCGTTAAAGACTTCAATCTGGAAATCGAAGACAAAGAGTTTATTGTTTTTGTTGGGCCTTCCGGTTGTGGGAAGTCAACGACGTTGCGCATGATCGCCGGCCTGGAAGAGATCAGCGGCGGCGATCTGCTGATTGACGGTAAACGGATGAACGATGTGCCGGCGAAATCGCGCAACATTGCGATGGTTTTTCAGAACTACGCGTTGTACCCGCACATGACAGTCTATGACAACATGGCGTTTGGCCTGAAAATGCAGAAAATTCCCCCTGCCGTGATTGAGGAGCGTGTCAACTGGGCGGCGCAAATCCTTGGCCTGCGCGATTATCTGCAACGTAAACCGGGGGCGTTATCCGGTGGTCAGCGTCAACGTGTGGCACTGGGGCGTGCGATTGTTCGTGAGGCAGGGGTCTTCCTGATGGATGAACCCTTATCGAACCTCGATGCCAAACTTCGCGTACAGATGCGGGCAGAAATCAGCAAGCTGCATCAGAAACTCAATACCACCATGATATATGTTACCCATGATCAAACCGAAGCCATGACCATGGCGACGCGTATTGTGATTATGAAGGATGGCATTGTTCAGCAGGTTGGTGCGCCGAAAACAGTTTATAACCACCCAGCAAATATGTTTGTCGCAGGATTTATTGGTTCACCGGCCATGAACTTTATTCGTGGCGCGATTGACGGTGATAAGTTTGTTACTGAAACACTGAAATTAACGATTCCAGAAAATAAATTAGTACAATTAAAACTACAGGGTTATGAACATCAGGCGGTCACGCTGGGAATTCGTCCTGAAGATATACATCCGCAGGTTAATAATAAAAATAGTGTGTCGGCAAAAATTAGCGTTGCAGAATTAACTGGCGCTGAATTTATGCTTTATACCATTGTTGGGGGGCATGAGTTAGTGGTCCGTGCTGGGGCAGTGAATGATTATCACGCAGGAGAAAATATCACTATTCATTTTGATATGGCGAAATGCCATTTCTTTGATGCTGAAACTGAAGTAGCTATTCAATAAAACTCCGGGGGGATAATAGTCCCCCACGCCTTGGGGCATTTTTGCGAGTATTTTAACAAGGAATAATAATGAAAACCCTACTGTCCGCTACTGCGCTGATTATGAGCGCAGGAATGGCCTGCGCGCAGGCTGCTGAAAAGAATGACTGGCACTTTAATATAGGTGCTATGTACGAAATAGAAAACGTTGAAGGTCAGGGCGAAGATATGGATGGACTGGCTGAGCCGTCCGTCTATTTTAATGCGTCCAATGGGCCGTGGAAAATATCGCTGGCCTATTACCAGGAAGGGCCGGTTGATTACAGCGAGGGTAAGCGCGGTACGTGGTTTGACCGACCTGAACTGGAAGTCCGCTATCAATTCCTCGAAAGCGAGAATGTTAATTTCGGCTTGACAGGTGGCTTCCGTAATTACGGTTATCACTATGTGAATGAACCCGGAAAAGACACAGCTAATATGCAGCGCTGGAAAGTGCAGCCAGATTGGGATGTTAAACTTAGCGATGACCTTCGCTTTAGCGGCTGGTTTGCGATGTATCAATTCGTTAATGATTTGAGCACCACCGGCTACTCTGATAGCCGCGTCGAAAGTGAGAGCGGGTTGAATTATACGTTTAACGAAACAGTAGGGTTAACTGTGAACTATTACCTTGAACGCGGCTTTAATCTGGCAGATTCGCGTAATAATGGTGAGTTCTCAACCCAGGAAATTCGTGCTTATTTGCCTCTGTCCTTCGGCAATACAACCCTGACGCCGTATACCCGCCTGGGGCTTGATCGCTGGTCAAACTGGGACTGGCAGGATGATCCTGAACGCGAAGGCCATGATTTCAATCGTCTCGGTTTACTGTATGCGTATGATTTCCAGAACGGTTTATCAATGTCTCTGGAGTATGCTTATGAATGGGAAGATCATGACGAAGGCGAAAGCGACAGGTTCCATTATGCTGGTATAGGCGTGAACTACGCATTCTAAAAAAGAACAGGGGCATTATTATGCCCCTGTTTTTACACCAGTGAGTCGGCCAAAGATATTTGCGTGCTTACAGTTATATTCTGTAATCCTTTCTCACCTGCAATCAGATTAAATAATAAATTACAACTTTGTTCACCCAACTGCTGAGTAGGTACATCAATTCCACCAGGAACTGGTGTGAGTATAAAAGAAAGTAGCTCATTACTATAGCCTACAACGGCAAGTTGTTGTGGGATGTCAATGTTTTTCTCGGCCGCCACGCGATATAAGCTCATTAACTTTAAGCTGTCTGTCGCAAATACGGCATCGGGTAGCGGCTGCTGGCTCAGTAATTTTCGAGAAGCAAGCAGGGCGGTTTCATGAGTATACCCGCCGTCAATAACCCACTCATCGCGCATTTTAATGTTATGTGCCTGAAGGCTGGCTTTATAACCGTTAACGCGGTCGATAGAAACATGGACGTCAAGCGGTGCATGCAAACAGGCTATATTACGGTGGCCACTCTCAATCAGCGCATTTGTCAGCGTAATACTGTCGCGATAATTATCGGTGTCTACAGAATAGACATTGGCGTAGTCACCTTCAACTTTCCCAATAACCACAACCGGTACGTTGTATTTATCCAGACTAGCAAAAAATGATTCATCGGCAGGAGAGCTCAGCATAATGATCCCTTTGATCAACTTCTGCTTAATTTTGCTCTCACATTTTTGTAAATCATCTTCGGTGCTTCGCGACGTCTGCAATATGACATCAAAACCGACTTCTTCAGCCTTGGCAGTAATTGCATGCAACACTTCAGAGAAAAACGGATTACCGGCAGTTGTTTTTGCAGAACGGGTAGATATCACCATTATTGCATCAAACCCGGAAGAGGTCAGCGCGCGAGCAAGTTTATTAGGTTGATACTGTAACTCATCAATTGCGCGCAGCACCTTTTCAAGCGCTTCCGGCGAGATGTTGGTTTGCTTATTAAGCACGCGCGATACCGTGGATTTTGATACGCCAGCGGCTCGTGCAATATCATAAATGGTAGGAGACATAGATCCCAAGCTCCGTCCGAGAGTCAATGGCGGACATATTATGGAGTTAATTGACGAATGACAACAATCTCGGAATGCGGTTAGAAAAATCAAAAGGCTAACTGCAGCATAGGTAACCTGAGGAACAATCGTCCGCGCCTGCAGGCGGTGATAATGCGGTCGCAATATTTTCTTAAGAACAGGCGTATAGTGTGGTGGTTAAATCCAACAATCAGTCGGGAAGATATTATGTTGAAAAAAGGCGTATTAGCGTTGGCACTGGTCATCGGCATGCCGGTTTATGCAGTTGAACACTGGATTGATGTTCGCATTCCTGAACAGTACCAACAGCAGCATATTCAGGGGGCCGTCAACATTCCGTTGAAAGAGATGAAGACGCGTATCGCAGCTGAAGTGCCTGATAAGAACGACACCGTGAAGCTGTACTGCAACTCCGGGCGTCAATCGGGGCAGGCGAAGGATATGTTAACTGAAATGGGCTATACGCAGGTGACGAATGAAGGTGGCATCAATCAGATAGCGCTTCCTAAAGTAGAGCATAAATAAACCGCCCGCATTCATTCTGCTACAGGCGGTAAGAATAATGCCGCCTGATACAGCACAGGTAGTTGATAAGTAAGAATTGGCCCCTATCTTTACTTCCTGTTTGTTATAATTTCTTCGGTTCCTTCAGCAAAACGGGATGGCGATGAAGCGACTTAAAAATGAACTCAATTCGCTGGTTAATCGCGGGGTAGACCGGCATTTACGCCTGGCTGTTACTGGACTTAGCCGCAGCGGTAAGACGGCGTTTATCACCGCGATGGTAAACCAGTTACTCAATATTCATGCCGGTGCGCGTCTGCCGTTGCTCAGCTGCGTGCGCGAAGAGCGTTTGCTCGGCGTAAAACGGGTTCCTCAACGCGATTTTGGCATTCCGCGCTTTACCTATGATGAGGGACTGGCGCAACTGTACGGCTCTCCGCCAACCTGGCCGACCCCTACGCGCGGCGTGAGTGAAATACGTCTGGCGCTGCGCTATAAATCCAATGACTCTTTACTGCGCCACTTTAAAGACACCTCCACGCTGTACCTGGAGATCGTCGATTATCCGGGGGAGTGGCTGCTCGATTTACCGATGCTTGCCCAAGATTATCTGAGCTGGTCGCGGCAAATGACCGGATTATTGCAGGGGCAGCGGGGCGAATGGTCGGCAAAATGGCGGCAGTTATGCCAGGGGCTGGATCCGTTGGCGCCTGCTGATGAAAACCGTCTGGCGGAAATTGCTGCCGCCTGGACGGAGTATCTGCATCAGTGTAAACAGCAGGGCCTACATTTTATTCAACCGGGCCGTTTTGTCCTGCCCGGAGATATGGCGGGCGCGCCTGCGCTGCAATTCTTCCCGTGGCCGGATGTCGATGCCTGGGGGGAATCAAAGCTGGCGCAGGCTGACAAACACACCAACGCGGGCATGTTGCGCGAAAGATTCAATTATTACTGCGAAAAGGTCGTCAAAGGGTTTTATAAGAATCACTTCCTGCGCTTTGACCGCCAGATTGTGCTGGTCGATTGCCTGCAGCCGCTCAACAGCGGGCCACAGGCGTTCAACGACATGCGTCTGGCGCTTACCCAGTTGATGCAAAGCTTCCATTACGGGCAGCGTACGCTGTTTCGTCGGCTATTTTCTCCGGTGATCGACAAGCTGCTGTTTGCCGCCACCAAAGCCGACCACGTCACGGTCGATCAGCACGCCAATATGGTGTCGTTATTGCAGCAGCTGATCCAGGACGCATGGCAAAACGCTGCGTTCGAAGGTATCAGCATGGATTGTCTGGGGCTGGCATCGGTGCAGGCAACCACCAGCGGCTTGATCGATGTGAAAGGTGAAAAGATCCCGGCGCTGCGAGGTAATCGTCTGAGCGATGGCGAACCGCTAACCGTTTATCCGGGGGAAGTGCCCGCGCGACTGCCAGGACAGGCGTTCTGGGACAGCCAGGGCTTTCAGTTTGAAGCATTTCGCCCGCAGGTTATGGATGTCGATAAACCCTTACCACATATCCGCCTCGATGCCGCGCTGGAGTTTTTAATAGGAGATAAATTGCGATGAGCGAGCCGTTAAAACCGCGTATCGATTTCTCAGGTCCGCTGGACGTGGAACAAAACACGGCGTTTAAAGCGCAGCAAATGTTCAACGAAATGGAGGCGCAGACTTTTTCTCCGGCGAAAGTGGATGAACCCCTGGAAGACGAAGGTCAGGCGGAGGCCGTCATTGATGCGGCCTTACGCCCCAAACGCAGTCTGTGGCGCAAGATGGTGATGGGCGGGCTGGCGCTGTTTGGCGTAAGCGTTGTTGCTCAGGGTGTGCAGTGGACCATGAACGCCTGGCAGACTCAGGACTGGGTCGCGCTGGGAGGATGTGCCGCAGGCGCATTGATTATCGGCGCAGGTGTCGGATCGGTGGCGACCGAGTGGCGCAGATTGTGGCGATTGCGTCAGCGCGCGCACGAACGTGATGAAGCGCGAGACTTGCTCCACAGCCATGGAACCGGAAAAGGTCGTGCATTTTGTGAAAAACTGGCGCAGCAGGCGGGTATCGATCAGTCGCATCCGGCTCTACAGCGTTGGTATGCCTCAATTCATGAAACGCAGAACGATCGCGAAGTGGTCAGCCTGTATGCCCATCTGGTGCAGCCGGTGCTGGATGCGCAAGCCCGGCGTGAGATCAGTCGTTCAGCGGCAGAGTCCACGCTGATGATTGCCGTCAGCCCGCTGGCACTGGTGGATATGGCGTTTATCGCCTGGCGCAATCTGCGCCTGATTAATCGCATTGCATCGCTGTATGGCATTGAACTTGGTTATTACAGCCGTCTGCGCCTGTTCCGCCTGGTGTTGTTGAATATCGCTTTTGCCGGGGCCAGTGAGCTGGTGCGGGAAGTAGGGATGGACTGGATGTCGCAGGATTTAGCCGCCCGCTTATCAACGCGTGCCGCACAGGGCATTGGCGCGGGGTTATTAACGGCGCGTCTGGGCATTAAAGCTATGGAGCTTTGCCGACCGCTGCCGTGGATCGATGATGATAAGCCACGACTGGGCGATTTTCGCCGTCAACTGATTGGTCAGGTGAAAGAGACCTTACAAAAGAACAAATCTCCGCGCGAAAGTTAGCTATAAAACAGGCGCCGATCGTATAACTTTACGCCCCGGCGCCTAATTTTCCAGCGCGCTGTCAATATTTGTTGACAGAGTTCTTCCTGCAAACCAAATACTGTCTTATCATTTAACACATAATCCCTTGTCCAGGTGAAGGTTCCTATGCGTTTGGAAGTCTTTTGTGAAGACCGTCTTGGTCTGACCCGCGAATTGCTCGATTTACTGGTGCTGAGAAGCATTGATTTACGCGGTATCGAGATTGACCCCATCGGGCGAATTTACCTTAATTTTGCGGAGCTGGAGTTCACCAACTTCAGCAGTCTGATGGCTGAAATCCGCCGTATTTCAGGGGTTACGGATGTGCGCACCGTACCCTGGATGCCTTCCGAACGTGAACATCTGGCGCTGAGTGCTCTGCTTGAAGCGTTGCCAGAACCGGTCCTTTCTCTTGATATGAAAAGCAAAGTTGAGATGGCGAACCCTGCGAGCTGTCAACTTTTTGCGCACACCCAGGAGCGGATGCGCAACCATACCGCAGCCCAGTTAATCAATGGGTTTAACTTCCAGCGCTGGCTGGAAAGCAATCCGCAGGATTCCCATAGCGAACATGTCGTGATTAACGGGCAGAATTTCCTGATGGAAATTACGCCTGTCCATTTGCAGGGCGAAAATCAGGAGCAGATGCTGACCGGCGCGGTGGTGATGTTGCGCTCCACCATCCGAATGGGACGTCAGCTGCAAAATATGACAACGCAGGATCTCAGCGCGTTTAGCCAGATTATTGCCGTCAGCGCCAAAATGAAACACGTCGTAGAACAAGCGCGCAAGCTGGCGACGCTGAGCGCACCGCTGCTGATTACTGGTAATACCGGCACCGGCAAAGATCTTTTTGCTCATGCCTGTCATCTGGCAAGCCCGCGTGCGTCGAAACCGTATCTGGCGCTGAACTGTGCGTCAATCCCTGAAGATGCGGTTGAAAGCGAGCTGTTTGGCCATGCGCCGGAAGGCAAAAAAGGGTTCTTTGAGCAGGCGAATGGCGGTTCGGTTCTGTTAGATGAAATTGGCGAAATGTCGCCGCGTATGCAGACCAAATTGCTGCGTTTTCTCAATGACGGCACGTTCCGTCGCGTGGGAGAAGATCACGAAGTTCATGTTGATGTCCGTGTGATTTGCGCGACGCAAAAGAACCTTGTGGAGCTGGTGCAGAAAGGACTTTTCCGTGAGGACCTCTATTATCGTCTGAATGTACTGACGCTAAACCTGCCGCCGCTGCGCGATTGCCCACAAGATATTATGCCGCTTACCGAACTGTTTGTGGCGCGTTTTGCCGATGAACAGGGCGTGCCGCGTCCGAAGCTGTCCGCCGATCTCAGCACGGTGTTAACCCGTTACGGTTGGCCGGGCAACGTGCGTCAGCTTAAAAACGCTATCTACCGGGCGCTGACCCAGCTTGAAGGTTATGAGCTGCGGCCGCAGGATATTTTACTGCCGGATTATGATGCGGCAACGGTTGCGGTCGGAGAAGAGGTAATGGAAGGGTCGCTGGATGAAATTACCAGCCGCTTTGAACGCTCCGTGCTGACGCAGCTGTATATGAATTATCCCAGCACGCGCAAGCTGGCCAAGCGCCTCGGCGTTTCGCATACCGCGATTGCCAATAAATTGCGCGAGTACGGCCTGAGCCAACAGAAAAAAAGCGAAGAGTAATGTCGTAAATGAAAATGCCTCCATGCGGAGGCATTTTTGTATGCAAACGCAGCTTACGCTTTCAGTACGTCCAGCGCCGCTGTGTAGTCTGGTTCGTTGGTGATTTCATTGACCAGTTGGCTGAAGACGACGTTGTCATTTTCATCGATAACAACTACGGCACGTGCGGCCAGACCTTTCAGCGGGCCTTCAGCGATTTCAACACCGTAGTTTTTCAGGAATTCTGCGTTGCGCAGGGTGGACAGCGTGATAACGTTGCTCAGACCTTCCGCGCCGCAAAAACGAGAGTGGGCGAATGGCAGGTCGGCCGAAATACACAGTACGACGGTATTGTCGATTTCTGTCGCCAGTTGGTTAAACTTACGTACCGATGCCGCGCAAACGCCGGTATCGATGCTTGGGAAAATATTCAGCACTTTGCGCTTGCCTGCAAACTGGCCCAGCGTAACGTCAGACAGGTCTTTAGCCACAAGGGTAAAAGCCTGAGCTTTGCTTCCAGCCTGAGGAATGGAGCCGGCAACTGCAACCGGGTTGCCCTGGAAATGAACGGTTTGTGACATGGTTATCTTCCTGTTTACATATAGTTAACGTCGAGGCTAGTTTATGCCATCAACAGTTAACACGGCAAACGCTATTTGCGGATATCCGCTTCAGGGACTGCATTAAGGAAAACAAATGAGAACAGTTAAGGTATATGAGGAAGCCTGGCCGCTGCACACTCCCTTTGTCATCGCCCGTGGGAGCAGGACCGAAGCGCATGTGGTTGTCGTCGAATTGACAGAAAATGGCGTCACAGGTATTGGCGAGTGCACACCGTACCCACGCTACGGTGAAAGCGATGCCTCTGTCCTGGCGCAAATTATGAGCATTGCACCACAACTGGAAAACGGACTGACGCGTGAAGAACTGCAAAAACTGCTGCCAGCAGGAGCTGCGCGAAATGCCGTAGATTGTGCGTTGTGGGATCTGAGTGCGCGTCAACAGCAGAAGTCGTTGGCGGAATTGGTGGGAAGTGAACTGGCGGAAGTGGTGACGACGGCGCAAACCGTAGTGATTGGCTCGCCGGAACAAATGGCTGCGAGCGCGGCTGCGCTGTGGGGAAATGGCGCAAAACTGCTGAAAGTTAAACTGGATGCTCGCTTAATTAGTGAGCGGATGGTTGCCATTCGTGCGGCTGTTCCTGACGCCACGATTATTGTCGACGCCAACGAATCCTGGCGGGCAGAAGGCCTTGCGGCACGCTGTCAGCTTCTGGCTGATTTAGGGGTGGCGATGCTGGAGCAGCCGCTGCCGGCCCAGGATGATGCCGCGCTGGAGAATTTTGTGCATCCGCTGCCCATCTGCGCAGATGAAAGTTGCCACACTCGCAGTAGCCTGAAAGCGCTGCACGGACGCTATGAAATGGTCAATATCAAACTGGACAAAACAGGCGGTCTGACGGAAGCACTGGCGCTGGCAACGGAAGCCCGCGAGCAGGGATTTGCGCTGATGCTGGGCTGCATGCTGTGTACCTCCCGGGCTATTGGTGCGGCGTTACCGCTTACGCCGCAGGTTAACTTTGCCGATCTTGATGGCCCTACGTGGCTGGCCAGCGATGCGGAGCCAGCCCTACATTTTACGACCGGGCAGCTCCATCCCTAGGGTGCCAGCGCAGCAGATTGGACATGGCCAGCAGGTATTTTTCGCTCGCTTCATCCGATGAAATGGGCGGAAATTCGGCGGTTATGCAGTGTAAATTCAGGTCTGCGCACCAGCTCCCAAAAGAGCCGGGCGTTTCATAACCTACGCTGGTGACCAGAGGCAATTCAAACGACTGTGCCAGCCACGAACCCAGCTCGCTGCTTCTGGGATCTTCAATACAGGCCAGTGGATCGTGAAAAGAGACTACCCAGGCGGGATGAATTCGGTGAATAAGCTGACACAACGCCTGGGTTTCTGGTTCCGAACCCGGACTTTCGCCGGTCAACAACACCACATCACGCTCTTCTGCGCTACTGTTCCAGCGGTACACCGTTTCGCCCGCTTTCCAGTTTGCGGCGGGAAAGTTACGGTTCAGATCGACGCCGTTCGCATTTGCGCGCAGTCCAAGCTGGCAACCGTCAGGGTTTACGGCCAGCACCACATGGTGGCGACGCAGGGAAGGGTTAAGCGTACGCAATGCGCAGGAAAGGGTAACGATAGAGGAGTTTTCGTCGCCGTGCGTTCCCGCCAGTATCAGGCCGCTTTCACGATCGGCTGCCAGTGCAGGAAACCAGATTAGCGGTGCGCCTAACAAGGAACGTCCGTAATGTTCGGTTCCAGGTGGGAATGCGCCGCGCTCGGCACGGGGACGGGTAACGGTCATAGTCATCTCTGAATGCTTGGATTGTTACTCGCAGTGTTGTGCAAAATGTATGGATAATCAAATCGTTTTCACACACTTATCTTTTCAGGTGTAATATCACTTTCTTGTCGGAAGTTAATTGCATTTCCTGCTGGCGATACAAATAATTACACATTCACTTAGTAGCCGGAATTGAGGGTATCTTATGCAGCATTCTGTTTCAGTAACCTGTTGTGCGTTGTTGGTTAGCAGCATTTCTTTATCCTGGGCTGCTGATGTTCCCAGCGGAACGGTACTGGCAGAGAAACAAGAACTGGTGCGTCATATAAAAGACGAACCGGCGTCGCTTGATCCGGCAAAAGCCGTCGGGCTGCCTGAAATACAGGTTATTCGTGATCTATTTGAAGGGCTGGTCAACCAGAATGAGAAGGGTGAGATCGTGCCTGGCGTCGCTACCCAGTGGAAGAGTAACGATAACCGCATCTGGACGTTTACGCTGCGTGACAATGCGCAATGGGCCGATGGTACGCCGGTAACGGCGCAGGATTTTGTCTATAGCTGGCAGCGTCTGGTTGACCCAAAAACGCTGTCGCCGTTTGCCTGGTTTGCTGCGCTGGCGGGTATTAATAATGCTCAGGCTATTATCGATGGCAAAGCCACGCCTGATAAACTTGGCGTTAGTGCTGTCGATGCACGGACATTGAAAGTTCAACTGGATAAACCGCTGCCCTGGTTTGCCAATCTGACAGCGAGTTTTGCATTCTATCCGGTACAAAAAGCTAACGTTGAGAGCGGCAAAGAGTGGACCAAACCAGGCAATCTTATTGGTAACGGCGCCTATGTGCTCAAAGATCGCGTCGTGAACGAAAAACTGGAAGTGGTGCCGAACACGCATTATTGGGATAACGCCAAAACAGTGTTGCAAAAAGTCACCTTCCTGCCGATCAACCAGGAATCAGCTGCGACCAAGCGCTATCTTGCTGGTGATATTGATATCACGGAATCCTTCCCGAAAAATATGTACCAGAAACTGTTGAAGGATATCCCGGGTCAGGTTTACACCCCGCCGCAGCTTGGTACTTATTATTATGCTTTCAATACCCAGAAGGGACCGACCGCCGATTCACGCGTGCGGCTGGCACTCAGCATGACTATCGATCGTCGTCTGATGGCGGAGAAGGTATTGGGTACAGGTGAGAAGCCGGCATGGCATTTTACGCCGGATGTAACGGCAGGATTTGTGCCGGAACCTTCACCGTTTGAGCAAATGAGTCAGGAAGAATTAAATGCGCAGGCAAAAACGCTGCTGCGTGCGGCGGGCTATGGCCCACAGAAACCGCTTAAACTGACGCTGCTGTACAACACCTCAGAAAATCATCAGAAGATTGCTATCGCAGTGGCTTCTATGTGGAAGAAGAACCTCGGTGTTGACGTAAAACTGCAGAATCAGGAATGGAAAACGTATATCGACAGCCGTAATACCGGTAATTTTGATGTGATCCGCGCCTCATGGGTGGGTGACTACAATGAGCCATCTACGTTCTTGTCGCTATTAACATCGACCCATACGGGCAATATCTCCCGCTTTAATGATCCGGCGTACGACAAAGTGTTGACCCAGGCAACTCTGGAGAATACAGAGAAAGCGCGCAATGCAGATTATAACGCCGCGGAGAAAATTCTGATGGAACAGGCACCTATTGCACCGATTTATCAGTATACCAACGGGCGTTTAATTAAACCGTGGCTGAAAGGGTATCCGATTACTAACCCTGAAGATGTGGCCTATAGCCGCACAATGTATATCGTTAAACACTAACAGAGATAATGGCTGGTGTGATTTTGCACCAGCCATTTTATGTTTCCGGCGGCTGATGCTCCCGGCAAATCAGCAATGAATCTTCTTCACTCAATCTCTCTTTCGTCAGATTACAAAATCCCTGACCATCAATTTTTTGGTGGAACCGACAGCTATGGCAAAGACCAAAGCCAGGTACATTGTTGGTCCTCTGGATCCCACGTAAAAGTTCAAACAGTAGCTCCTTAAGTACAGTCGCGCGTTCACCCATCGCCGTTTCACCCGCCACCAAAAACGTTGGCGGGAGCAGGGCGTCCAGTAACGTACCGGCTGATTCAGTTAACTGTAAATGTACGCTGCGTTTATCGCGGGCATCCTGATTACGAACAATCAGTCCTTTGCTTTCTAGCAGCTTCAGCGATTGCGATACGGTGCCTTTGGTGAGGCCAAGGTAGTCCGTTACGCCAAGCGGCGTATTGGAATAACGGTTGCAACGGGCCAGATACATTAACGCGCTGAGTTGTACTGGCTGTAGATCCGCCAGTAAAGGGTGCTGGCGAAACCACATCCTTGTCAGGCTGGAAAGCCGGTCAAGTACGTCGAAAAGTGACATGTCGGGCATAACAAATCCTCCTCGGTATATAGTATCGATTAAAAACTATATTGACAAAGGGGAAAAGCAGCGTAGCATGAATTATAGTATCGAATCGATACTATAATTTAAAGGAGATGTATCATGACTAAAGCTCGTTTCTATCATGCAGGTTGCCCGGTTTGTGTTTCCGCAGAACAGACACTTCTGCAGCATTTGTCTGCGGATGTTGAAATCGATGTGGTTCATCTGGGAGAGCAACCTGATCGGGTTGCTGAGGCTGAAGTGGCTGGCGTGAAATCTGTTCCGGCGCTGGTGATTGACGGCAATGTGCTGCATATTAATTTCGGCGCTCCCATTGAAGCGTTGAAATAGCTGGAAAGTTCGGGAAGTTGCGTTGGCGATTTCCCGAATATACAAGACGTTGGGGAAGGTAGTGTGATGAAAACGGCCGAAGAGTATCACCCGATAGATTGCGATCTTCATGATTATCTGGAAATCGCCTGCATGTACCACTATTGGTTGCACATTGAACTAACGGATGGCACATGTTTTGATGCTAAAGCGCTGACGACGTGTACCACCGTGGAAAAAGAAGAATTTCTGGTAGTGGAGCAATCTGAAAACCAGCAAAAAATCCGTCTGGATTGTCTGTCAGCGATCACCGCGCTGACGCCCGGAGCGACGTTTAGCACAGTTAGTTTTCAGCGAGCCTACCGCGGTTAGACTGTATAAATTCGAATGTCGTGCGCCTGGAACGCTGTGGCGTACTCTTTGCTGATGTTGTCCTCTACAACAATCACATCGATATTGCTGCTTTCGGTAACGACATATCGGGCGACGGCTGGGATTTTTTCAGCCGTTAGCGCGACGATAGTTTCATTACATTGTTTAATCACCGCTTTTTTGAACTCACAATCCGCATAATCAAATCCCGTTAAGCCGGATTCAGGCGACATCGCGCAGCCGCCAATAAATCCCTGATCGAATAAAATGTCCTGCACTTGCGCGATGGCGGAAGCTCCCACGCACCCACCTGAAGATCTCTGCACCACGCCACCCAGCATAATGACTTCAAACAGCGGTTTTTTTAGCAAAACGGCGGCAATCTCCGGTGAATTTGTCACCACGGTTAATGCCAGTTCGGCGGGCAGAGCTTCTGCCATTGCCAGATTGGTGCTACCCGTGTCGATAAAAATACAGCTTCCAGATTTGACCAGTCGCGCACATCTCTGCGCGATGTTGCTCTTTTTGGCTACATTAATACTCTTGCGTACGTCGATGTCTTCGGATTCAGGGAGTGTAATGACCGCGCCACCATAAACTTTTTTACACACGCCATCTTTGCTCAATTCATGCAAATCACGACGAATTGTATGTTCAGAAACGCCTAATCGGTTAGCGAGTTCAGAACAAATGACCCTGCCGTTTTCTTGCAGGATCTGAAAGATAAGCGCCTGGCGCTGTTCCGGGAATGCGGCGTAATCGAGCATAGATACTCCAGGTGAAATAAACATCGAGCAATAGAGTGCATGATCGTGCATTATGATTAACGATGTCAACATCCCTTACAGGGGCCGTACTATTCTGGATACAACGGGAAGAGGTTCGCTATGAAGATTGCGCATATGGCCTTATGGACACAGGATCTCGAGCAGCAAGCTTGCTTCTGGGTCTCGTTTTTTGACGGCAAGATCAACGAGAAATACCGCAGTAAAACCAATCCTGGTTTTGAATCTTATTTTGTCAAAATTGGCGAGGAAATTGCGATTGAGTTAATGACCAAACCGGGTCTTATCGGGCAGCAATCTGACAATAATCGTTGCGGATGGGTACACCTCGCCATTTCTGTTGGCGGCAATGAAAATGTTGATGCCATTGCATTGCAAGCGCAGGAACAGGGGATATTAGTCTCAGGTCCGCGCACTACTGGCGATGGTTATTACGAAGCGGTGATAAAAGATCCTGACGGCAATTTAATCGAGATTGTGGCGTAAGTCTTCAATCAGTTACCTGCAAATAATGAGTACCTGCTGCTCATTATTGATGAGCACAGCTCATAAGTTTGTCCTTCTTTTCCTCTCTAATCACCGACACGTCGAGTCTCTATAATTTTACTGTTTTCAGCCCCCGGTGGTGCAATGTTGCCACCGTTTTGGAGAGTCGAATATGCAATACCAACTGGATGCCAGACAACAGGCAATCATCCCCATTGCGGCATTCACTGCCACAGGACAGATGGAAAAGCTGGACGTCGCGCTCAATGCCGGACTGGATGCGGGACTCACGCTCAGTGAAGTAAAAGAGATCCTGCTACAGCTCTACGCATACTGCGGTTTCCCTCGCAGCCTGAACGGTCTGTCCTGCTTTATGTCGGTGGTAAAAAGTCGAAGCGAGAAAGGGCTTTCAGACGACGAAGGTAGAACGGCCACGCCGCCACCTGCAGACTGGAACAGTGTTCAGGCTGGGAGCCTAACTCAGACGCAACTGGTTGGACAGCCTGTAAGCGGTCCGCTGTTTGACTTTGCACCCGCTATTGATGTCTGGCTCAAAGCACATCTGTTTGGCGATATTTTTCAGCGAGATGTACTTGACTGGCAGGACCGTGAATGGGCGACCGTTTCGGCGCTGGCCGTTGTGGGCGGCGTTAACAGCCAGTTGAAAAGCCATTTTGCGATATGCCTTAACATCGGGATCCTCCCTGAGCAACTTAGTGAGTTTATTACGATACTTGAATATCACTGTGGAGCCGGGATTGGGGAAAATGCCCGTAGGGTTCTTGATGAATGTCTGGCATGAACACCGCGGACATTATCCATACTGGAGTCACTATGAACGAACAATTTGATGGTAACAGCGTCTTTCCACGTGGAGAGAAAAATGAAGCGTATGCGAAGTATTTCACTGGCGACAGCTATCTGACCATGCTCTCCATGGAAGGCGTGGTAATTGGCAATGTCGCATTTGAACCGGGTTGTCGTAACTTCTGGCATGTTCATCATGAGGGTGGACAAATATTGCTGGTGACCGGTGGCAGAGGCTGGTATCAGGAGTGGAATAAACCGGCACGTGAGCTGAAAACCGGCGATGTCGTGCACATTCCGGCTGGAATGAAACACTGGCACGGTGCTGCGCGTGATAGTTGGTTTGCTCATATCGCTGTGGAAATCCCGGCTCCTGGCGCGTCGAACGAATGGCTGGAACCGGTTAGCGACGCTGAGTACAACCTGCTGCCCTGAACTATGCTGGTTCTGGTAACTCCTAATCCCTGAGGAGATCTCAATGGTCATGAATGTGAAGGGTTATGCTGCTCTGGCGGTGAAAGAAGATTTAGTCCCCCATAATTTTGTTCGTCGCGATCCGCGTGAAGATGATGTGGTTATCGATATTTTATACAGCGGTGTATGCCACTCGGATATTCACAACGCCTACAACGATTGGGGCGGCGCTAAATATCCGATGGTACCAGGGCATGAGATCATTGGCCGCGTGGTGCATGTTGGTAAGTCGGTAACAAAATTCAAAGTGGGCGATCTCGCAGGGGTCGGCTGCATGGTTGATTCGTGTCAACACTGTAGCGCCTGCGAGCAGGGGCTAGAGCAGTATTGCGAAGAAGGTAACACGCTAACGTATAACGATATCGACCGTCATGACGGCCTGCCTACTTTCGGCGGCTATTCTGACAAAATTGTCGTTACCGAAAAGTTTGTGGTGAAGGTCCCTGAAGGGATCGATTTACGCGGTGCGGCGCCGCTGCTTTGCGCCGGGATCACAACATGGTCGCCACTGCGCCACTGGCAGGTAGGTGAGGGCAGTAAAGTCGCGGTTGTCGGTCTGGGTGGACTCGGGCATATGGCAATCAAATTTGCAAATGCGCTGGGCGCGGAAGTTACGCTGTTTACGCGTTCACCGGGCAAAGAAGCTGATGCCAGACGTTTGGGTGCCAGTCACGTTGTGCTTTCCACTGACAGTGAACAGATGAAAGCGACAGCGAATCAGTTTGATCTGATTATCGATACTGTGCCCTACGTTCATGACCTGAACCCTTATATCCCAACCCTGGCGCTAAGCGGTACGCTGGTGCTGGTTGGTTATCTTGGTGCGTTGGATCCGTTGCTGAATACGGTTCCCCTGATCCTTGGGCGTAGATCCGTGGCGGGTTCAGTTATCGGCGGTATTGCCGAAACGCAGGAGATGATGGATTTTTGCGGTCAGCATGGTATTACCGCCGATGTCGAAGTGATCGATATTCAGGATATTAATCGTGCCTGGCAGCGGATGTTGAAAAGCGATGTGAAATACCGCTTTGTAATTGATATTGCTTCATTGAAATAAGTACAAAAAAGACGCGGATTTCCGCGTCTTTTCTTTTGTTAGTGTGTCGATGGCGATGCTTCAGGATTATCCATATACAGCGTCTGGCTGGGGAATGCAAAGTCGGCACCGTTTGCCTGGACTATCGTGATAATCTTTAAATAAACGTCTTGCTGTACCGCGAGCCAATCCTTCCAGACGGTGGTTTTCGTGAAGCAATACACCATGATATTCAACGATGAATCGGCAAATTCATTAAAATAGACCAACAGAGTTTGTTTCTGGTCTATTCCTGGATGGTTTTGCAGCATTTCTCTGACCGACTCGACAACGGCACCGACTTTATCGGCATCCTCATATCGTAACCCGATCACCGTTTTAATTCGCCGGTTGGTCATGCGCCCTGGGTTTTCTACGCTGATGGAGGAGAAAATCGAGTTTGGCACATACAACGGACGATGGTCGAAGGTGTTTATTTTAGTCATTCGCCAGCCAATTTCTGCTACCGTGCCTTCAATATTGCGGTCCGGGGAGCGGATCCAATCGCCTATGCTAAACGGTCTGTCGAAATAGAGCATAATGCCTGAGAAAAAGTTGCTCAGAATATCTTTCCCCGCCATACCCACTGCGATACCGCCAATACCGCCAAAGGTTAACAGGCCGGATAAGCTCATACCGAAGTGTTCGCCATACAGTAAAATGATGGCAACCACGATGGTGATCTTGATGATACGCGACAGGATCCTCGCGCTGGTGATATCTCTGCCTTTATTAATCTGCGTCTTTTCAAACTGATTAATCACCAGAAAAAGTTTGATGGTCAGGATCAACGCAATCAACGAGGTGCAGATAAAGTCGACCACGCTGGGGGAGATAAATTTCAGGCTGTAACTTTCGATAACGTTATTAGCAATGCTGCCAAACGTCCCAATGATAATGGCATAGACAAAAAATTGTGCGGCATGAAATATGAATCCTTTGCAGCGACGCTCCCCACGATGATACCAGACGCTCATCAGGACCAGCGCGGCACAGCAGCTAAGAATTACCGTCAAATTAAACGCATTATTCATAAACAGTTCAGCGATCATGATTCTTCCTGGCAACTCCGTGTTAGCTAAATATCATCTGACATCCTAATCCCCAGATATTTTACTCAGTTAAGGCGGTCAGATCATTAATCAAAAGGAGAGATAAATAATGCAATCAGCGCTATTCTCAGCGAAATAACGCTGACGTCAACCCTGTATGCGGTTTATGTAGCAGACAGTCAGTTGATGTCATGGTATTGTTAGCGCAAAGTAACAAGGTTTTCATCTGCAAAAGGACAGTACTATGATCATGGCTAAGCTGAAAACAGCGAAGGGACGGAAGTTTCTGTTGTGCCTGCTTGGAGTGTTTATTATCGCAGCGTCGGTCGTGACGCGAGCGACGATCGGTGGCGTTATTGAACAGTATGACATTCCGCTATCCGACTGGACCGCTTCAATGTACGCCATTCAATCTGCAATGATTTGTGTCTACAGCATGGTGTTTACGATTCTGTTGGCTATCCCGCTTGGTATCTATTTCCTCGGCGGTGAGGAGCAACACTAGGCGTTTAAAATGCCGGATGATATCGCCATCCGGCATTTCATTGTGTGGTTAATCGTCTTCTTCGTCGTCCAGTTCAACTGGCGTCTGATATTCATCCGGCTTGATGACCAGCAGGTCACAGCGTAGATGATCGATAACCTGTTCCGCGGTATTACCAAGAAACGCAGCAGAAATACCGGTACGTCCGACGGTCCCCAATACCACAATACCCGCCTGCAAGTGCTCGGCTAAATCAGGAATGACCTCTTCAGGTAAGCCTTTTTCAACGTGCGTCACTTTCTCATCAATACTGAATTTCTGGCGTAGCGCCTTCATGGCCAGCAGATGCTGTCCACGGATTGCGTCGTTATAAACGCTGGGATCAAATTCAGGCAGTTCAATCGCGATGTTGATTGGTGTGACAGGGTAGGCGCCAACCAGATGCACTTCGGTATGGTTAACCTGTTCTGCAAGCTGTAGCGTCTCTTTGACCAGTTTTTCATTGAGCGCGTTGTGATAAGCCTCTTCACTGGCGAGGTTTACGGCAACCAGTGCTTTACCCCCTTCAGGCCATGGCTGGTCTTTCACCATCCATACCGGACTTGGACATTTACGCAATAAATGCCAGTCGGTTGGTGTAAATATTACGGCTTCGAGGCGGTCGTGTTGGTGCGCCATCTTGAGGACCAGATCATGCCTGGCACTGATGACTTCCTGGATGATGGCTTCAAAGGGTCGGTTATGCCAGACCACTTTAATCTCCAGAGGGATCCCTGCTTCGATGTAGTATTTCGCTTGTTCACGTATCCATGCAGTTCGCTGGCTGATGACCCCCTGACGCATTGCCGTACGCTCATCAGGCGACAGCAGGGTAGTCATTTCATAGGAAAAGTCATAGATCGGCAAAAAGGCTTTAATTTTGCCACCAATCCGTTGATGCAAATAAACAGCT
This sequence comes from Enterobacter sp. FUJ80071, assembly GCF_038739915.1. Taxonomy (NCBI): domain Bacteria; kingdom Pseudomonadati; phylum Pseudomonadota; class Gammaproteobacteria; order Enterobacterales; family Enterobacteriaceae; genus Enterobacter; species Enterobacter sp. FUJ80071. The sequence continues at coordinate 107,991 of NZ_JBBXKH010000002.1, forward strand.
CGCCGTAATGCTGGTTGATCGTCCTGGTTAGGGTCGATGACGACCAGCATATTTTTATACATAGCCATACAGGGTCTCCTTACAACTGTCATCGCAGTTTGTAACTAAAAGAGTAACCCAATAATGTGGTTTGAAACAGGGGAGAACCTCTAGCCAGATCAATAAATTGGGGAAATCTCCAGCTTTTATCTACATCCCGCTCAATTTAAACAATTTTTCTCAGCCTGTAGTGCACCGACTCTTCCGCTCGCTTTGGCAGTAATGCGCTGTAAATTTAAAAAAACTCATCAAGCATCAAGTGAAACTGCAATTTTTTCTCGTCGGGTTGAGGAATGCCATATTGTTGAAAAAGCCTGTTTTGCAGTGAATGTGAAAATTCACCGAGGCAGTTCCAGAGAATAGCGAGATCCTGGTATTGATCGGCGATGCCAACTCGTCCCACATCAAGACACCCCACTATTTCATCATTACAAAAAATAATGTTATCCAGTGAAAAGTCACCGTGAGTAACAACAGGAACAGATGAGAAGGGCAAAAGAGTGTGCATCTTTTCCCAGACCTGTTCAACAGAACAGCCATTGCGTTCATCATCAAAATCCTCGGCATCAACAAGATTATTTTTCATCCGGTTTTGTGCCAGTGTGAGACGAAATTGGTGATTGCTGTTAAAGGGGCAACTATTTACTGGAATGGCATGTAACCGACGCAAAAATGTCGCCAAAGCATCAACAATATCATTACTCATATCAGGGTGCTCTTCTAACATCTGGAAGGCAGTTTTCCCTGGTATTGCCGTGGTGAGTAGCAATGCTACGTCAGGCGTTCGGGAAAAATGCTTAACGTTTGGCAGAGGGATGTAATCTTTCAACCAGATGAGCCTGACCATTTCATCCGTAATATCATTGGCAACGCTACCGTTACCTTGCTTCAGATATAATTCAGGGGCATCCACTTTGTCGTAAAGTCGGTAGATGGCAGCACCAGATTGACCGACATGGTCACGTGCCCATTTATAGCCATCAAGCTCATGGTCCAGGCTTGAGTTTAATTGCAAACGCGCGCAGGTGCTTTCCCTGTGAATATGATTCATAACATTCCTTTGTCTGAGTATGGATAAACGGCGGGTGCACACATTACAAGTTGATTATTAAAACAGGGAATAACCTCCTGCCAGATCAATAAATCGGGAAAATTTAGCGATTTGACAGAAGGATAACAGAGAGGCTTGCGGAAAGATTTCGCAACGTTACGCGTGTGGCCGGCAAGAACCGCCAGCGCGTCGCTGTTCTCAATAGTGATGTATTTGCCTTTCACCGCCAGCATGCCGCTTTTCTGGAAACGACCCAGCAGGCGGCTGATGGTTTCAACCGTCAGACCGAGGTAGTTACCGATGTCGCCACGGGTCATGGTCAGGCGGAATTCACGAGGCGAGAATCCACGCTGGGCGAAGCGACGAGACAGATTGTAGATAAAGGCCGCCAGGCGCTCTTCAGCGTTTTTCTTCGACAGCAACAGGATCATATCCTGGTCGCCTTTGATTTCGCCACTCATCAGACGCATCATCTGCTGACGCAGGTTCGGCATCTTGCCGGACAGGTCATCAAGGGTTTCGAAAGGAATTTCGCATACCATCGAGGTTTCCAGCGCCTGAGCAAAGCTCGGGTGATGGCCGCTGCCAATGGCGTCAAAACCTACCAGGTCACCCGCCAGATGGAAACCGGTAATTTGCTCATCGCCTTGTTCGGTAATGGTATAGCTTTTTATCGTTCCGGAGCGGATAGCGTAGAGTGATTTAAGCTCATCACCTGCTTTAAAGAGCGTCTGCCCTTTTTGGATAGGCTTTTTGCGCTCGATGATGTTATCGAGCTGGTCAAGCTCATGCTCGTTAAGTGTGAACGGGATGCAAAGCTGGCTGATGCTGCAATCCTGGCAATGGATAGCACAACCGCCAGACTGAATGCGCCGTATAATTCGCTTTTCCGGGATCATAGGTCTGCTCAAGCCGTAATTGATATTTGTCAATTTTAACATCTTTTTGGTGAGCACGTAAGCCTGAGCTACTCCCAATAGAGAATAATTCAGGCATAACTGGAGCGAATGTTTGTATCTGCTTGATTAGCCACACTTAATCTGGGGTCGCATTATGCGGAAGTGTGATGAATAAGGCATTAATTGCCTGGAATCTAGAGTAGCAAATAACCTTCGTGGCGCAATAACCACTCTTTTCGTTGTACACCGCCGGCATATCCGGTCATGGTGCCGTTACGTCCAATGACGCGATGACAGGGGACCACAATGCTTACTGGATTGGAGCCATTAGCTGCGCCGACGGCTCTTGCAGCGCCGGGGCGCCCCAACTGTTCGGCCAACTGACCATAATGCATGACCTGCCCGCAGGGGATAGTGCGTAATGCTTGCCAGACTTCACGCTGGAAAGGCGTCCCAGCGGTTGCCGTTTCCAGCGTGTCAATTATGCTGAGGTTTCCGGCAAAATACTCAGAGAGTTTGTCGCTTAATCCACCAGGATTTTTGGCGGTAATGCGCTGATAACCTTCTGTACGGTAATGAATATCAAGCAATTGTTCCATGCGATCGCTGTGCTGATCCCATTCCACTGCGCGCAGGCGAAATTGCTCATCACAAATAACCCACAGCGGGCCCAGCGGCGTGTCGATGGTGTCTTCCAGTAAGTTAAGCATCCGTTTCTCTCATTACAGCATTCAGGCGAGGCTAAACATTATCACGCCAGTGACCGTCGCAGCTATACCCCTAAAAACGGATATCAATTTGTCGTGAGTAGGTCGGTTCAGCGCGGAGGGTCCGGTTAATTATTGGAAATAACCGTAAACCGTTACCGGTATAGTTGTCGGTATAATAGTGCGCGGTTATGATAATGCTCGTCGCAATACGCTGGAGGATGAAACATGAACCTTGATGATGCATCGCTGTTTCTTGACGCTATGGGGGATGTTCAACCGCTGAAAAAACATGCCGATGTGCACTGGCAGCCCATGCGCAATCTTCGCACTCCGGCGCGTATTGATACGCTTCAACTGGATAATTTTCTCTCGACGGGATTTCTCGATATTGTCCCGTTGAATGTGCCGCTCGAGTTTCGTCGCGAAGGTTTACAGAACGGCGTGACTGACAAGCTGCGAAACGGAAAATACCCGCAGCAGGCGAGCCTTAATCTTATTCGCCAACCTGTTGAAACATGTCGCCAGATGCTCTTTAGCTTTATTCTGCAGGCGCAGCAGGAAGGGTTGCGTAACGTGTTGGTGATACACGGCAAGGGACGTGACGATAACTCCCATGCCAATATTGTTCGCAGCTACGTGGCGCGCTGGTTGACGGAATTTGACGACGTGCAAGCATACTGCGCCGCACTGCCGCATCACGGCGGCAGCGGGGCATGTTATGTGGCATTGCGTAAAACCGCACAGGCAAAACAGGACAACTGGGAGCGTCACGCTAAACGCAGTCGCTGAACGACGTAAACATCAGGCGGCCAGCACTCTGTTCCTGCCTTCGTTCTTGGCTTTGTACAACGCGTCGTCAACGCGTTTGAATAACTCATCGATGCTTTCATTTGTTTCGTGCCGAGCTACGCCAATGCTGACGGTAAAGCGGGGAAGGCCAGGGAGAGTCACTTTGGCCACTGTCGCCCGTATCACTTCTGCGAGATTGAGGGCAATATCTAACGAGGTTCGCGGCAGCAGCAGCACAAATTCTTCACCTCCCCAGCGAAAAATCAGATCGTCCTTTCTTGCACAGGATTCAAGTGTGCGGGCCAGAGCGCAAAGTACCTCATCACCTTTTAAATGACCAAAAAGATCGTTAATGCTTTTAAAGCGATCGGTGTCGATCAACAGCAGGCTGTAATCCTGTGTCAATGACATCGCGTGGGTCTGTTCCGGCTCGGTTACCTGATAAAAATGTCGGCGGTTAAGCAATCCCGTTAAGGCGTCACGCAGGGCCGCACGCTCAAGCTCCTGTTCCAGCCGTTTTTGCTCGGTAATATCATGAATAATGCACAACATGAGCTTATTACCGTAGATTTCGATTGGCCCGGCGTAGGTTTGTACGTGCCGGGATGTGCCGTCTGCCAGTTTATGCACAAAATGCAAAGGCTTATGGCCACCGGGAAGATGGGCGATTTCATGCATCACCGGGAGTATATGACGGCCCAGCGTATTGATTTCCCATGTATGTTTCTGGCACATCGTATCATGGCTATAGCCATAAAAATTTAGCGCACTGAGATTTGCATCAACGATCAGCCCATCACGGGACGGATCGATAAGCAACATTGGGGCCGAGTTGGTCTGGAAAAAACGCGCGTAAAATCCCTGTTTTTTTCGCTGATAATTCGCTGAACGACTCGCTTTCAGACCTTGCGAAGTCGGTGTTTCAATGCCTTCGAAAAGAATGACGTCACCTGATTCCGGCAGAAAGCGGATGGACAGGCGGCTGGCCATCGCGACGTCTTCACCTTCGCGGCAAACCGTAAGGATTTCTACAATGTCGTGATGATTTCTCAAATCGCTGAGATACATGGTTAAATCATTCTGGGCATGAGTTGAAAATATGCCCTTGCGGAGTAGAGAAAAGCAGGGGGCCTGCATCAGTTCCCGTGCAACGGTATTAGCGAACACCAGTTCTTCGGTATGCGGCGAAACAATCCACACCGGCAGGGTTAATAAATCCAGTGAATGCAGCTCGGTTGTGCTCATCGATAATCCCGTTATCTTTATCTGCTGTGTTGCCCGTTTAATGGCATCTGTTTTTTATATTACAGTCTCATAATGTTATTGATTGTTGAGGAGACAAAGACTGTACGATTCGCTGCTGCTTAATGTTGCTTTCCGTTGGAATCAATTCATGGATCTGATGCGCAGGCAACGGTTTTGCAAACAAGAAACCTTGCAGCACACCACATCCCATCTGGGTCAGGAGTATTTCCTGCTCCTGGGTCTCTATTCCTTCAGCCACCACTTGCATATTCATGGAGTGGGCTATGTCAATAATAGTAGACACAATCTTTGTATTTTTGCTGTTCTCGCTGATATCTTTAACAAATACTCTGTCAATTTTTAATTCCCGTGCCGGAAGAGACTTCAACATCAATATATTTGAATAACCGGTACCGAAATCATCAATAGAAACGGTGATCCCTAAAGCTGAAAATGCATTTAAGACTTCAGCGCTACGTTTTAAATTTTTAAGTGCTGTACTTTCAGTCAATTCCAGCGTGAGATATGCAGGTGATAGTTGATATTGTGCAAGGGCGCTACAAACCACATCAACGATGTCATGTTGTTCAAACTGGGAAGGGGAAAGATTAACGGCGAGGGTCCATTCCGCATGGCCCTGTAACTTCCATTGATGTAACTGCTGGCATGCCTGCTGGATAACCCATTTCCCGACCGGAATGATAAGCCCTGTTTCTTCCAGCGCAGGCAGAAACTCTGCGGGTAACAGCATGCCGCGTTCCGGGTGATGCCAGCGTAATAACGCTTCAAAACCGGTCAGGGAATGATCTCCGGCGGTGTATTTGGGTTGGTACCAAAGCTCAAATTGATCGTGTTCCAGAGCTTGTGACAGTTCCTGTAAAAATGTCGGCGGTGTATCGGCGATAGCTTCCATTTCCGGGCTATAAATAGCCCAACCGTTTCTGCCAGCCTGTTTGACATGATACATCGCCATATCAGCTTTTACTTTTAACTCATGCAACGTGGAACCATGCTCAGGATAAATACTGCTTCCCGCACTTAACGAAACCCGAATGGTGTACCCAAAAAGCGTGAAAGGATCGCCAATCGCAGCGGCAATCCGGGTCAGCAGAGCGGTGATATCCTCTTTATTGCAGTCAGGAACCAGAAGAATAAACTCATCTCCCCCCAGCCTCGCCAGCGTCATGGTGTCATCAAGGCAGCTGTAGATTCGTTGCGTACTGGCGATCAGCAACTGATCGCCGATGTGATGTCCCCAGGTATCGTTAACGACTTTGAAGCGATCGAGGTCGATGAATACCAGAGCAAATTGATGCTGATCCAGTTTGGAATGCTGCAGACAGGCCTGTAAGCAGGCATCAATCTGTGTGCGATTGGCAAGTCCGGTCAGTGCGTCGAAGTGGACCTGATGCTCAAGCTGGCAATTAAGTTGATGTAAGTTGTCTGCCAGCCGGGAGGTACGCAGTTGCGAATCCACCATCGACACCACCAGCATGATACCCAAAATAACCAGCGTGACGGCGCAGACCCAGACAGAGAGTTCCAGTGTGCTGAGCCCATTGTGTACAGAGTGTCCAAAATGGGTGAATGTTGCCGCTCCCATCCCGGTGTAATGCATAGAGGCAATCGCCAGCGCCATAATAAGGGCGGCGACAAGCCGATTGATCAGGGCTCGACGGGTATTTTGGCGTAAATGAAACGCCAGCCACAAACCCACACCAGATGCAACGATGGCAATCATCACTGAGAGCAGTATCAGCGAATGACTCCATAGGATGGCAACATGCTCAATGATGGCATACATGCCAACGTAGTGCATGGTGACGACACCGGCGCTTAATATTCCTGTGGCTACGACTAATCGTTTTGTTGAAAGCGTATTACCGGAAATGGCGATATTAATAGCGAGAGTTGCAGAAATGAGCGCAATAAAGAAAGAAAATGCCGTGAGCGAAAAATGGTAATTGATCGGCATACTCATCTTCATGGCCAGCATACCGATAAAATGCATTGACCAAATACCCATCCCTAGCGTAGCCCCGCCAGACAGCCGCCAGAAGGTAGATTCTCGTCGGTTGGAGATTGCCACCTTGCCCGCACTATCGAGAGCAATAAAAGAGGCAATAAACGCGACAACAAAGGAAATCCCAATCAATACAGGGTCCCACGACACGTTCAACATCATACTACCTATCGAAAAAAAGCCGTGGTAATAAATCTAGCAGGTTTTGTCCAGTTAACATGATAACACCGGGAATGTTCTTATGTTTTTACACTGGTATTAGAGGAAACAGGAAAATAGTGAAAATAACGAGTCATTACTTATATAAACATTCACCAAATTTATAGTTCTGTGCGTTTTATGCTCTCCATGTGCTTGTCATCACAATAACCTGATGCCTGGCGCCATTACAGCCATTTGATGGAATAAAACACTGAACTAACAGAAATAAAAGGTGCAATTTCTTGCCTTAAGTAAAAGGATTGCAGGCTCTCATTGAAAATTCAGCTTTCGTCGCAGAGCAATGGCATTCTGCATTGCAGGTGCTATAAAAAATAATATCTACATGATTTCTTTGTGCACAGGACTAAAATGTTAAATGATATTAGCGTCAGAACCTTCATTATTTTATTTCTGCTCATTTCGGCGATTGCTCTCAATATTGTTGAGATGATTTTCTCGGCCACGTCGGAAATTATAATTGGTACGAATGTGGTAAGTCTTATTTCTATATTATGCTTATGGTGGTATATGACGAAATACCTGGTCATGCCGATCAATACGGTAAAAAGGAGCATTGAGGAAGTGACGTCTGGGAATCTGGCGATCAGTATTCCAGAGTTTGGTAATAATTGTGCAGGTAGACTAATACCGGGCATCAATAGTTTATCGAGTAATATTTCAACACTCGTTAGGTGATGCTGCCAACTTACTGATTTAGTGTATGATGGTGTTTTTGAGGTGCTCCAGTGGCTTCTGTTTCTATCAGCTGTCCCTCCTGTTCAGCTACTGACGGGGTGGTGCGTAACGGCAAAAGCACTGCCGGACATCAGCGCTATCTCTGCTCTCACTGCCGTAAAACATGGCAACTGCAGTTCACTTACACCGCTTCTCAACCCGGTACGCACCAGAAAATCATTGATATGGCCATGAATGGCGTTGGATGCCGGGCAACCGCCCGCATTATGGGCGTTGGCCTCAACACGATTTTCCGCCATTTAAAAAACTCAGGCCGCAGTCGGTAACCTCGCGCATACAGCCGGGCAGTGACGTCATCGTCTGCGCGGAAATGGACGAACAGTGGGGATACGTCGGGGCTAAATCGCGCCAGCGCTGGCTGTTTTACGCGTATGACAGGCTCCGGAAGACGGTTGTTGCGCACGTATTCGGTGAACGCACGATGGCGACGCTGGGGCGTCTTATGAGCCTGCTGTCACCCTTTGACGTGGTGATATGGATGACGGATGGCTGGCCGCTGTATGAATCCCGCCTGAAGGGAAAGCTGCACGTAATCAGCAAGCGATATACGCAGCGAATTGAGCGGCATAACCTGAATCTGAGGCAGCACCTGGCACGGCTGGGACGGAAGTCGCTGTCGTTCTCAAAATCGGTGGAGCTGCATGACAAAGTCATCGGGCATTATCTGAACATAAAACACTATCAATAAGTTGGAGTCATTACCCATGGCAACATTCTGGAGTTCATTATGAGTGTTAAAGTCGGTTCTCCAGATCCCATACGAATTTTTACTCCTGGTAACTGCTGTGGTTTAGCGCTTTTACTTTCGGCCTTATCGAAGAAATGGACGGTAGGCTTGCATCAATACTGGATCGACAACAATCTGACGTCCTGCTGAAACCTCATAAATCATGCCTACTAAAGTCACGTGCAAAAAAACGTTGTAGCATGATATGTTTAAAGTCAAAACAGTGGGTTCTATGTTTTGACGGCAAACATGATATAACTAATACTTCATAAGTAGATATCAATAGTCATAATGGAGTGAACTATGAAATTAAAAAATATTCTGCTGTGTGCGATGATGTCAGTCGCTTTTGGCTCCTCTGCTAATACTACACATAAAGTTGAAAACGAACCTATCCCAAACATTATTCTTGATGGTAAGGTTGATGATATTTGTAAAGATGCAAGCATCCGAACTGAACTTAATCATGATAAAGCAAAGGAACTGGTAACCACCAACCTGAAGCAGGCATTACCATTAAATACGGTACCGGATAAGTTGGATGAAGTTGCAGAAGCCTTTGTAAACCGCGACAAAGGCGCTTCAGAAACAGCAGACCATTGCCTTGTTAATGTACGTAATAAATACTGGGAAATGTATCCCTCTGAAGATAAGTAGCATTTATTATTAAAGGCTTCACTTAAGAAGCCTTTTTTAACCCTTTGCGAAACCTGCTTTAAAAGCAATGCGCTATTCATATCTAAGAATCTATTTAATTAATGAATAATAGTGGACGGATTCATTTCTAGTGAATGCCGAAGTTGGTGTTTTTTGAGTTATTAGACGGTAAGTGCAATCTGGTATGATTCACCTAACATACGAATCTGGAAGGAAAGGTATATGGGTGACCTGGTCAGCAAAAATAACATTGACCGTTTAGAGCGATTTCATTCTTTGCTGGCGGGTCAGTACTGGACGTCCACTGACAGCATCCCTGAAGAGGGTATTGTGGCAGGGGATACGCTGCTCATTACGTCTTTGCGTTACGTTGAAGATAAGCTGCACACAGTGATTCTACGCGCCCATCCCCGCGTTTACGGTCAGACTGTAGCTATTGTCACTGAAGACAGCAGCGGCAACCGTAGGGAACGTGGCAAAGAAATGCGAGAGCATCGCTTCCTGGTTAAGGATTTTCTGTCCAGTTTTGTATTTGAACCCGACCATAAGGTAATCCGGGATGCTGAACTCAGACAAGCTCAGGAAGAAGTGAATAGCCTACAGGCATCGCTTACAGCCCTCGTGAGCGATGCTCAGGGGTTCCGTGACCTTGCGATTGAGCAATTAGGTACAGATGACCGTGAAAACCCTGTGACGGGCCTTAGCGTTGCGTTAGTGCCCCCACAAGAGCAGCAGGCGGTAACCTCACTGGCGATTGGATCAGTTCAAAATGCTCTGTCCTCTGGTATTTCAGATACCCGCATTGAACAAATCAGAGAAGCGGCCTTAAAAGAAGGGCAGATCAGCACAGCCATCAGCAAAATCATCACACAACGAACGCAGGCAATCGCTAATGCCAGCAAAAGAATGCTGCCCTATTTCGAGGAAGTTGCAGCGGCAAGTCTGGCCACTACAGAAGAAGCCATGGAATATGTGAAGAAAATCCACGATGGCGTTGGCAGTCTGGAACTGTATACCGGCAAAGACGTTGAGGTAGTGAATATCGTGAAGGGTGAATCCGCTCCATCACACCTCCCGCTCCAGGTCGTTCAGGCAAAGCTGATGGTGGATGAAGAGCTGGCCGTATGGTGCGATCTCGATAGCTGGTTCGACTTCTCTGATATGGAAAAATTTCATGAAACTTTACGAACCAGCCCCGGGCTGGTGGAGCAGATTTTTCCGTCCGAACGTTCCATCGTATGTATGGCCACAACACGACGTTATATCGATTACCGCGATCCCTGGGAAAATCATGTCCGCAATGACAGGAACCGGGTTGTATTCCTTCTGGTCCGGGACGGTCAAAATATTCATCAGGTTTACTCTTCGGTAGAAAGCCATCTTGGGGCTTCGCAGCTATTCCCTTCCGCCAGCGAACAGGAAGCACATTTCCAGGGGATTGATGGCAGCACCATAAAGTTTGAGGACGTCAGTTATACCGACCGACTGAAGCAGCATGATCTTATGGCACTTCACTACCGTCGTTTCCTGATCCTTATCTGCGGCCTCGATCACCGGCTCAAACTATTTGGTGATTTCTATGATACCAATACCCCTTACAGTTTTCTGAGCCTTGAGTTCCAGGAACGGTACTTCCAATTTCTGCACGACAAAGACGGTTCTGGCCTTTTGGGTATGGCTGAGACACGGCCGTCTCTGCAAAGTTATCTTGAACAGGCAAACTCATGCCTTCAGTCCGGATCCCGGGTAATGTGCAACTGGGATTCGTTGATGAACCCAGTGACAGCACCAGGAGCAGTTCAGGAAGACAACAGCTACTCTGGCTATAAATGGCTTGGGAGAACCCATAAAAACTATGAGCCGGTTATTGCATTCCGTCAGGGAGACGATATCTGTGTCAACGCAACAGTAAACAGATACTCAACGGATCGAGATTTCAATTGTAAGGTGAATTTGTCTTTATTTAAGGAGTCCAGCAGGAATGATGCTGAACTGGGTTTCCTGTGCATGGATACCATTAAAGCGGAGGAGCTCGAATGGTACATTCACAGACGTAAATTCAGGTCTAATCACCTGTTTTACATTCGCTTCTTCAAGATGGCTTTAAATTATATTCGTGCCGAGCGTGAGGCAGAAGAACCTTACCGGCAGATGCTGAGCCAGGCTCTGGCCGATGGAAATATTGGCCAGCCTAATCTGAGATCAGAGTTGATAGATCGATGCATTGTAGCCTGGCGAGCTGATAACAGGGGGGCGACGCTGGAAGCTGCCATGAGTACAGAGAAGGGCTCCAAAGAGCTCCTGAACCAGCTCTATATGCTCGCTGATGTGGGGCTCAAACATCTTCCCGGGGTTCGTAATTTTATTAGCAGCAAAGGCTATGAGCTGGTCAGGTTATCGGTAAATGCTTCAGGGAAACTTGTTGCATATGCCGCACCAGCAAATTTTGAATGCGACAACCGGATGGAAGGGCATGCCTGGGTTCATCGAATGGTACTTGCTACATCCCGAAATGTCTTAAACGTCACTCATCAACGTTTTGCGAAAATGAAACACTTCTTACCAGCTGAAAACACCCTGTTCGAAGATGAACAGCTGGTGGCCACATGGTCGGGCAAAAAGACTGCTTTCAAAAGCTTCGAAGAGAAGCAGCGTTATTTTGATACATGCTCCCGTGGCGCTCAGGCTCTTAAGCAGTTTTTAAAGCTGAACGATCCGGTGATTTACACCAATCTGCTTGGCCAGTGGATTGAGGCCTATGAAAGTATCAATGAAACCAGTGAGTACGTACAGCAAGTAAGCCTAATGGCTCCTGTTGCGGTCAAGAGCGAAAAAGGTAAAGCCAGCCTCATCTATATTGGCACTAAAGACCTGGCCGACTGGTTTTATCAGAAAGCGCCGACACCCGAGTTGCAGGCGCTGTTCCTTGAGGAATACCTGTCCAAATTTGAAAATAAAGAGGTCAATAAAGAAAAGCTACTTTCACGCAGAAATACCGCTCTGTCTCTCAGTTTTTACACCATGGACAACGGGGAAGTACCAGATGAAATCCTCGTCACCAAATCAGTTGATAATGCCAGACGGTGGTATTCAGGAATGTTCACAAGCATGCCAACGATGTTAAATGACCAGTGGTCCTGCCATGTTGCGCATTTTTCCCGTAACGGAAAACTCTATTTGACGCCTGATCTGGTCACTGATGAAGGGGAACCTGGTTTTGATGAAATACTCGGGTATCCGCGCCCGGAGGGGCTGGTACCGGTAACCGTGTGTGAGTTTGAAATTGACCACTTTAACCGACGTGGCATTGATGCGAATGGTGATAAGGTGAATATTACACAGTGGGTCGATATTTATCAGGGTGAGCGTGAGGTTACGGAACTGCTGGGGCCTATTTCTGAAGAAGGGGTGAACATCAAAACCTACAGGATGGACACTCTTGAGCAGGCGATGAAAAACATCTCCCGGGGCTCGACGCGCCTCAGACCGTCAACGGAGAATAGCGAGTGGCAACAGCCAGCAGAAGGTGTGAGCCGCTATGTACTTCGGTCATGGTAAAACGCGGGGGCAGGTGCCATCAAAACATCAAACAAAAAGCCATTACAGGCTCAAAGACCCCTTATCGCTCAAATTTGAAAGAGATAAGGCTTTATGATGGCAACGAGGATTATCACCCATCTCGCCGGAGTAACTGGCATAAAAATTGTTTAATCTTTATGCCAGCCCTTCGGCATTTGCTGGCAAGGAGACAGTGTTGAAAGACCATATCGTACCCCCACGAAAAACTAGCGCGAGTTTATCTTATCAACTCAAACGTATTGGGCGCATGCTCCTTCTTTTACTGAGCTTGGCTTTTATAGTTTACGGATTCGTACTGGCTTTCCATCCGCCGCTAACAACCTGGCTACTTCAACCCGGTGGACACTTTGCCCCAGATGACCGATTCATACTGGTTAGTGTTAAGGTTCAGTTTACAACCGGAATAATGGGGCTAATTGTTTGGCGCTTATGGTAAAAGTGGCAAGCAATGATGGGAGAAGGATAACGTTGCTCAGCTCAATCCGGTTTACTGATTGCTTAAATAGAAGGCAGTCATGCCTACATCAGAAAGGAGAAGCATAGATGGTAGAAGCACGTTATCAAGGCAAGCCTGTTAGCAGTCTTCCTGAAGAAGCTTTTGCTGAAGGGTTATCGCGATCCGGTTTAAGCCCCGTTCTGCTACTGGCATCCCCGACCACAGTACCCGTTACCACGGATGAGCGCTGGTGGCTCGCAAAGGAAAACGTGTCAGGACATTACGGCAGGATTTTTTATGCTGCGGTGCGGGAGTTGGTCATAAGGTCGGATATCATCTCAGTAGTGAGAAGTATTGCAGATGAGAATTTCACGTCCGAACATATGGGGTACTTCGAGCGACTTACCTCTGATGAAAAAGAAGTCGTGTTTAGTGATTACCTGCGCACTCTCGCTGAAGGCGGTCTTACCTGCACTGAGAAGAATCTCGTCAAACTGACGCAAGATTTATACCCGATTGATGCAACTCCTGACAACATTAGAAAGCTATCCACGGACAGGGATGCACTGAACGAACTACACATCGATGGTATGGTACTTTTTATTACCGGCCCTGCGCTTTGATTATGGAGATAATACATGCGGTGTTATCCCTGTTAAGGGTTAAGGTAACATTCTTCTAGAATTACAGAAAAATAGAGGTCTAACATGATAGTAAATAAAAACAGGTTTATGCATAAAAACGGGAAAAGGTTTAAGTCCATCGGAAGGTATTTAAGATTTTGGCAAGCAGTAGCGTCCTCTGGTTTACCCATGGACATGGTAATACGGGAAAAACCATATCAACTTATGGTCGCTTTGATTGCTTTATATACGGCCATCCCTGTTGTTACAATAGTAATTTTATCTGGTCAGCAATCGCATAAGTTGGAACTAATTGCTGTGCATTTCAGTACAATTATCACGATGGTGTTTGTTTTGCGTCGAAAGATGGGGAAACGTTGGCTGGATTTATTTGAAGAAAAATTAGCCATTTATAAACCTAATGATAAACTCGCGCTTAGCGAATTACACGAAAGCATACGTGAGAAAAATGGGCTAGACTTGCAGGATTTACAAGATTGGTACTGGAAAGAGAAGATGACATATGAGTATCACAAAGAACGTAAAACAACTATAAGCTATCAAAAATTCAAGTAGCGTTTTAAAATGACAGGGGAGGGCTATTGTGATTTATTAAGTCGGCAAGGTTATTAGGTAGGGGTGTTCAATATGATAAATTCTTCGAGTGAGGTTATTTCAAGAGTTGTTCTGGGCCTTTGAGATAGCTAATTATCATTACAGACTTTATCGAAAGGTATGAATTATGAACATTACCGACAAAGAACTTAGCTCAAATACAGTGAGACAGTATGGATGGAACTTAGGAGAGTTCAATCACTCAACGCCTTTTACATCTCATTTTATTTATATCACCGACTATCATAAAGATAATACATGGATGATTTCACTTTCGCAGGAGGATTTTAATACAACCAAAATTTTAACATCGTTAAGTCTAGGGAAGGTGCGAACAAGTTCCTGATATGAGATCATCATATTCATCCGGAGCGCATCCCAGAGGGACATCATGAGCCATTAACTCACCTTCGCCGATAGTGAATTCAGCACTAAGCGCCGTCAGACCCGAAAAGAGATTTTCCTCTCCCGCATGGAGCAGATTCTGCCATGGCAGAATATGACCGCTGTCATCGAGCCGTTTTATCCCAAGGCGGGCAATGGCCGACGGCCCTATCCGCTGGAGACCATGCTGCGTATTCACTGCATGCAGCATTGGTACAACCTGAGCGACGGTGCCATGGAAGATGCCCTGTACGAAATCGCCTCCATGCGCCTGTTTGCCCGATTATCCCTGGATAGCGCCCTGCCGGATCGCACCACCATCATGAATTTCCGCCACCTGCTCGAGCAGCATCAACTGGCCCGTCAATTGTTCAAGACCATCAATCGCTGGCTGGCCGAAGCAGGCGTCATGATGACCCAAGGCACTTTGGTGGATGCCACCATCATTGAGGCACCCAGCTCTACCAAGAACAAAGAGCAGCAACGCGATCCGGAGATGCATCAGACCAAGAAAGGCAATCAGTGGCACTTTGGCGTGAAGGCCCACATTGGTGTCGATGCCAAGAGTGGCCTGACCCACAGCCTAGTCACCACCGCGGCCAACGAGCATGACCTCAATCAGCTGGGTAATCTGCTTCATGGAGAGGAGCAATTTGTCTCAGCCGATGCCGGCTACCAAGGAGCGCCACAGCGCGAGGAGCTGGCCGAGGTGGATGTGGACTGGCTGATCGCCGAGCGTCCCGGCAAGGTAAAAACCTTGAAGCAGCATCCGCGCAAGAACAAAACGGCCATCAACATCGAATACATGAAAGCCAGCATCCGTGCCAAGGTGGAGCACCCGTTTCGCATCATCAAGCGGCAGTTCGGCTTCGTGAAAGCCAGATACAAGGGGCTGCTGAAAAACGATAACCAACTGGCGATGTTATTCACCCTGGCCAACCTGTTTCGGGTGGACCAAATGATACGTCAGTGGGAGAGATCTCAGTAAAAACCGGAAATAACGCCAGAAATGGTGGAAAAAATAGCCTAAATAGGCTGATTCGATGTGTTTGCGGGAAAAAAATCGGCCCAGATCCGCGAAATTTTAATCAGCGAGTCAGCTTGGGAAGAAATGACCTGCTTATTCGCACCTTCCCTAGATGCCTGTGTATCCATGCTCGGAAAGATACTAAAAAAAATGTCTAACAAAAACGGTATCTCACAAACGGAAGAATCTGAATTCGCATTTCTTTTAACAAACTATATTAAACAGACTTTGACTTTTAGAGAATGGCAACGCAATGCTGACGGAAATCAACGACTGCACTTTCTTATTAATATCTACGGTGCAAAAGAAGACGGTGGCGAAGTGGTTTTAAGACCATTTATTGTAAATCCTGATGAATTAATGCTTACTCCAGCGGATGTCGTTGAATTTAATTCGCAGGTTATCAACGTTGATCGGCAGCGTCATCCTGAGTGGTTCCGTTAACTGGTCACAAGGGTTAAGAGCCTGAAAGGCTGCGATAGTGTATACGCAGCCTATTCTGTATAGCCGTCGCGTAATAATTGTTCTAAATGACTATCGACCGTTTCCTGATCACCAGGAATATATCGTGGCCATCCTGTTATATCGTTGACGCGTTTCACTATGTATGGATGAAACCCAAACTGCTCGGAAGTGATGTCAATATAATATTGCACTTCTTCGAAGTTCAATTCACACCAATAATGGCCAAAGCCACCACTCTCTGTAAATATACCGCCATCATCTGCACCGTTACCCCCACGAACAACAGCATCTAGACCTTTAGTTTTTGCTAAATAACATACAAGATAGCTTGCAAAAAGGCATGTGCCTTTCGTCTTCTTTGTGCCGCACTCCGTCAAAACTGAAAGTAGCTTTTCATGCGCCACTCGTGCAATGCCTGATACCAATTCCGGGGACATGTCTGCTCCAATGAAATTATTAGATCGACTTAAACAGGTAATATGTAATTAGGCATTACGATAAGTCGTGCCCTATTGGTTGGTACATCGTAAGAAAAGTAACTTTTCTAATCCCAGCCTGCACTCCGGGAATGCTTCTAACCTGAATAAATCACGGGGGCAGTGCTGGATACTTGTCAACTGTATTTGGATTCACAGGCTAACTATTTTTATACAGTTTAAGTGAATAAAACTTACTTAAAGCAGCGAACCACGCCGAAAGTGTAATGAGGAATACCGCCAATTCATCAGAACCATTTTTGATAGCACTGAGTAGAGCGATTAGTCCAAGGAACACCGAAAGAAAGACTAGTATTGCGGGTAAAAGTTTATACATGATAGACGTTCCTTTTAAAGGTTCAGATAGGTAGACCAACGCAGATAACGTCGGAATTGCCTGTTGTAAGATTACGCTCATTTAATTATTTTTATAACCTATGAATCCGCGTATAATTTCATTTGTAGTAATCTTCGTAATATATATCTGATAGACATTGATCTTTTTAATGTCTTGTTGACTCACAACACCATATAAGCAACTCTTAGATTGGTTTAACACAGCGCTTCCACTAACTCCATTTTGATAAAAAGCAGTCAAACCATCAGAACCAACTATTCCTTTATAATAGTAGGTTGAGTCGGGGGAAGCATACGTATTTGAAAGCGTATTATACATTCCCGATAGAACCCAAACAGACTCACCTGGAGCTAGAACATTATCACATACTGGAAGCTTCCAATTAGGTGGGGCTTTGACAATAGTATTTTTTTCTACTTTTAAAAGAGCGAGGTCCCGGTTCTTAGGATCATCAATATTGATAACTGTTGCTGGTTGGCTCCCATTCCTTGTTATTATACTTAGACTATAATCCTTGCTTGCATCAAGCCATAAATGTGAAGCTGTAAGAATATGTTGTTCATCGATCCAAGTACCTGAGCCGGAGATTGTCTTATTTCCAGACTTGATTTGAATTTTTACAGCTGAGTCCGAAAGCTCAAAATCATTGTGGTGCATACTTTGTTTATGAGGATTATCGGTGGAACAAGCAGAAATCAGTAAGGCTGAAAGAGCTAAAACCTTTCTATACATAGTCAGTTTCCTTCGAATAAGGCGAGTTTGGTTTCTAGAATATTTTATCCAGCGAGGAATTCTTCTAACGTGCTATCTTGGTACTGGGGATATATCTGCTTCATCATGCCAAAAGCAGCAACCGCTACGCTTTCTAAGTCGGAATAGAATTTAGGCTCCGTATTAAGATCATCACCATTCTTCAGAACGCCCTCGAAGCAGCTATAATCATTTCCGAACTCTTGAACAATAATCCAGCGCCCATCACGGAAACCTACGAGCATAACCGCTGAATTAGGATAGTCGCCAGCAGGCGTTAGCCAATCAAAGTGATAGTGCTTTATCGTATCATATTTCAGATGTACATTCATTATTCCTCCGTTGGCGATTACATTATTTGAGTTTTTTCATGGACTCTAAAGAAGCGAGGTAGGAATTATAGCGATCACCAAATTTTTCTTTCGCACGCTTAACGCGCATTTTCTCCGCGAGCTCAGTCTTGTTTTCTGCCTGGTAGGTCCTATTATTTTGCGTCTTTACTTCGGCCCCTGGGCCTGCTGCGTACGTTTTGTTTTTCTCGCTAATACACGCTCGGCATTTACTCTTGAGGCCAAACTTGCCCTTGAGCTCTTTTCCAAACTGTTCAAAGGGTTTAACTTGCTGACATGATTTGCATTTTTTAAAGCCCGGGGGGAGGTAGGTGTCAGCCATGAGCTGCTCCAGTAGGTATTGATTATAGGTGATTTTAACTTAAAGACGACGTCACTTTCAAATAAATCGACTACTTAACGCTGATCTTACATAATCCTGATTATGCGCACTTAAGTTGTAGTAGCAAAGTTGTAATGTCCGATAATGGCTAAGTTAAGATGTCCGGCGTGTATAATCAAGTAAGGATTACCATGACGGCTCTCGCAGCGGAGTTTTTCACATTGGATGAAGTTAACCGACTCAAAATCATTCAGGATGTCATCGACCGGCGTCTGACAACACAAATGGCAGCTCAGCGGCTTGGTATCTCCGACCGTCAGTGCCGTCGTCTGCTTGCGCGTTATCGTGAAGATGGTCCGATTGGCATGACCAGCCGCCGTCGTGGTAAATCCAGTAACAACCAGTTGCCTCAGGGACTGGCCGCATACGCGCTGAACATTATTCGCGAACGCTATAACGATTTCGGTCCGACGCTGGCCTGTGAAAAACTGTCTGAGGTGCACGGTGTTCATCTTTCCAAAGAAACCGTCCGTAAGCTGATGACTCAGGCCAGTCTGTGGGTCCCACGTAAGCAACGTGCGCCAAAAATTCAGCAACCTCGTTACCGCCGTGCCTGTGCCGGTGAACTCATACAAATCGACGGCTGCGACCACCACTGGTTTGAAAATCGGGGACCTAAGTGTACGGCACTGGTTTACGTTGATGACGCAACCAGTCGTTTAATGCAGCTTCTTTTCGTGAAATCTGAGTCTACTTTCACCTATTTTGAAGCGACCCGGGGCTATATTGAAAAACATGGCAAACCGCTTGCGCTGTACAGCGACAAAGCCAGCGTATTCAGGATCAACAATAAAAATGCAACCGGCGGCGACGGCGATACCCAGTTTGGCCGTGCGATGCATGAACTGAACATTCAGACCATTTGTGCAGAAACCAGTGCTGCCAAAGGCCGCGTTGAACGGGCGCACCTGACGCTTCAGGACCGACTGGTCAAGGAGCTCAGGCTCCAGGGCATCAGTTCCATGGAAGCTGCGAACGCATTTGCCGAAGAGTTCATGAACGATTACAACCGTCGTTTCGCAAAAGCGCCTCGCCAGGCGTTTGATGTTCATCGGGAACTGGATGTCGATGACGATCTTGATATGGTATTTAACTGGCGTGAAGCTCGTAAAGTGTCGAAATCACTCACAGTGCAATACGACAAAGTCCTTTATCTGATTGAAGACAGCGAATTCAGTCGTCGGGCGATTGGTAAATACATCGATGTCTGGCATTACCCGGATGGACATAAAGAGCTCCGGCTTAATGGCGTATCACTTCCCTACTCCACCTATGACAAGCTTTCTGAAATCGATCAGGGGGCCATTGTGGATAACAAACGTCTGGGGCGGGCCCTGGAAATGGCGCAGCTGGTCCAGGCCGAGCGGGATAATAACCGGTCGCAATCCGTACCATCCGGAGACGGCCCTTCTCGCAGGCGTAAAGCTCCCACGACGAAGAAATCCCAGCGTTCCCTGGATCAGGACGATATGTTCAATGCCCTGGTGAAACTTCAGTCACGCTCTGAAGAGATATTTGGGAAGAAACCGATTTAAAGCCCGGTAATCCATCCGGGCATGCCTGGCTGTCAGATTTTGGCCTGATTGACCCGTGCCGCGAGCTCCTGATGACTCTCTTTCCTTTCGCTGTAGCGGTCGGACAGGTAGGCTGTGTGCCCTTTCAGGAGTAACGTCATTTTGAACAACTCTTCGGTAACGTCGACAATCCTGTCATACCAGGGTGAGGGTTTCATGCGCCCTTCATCATCAAATTCCTGCCATGCCTTTGGCACTGACGACTGATTGGGGATGGTGAACATCCGCATCCAGCGGCCAAGTATCCGCATCTGATTGACCGTGTTAAACGACTGTGAACCACCACAAACCTGCATGACGGCCAGCGTTTTACCCTGGGAAGGACGAACAGCACCTTCACTCAGGGGTATCCAGTCAATCTGGGCCTTCATCACCGAGCTCATGGCGCCATGTCTTTCCGGAGAACTCCAGACCATTCCGTCACACCACCTGACCAGCTCGCGGAGTTCAAGCACTTTGGGGTGACTTTCGGGCGCATCATCGGGTAACGGCAGACCGGATGGGTTAAATATTTTCACCTCAGCCCCCATCTTTGCCAGCAACCGCCCGGCCTCTTCCGCTGCAAAACGACTGTAGGACCGCTCTCGTACTGAACCGTACAGGATGAGAATTCGCGGCATGGTTTCGTTGTTGCCCGTAAGTTTGCTGGCAAGCGCATCATCAAAATAAGCCGGTTCGATTGCTGGTAAGTCGGTCATAAAAAATCTCCATTTCATAAGCTATGCTTTAAAAGTTATCACATATGAAATACCATATGTATTGTTATTTTTTTACGAGGTTAAGCATGCTACAGCCTGTTCAGCTTTTTAAACTGCTCGCCGACGAGACCCGTTCAACTATCGTGATGCTTCTCAGGGAGTCCGGTGAAATGTGCGTCTGTGACATCTGTGCGGCAACCGCAGAGTCTCAGCCAAAAATTTCTCGCCATATGGCCCTTTTACGTGAAGCCGAGCTGGTCATCGACCGTCGCGAAGGAAAATGGGTGCATTACCGACTGTCGCCACACATGCCAGCATGGGCTGCGGGTATTATTGATACAGCCTGGAACTGTGAACGAGAAAACATACGCAACAAGCTCAGTAGCGTGGCATCTGTCTCCTGCTGATGGCGATATATATATCCGAATAAACAAATGTGAATGGAGTTTCTGATGTTACTGGCTGGTGCTATCTTTTTATTCACGCTCGTCCTGGTTATCTGGCAACCCAGAGGGCTGGGGATTGGCTGGAGTGCCTCACTGGGCGCAATTCTGGCATTGCTGACTGGCGTCGTTCATCTGGGGGATATTCCGGTGGTCTGGCAGATAGTGTGGAATGCGACCGCCACCTTTATCGCCGTGATCATCATCAGTCTTCTGCTCGACGAATCCGGCTTCTTTGAATGGGCCGCGCTGCACGTTGCCCGTTGGGGGAATGGCCGGGGGCGGCTGCTCTTCACCTGGATCGTCCTGCTTGGTGCGATGGTTGCGGCACTGTTTGCCAACGACGGTGCGGCACTGATCCTGACACCTATCGTTATCGCGATGCTGCTGGCGCTGGGATTCAGCCGGGGAGCAACCTTAGCGTTTATCATGGCCGCAGGGTTTATCGCTGACACGGCAAGCCTGCCACTGATTGTCTCAAACCTGGTGAATATCGTCTCGGCGGATTTCTTTAAGCTTGGTTTCTCAGAATATGCCGCCGTGATGGTCCCGGTTAACCTGGCCGCGATTGCGGCTACGCTGGTGATGCTGCATCTGTTTTTCCGTAAGGACATTCCCGCCGTTTACGACGTTTCTCTGTTGAAAGAACCGAAAGACGCTATACGTGATGTGAATACCTTTAAAACCGGCTGGCTGGTTCTGGTGTTGCTTCTGGTGGGATTCTTCGGACTGGAGCCGCTGGGCGTACCGGTCAGTTTGGTCGCAGCCGCTGGTGCATTGCTTCTGTTTGCTGTTGCGAAAAAAGGGCATGCCATTAACACCGGTAAGGTGCTGCGTGGTGCGCCCTGGCAAATCGTTATCTTCTCGCTGGGGATGTACCTGGTGGTCTACGGCTTACGAAATGCCGGTCTGACCCACTATCTCTCTTCCTTGCTGAATCAGCTGGCAGAGCAGGGATTGTGGGCGGCAACGCTGGGTACGGGCTTCCTGACGGCCTTCCTGTCATCAGTGATGAACAATATGCCGACCGTGCTGGTCGGGGCGCTGTCGATTGATGGCAGCACAGCGACCGGTGTTATCAAAGAAGCGATGATTTACGCCAACGTCATCGGCAGCGACCTGGGGCCAAAAATTACCCCTATCGGCAGTCTGGCAACGTTACTGTGGCTGCACGTTCTGTCGCAGAAAAATATCAAAATTACCTGGGGATATTACTTCCGGGTGGGCATTGTCATGACAATCCCCGTGCTGTTTGTCACGCTTGCAGCACTGGCGCTTCGTCTGTCTTTCACTTTGTAATGAGATACTGATATGAGCAACATTACCATTTATCACAACCCGGCCTGCGGCACGTCACGCAATACCCTTGAAATGATCCGCAACAGCGGTACAGAGCCGACCGTTATTCATTATCTTGAAACCCCACCATCACGAGCTGAGCTGGTAAAACTCATTGCGGATATGGGGATCACGGTACGAGCGCTGCTGCGTAAGAATGTCGAACCTTTTGAAGCGTTAGGGCTGGCGGAAGACCGCTTTACTGACGAGCAGTTAATCGATTTTATGTTGCAGCACCCTGTTCTGATCAATCGCCCTATCGTGGTAACGCCGCTGGGTACCCGGCTATGCCGCCCTTCTGAAGTCGTGCTGGATATTCTTCCCGATGCGCAGAAAAGCGCGTTCACGAAAGAGGACGGTGAGAAGGTAGTTGATGAAAAAGGTAACCGGCTGAACTAAACGTGTTCTTGTGACGAAGGGCGAGAGAACTCGCCCTTTTTTATTTAAGATAATCAGTGCTAACGGAGGATAAGAAGCGGTTGTTGCGTCTTTTGCAGCATTTCGGAGGTATGACTACCGATAAAGAACTGCCGCAACCTGGAATGACCGTAGGCCCCCATCACTATCAGATCGACAGCATTTTCCTCGGCGTAACGAATAAGCGCGTCCCCGACTGATTGCCCGGTAAGATGTGTTGTGCTGTTTTCTATATCCGCGTCACGTAAAATTTGCTGTGCGGTCAGCAGCTCTTCCTTCTTACCGTTTACCATGACAAGGTGGCACTCCAGCCCCCTGAGTAAGGGACTCATCGTCAGACGTTCCAGGTTACTCCTGCTTTCTTCACTGCCATCATAAGCCAGCATGACTCTGGAAGGCACTGAGTAGTTCTCCGGAACAACCAGTAGGGGTTTCTTTTGCAGGCGAATAACGCTTTCCAGATGAGAGCCTACCGGATGCTGGCTACCCCGACGCCCCAGCACCATGAGACGAAGGTCGCTCAGCTCTGCCAGAACTTCATCCGGTGTACCGTGTTTTTGCATCAAAAGCACATCCGGGCTTCCCTGTTTTTGAAGCAGTTCAGCACAACTTTCCAGTATTGCTTTCCCCTGGGCCATCAGCAGGCGATTACGTTGCCCTTCAATTTCTACCAGCTCATCGGTCAGCAATTGCTGACTGTCTATGCCGAGAGTGCCGGTCAGGTCTGACACTACCGGGGTGCTGTCTTTTTCGATAACGTGCAACAGTGCTAGCTGTGATTGCAAAGTGCGGGCTGCCCACGCCGCATATTCACACACTGACCGCGTTGAAAGTGAACCGTCCACACAGGCTGTAACAGTATTATTCATAGTTTTCCCTCCAGTCTGTTAATGACCGCCCATCAGTTTTTCGACTTCTTCAGGTTTATCGTGAACACCAAACCGGTCAACGATGGTGCGGGTGGCTTCATTCATCCCACGTATTTCAACCCCGGCGCCCTCTCTACGGAACTTAATGACCACCTTATCCAGGGCGCTGACGGACGTGATGTCCCAGAAATGGGCATGTGAAACGTCTATCACCACATTCTCAATCGCTTCACGGAAATCAAAGTGGCTCGTAAAGCGGTCTGCTGATGCAAAGAATACCTGGCCGGTGACGGTATACGTCCGGCTCGTCCCCTCCAGAACTGAGGTTACACGCATGAACCGGGATACTTTAGTGGCAAAATTGAGCGAAGCAATCAGTACACCGGTCAGCACACCGAAGGCCAGATTATGTGTTGCCACCACAACCGCGACGGTGGCAAGCATGACCACGCTGGTTGAAAGGGGGTGTGTCCGCAGGTTGGCAATGGAGCGCCAGGAGAATGTCCCGATGGAAACCATAATCATCACCGCGACCAGCGCTGCCATCGGAATTTGGGAGACCCAGTTGCGCAGGAACACAATCAGGCAAAGCAGCACCACGCCCGCCGTGAGGGTTGAAAGTCGTCCGCGTCCACCGGATTTTACGTTGATAACAGATTGCCCAATCATCGCGCAGCCTGCCATTCCTCCGATAAAGGATGTGCAGATGTTCGCGATGCCCTGAGCTTTGCACTCCCTGTTTTTGTCGCTTGGCGTGTCGGTCATGTCATCCACGATAGTGGCGGTCATCATCGACTCAAGCAGGCCAACCACCGCAAGCCCCGCAGAATATGGCAGGATGATGAGCAGCGTCTGAAGATTTAAAGGCACGTCCGGGAGCAGGAAGACCGGCAGACTGTCGGGAAGTTTCCCCATATCCCCGACGGTTCGCACATCCAGATGCAGCCACATGGCAATCCCAGTCAGCACCACGATGCACACAAGCGGTGAAGGAATGGTTTTGTTGATATAAGGGAAGAGATAGATGATCCCCAGCCCTGCCGCAGTCATGGCATAAACATGCCATGTCACATTGGTCAGCTCAGGCAACTGGGCCATAAAAATCAGTATTGCCAGTGCATTAACAAACCCCGTGACCACTGAGCGTGAAACAAAACGCATCAGCCCGCCAAGCTTCAGATATCCGGCTATCAGCTGGAATACCCCGGTCAGTATGGAGGCAGCCAGTAAATACTGTAAGCCATGATCTTTCACCAGCGTCACCATCAGGAGAGCCATTGCACCGGTGGAGGACGAAATCATCGCCGGACGTCCGCCAAAGAAGGCCATAACGAGAGGAATACAGAACGCCGAGTAGAGGCCCACCTGGGGATCAACACCGGCGATAATGGAAAAGGCGATCGCTTCTGGAATGAGTGCGAGCGCGACAACAATACCGGCCAGAACGTCACCACGGACGTTACCCAGCCAGTCCTTACGCGTCGAGGACAGCAACATAGTAATTTCTCAGTTTTTAGATACAGTCAGCCCTGGAGGGCTACATTTTTACGTACGGTAAAGCACATCCGCAGACGGGATGTTATTGAGTGCGTGCTGAGGCTTGCTCAGTACGACAGAGGAAGGAAAAACTCAGGGTGGCGTAATACGCATAGCGGTTGTCAGATTCTCCATAGCGGATGTGTATATATTGTCGGCTCTGTTGTCAGGAAGAACTTACAGAACACGTCGCGTTTGAACATGAAACACTTCAAAGCAGCCCAATACTACAAATAAAGCGAATACGGGGTCAACCCAACAAGGTACTCAAACGAAGAGGTTAAGATGCGATTTTTATCCAGGAATTCAATATTATCAAAGGACATTTGAACTTTGCCCCACCCCGGACATCTCTACTTAGCTTTGACATAAGTTATTGATTCATATGTGGTTATTTTTTAACATTTACGTTTCACGTACTGATAGATTGCCTTTGAAGCCAACGCTGACCGTCATTCATCTTGATCAGGAATTTGGGCATCTTCTAAAAACACCTTTGTACGGTAATCATCTTTCCAGCCTAACCAAACTGAATCTTCACCACCGGAAGAAACAACTTTACGGTTTCCTGTGAGATTATCAGCCTGTTCTAAGCATATTGACTGCATATCAATGAGCAAATCAGCTTCTGCGACTTCCGTGCCGCCGATCGTTTCATAGCCGGAAATCAGAACAATTGCCTCAGGGTCTCTTTCGTTCAGCATGGCGATCAACTCTTTCACTTTCATTTTAAGATACCAGTAGTTTATTTGTGTGCATTGCTGATGGATTTTATAGTGCTGCCGACCTTTTTCAAGGTGCTTCCGTTGCTTCCAACGATCATGCTAACGACCTTGTTGTCTGACCTGGTATTGCCGTGGTCATCCTTTTAGAGAAATGCTCCAAAGATCAACATGGCGGCATAGGTTTTCCAGCTTGACCAATCAATCGTGGAACCAAGCAACAGATAGAATGCCAGGGCTACCAGCCCCAGCTTTACTACTAGCGCGATTATTATGGTGAAGATAGACTCATCGCGTTCGCCTTTAAGTATTTTATACCGCGTAATTAAACTGTCGTTTTTCATGTAGCATCCGTTATAGTTATTAAAGTCCTGCATTAGAAGTTGTTATTTGCCGAAGTTACCTTGTATGAGTTAACTGTGGATCCAAAAATACAAAATATAAGCTGTGCCAATTGAAAGGATTAGAAAAGCACAGTTACTAATAAAATCTACTAATGCTTGTAGCTTCTTTATTCTCACAATTGCTGGACCGTGTTCAGTAGAGGTACTACTCAGCCCTTTTGTTCTGGCACTCTCTGCTTTTCTGAAAAAATTGTAATGCAATCCTGACCGCAAGCAAAACCATGCCAAACCAGTCGTTATTACGATATTTATGTAGAAAGCATATTGAATCATTTGTTCAGTTTCGAAGCTTTCCATTGAAAACCCTTTGTTGAAATGTTGAATAAAATTATTTTTAGTAAATGTAAGCAATAAATAGAACGAATATTAATAGTGAAAGATGCAATGCCAACATCTGCTTATGATGCCTTATGAGGATTTCTTCCTTCGCATTCATTAAATCGTACATCTCATCAATATTTTTATTGCTGGTATATTCGAGACGTTCATCACGAAGTAATTTGAACTTTACCAATACGACAAGTGATTTAATAATAAAGCTCGTAAGCATAACAGTTATAGACAAAAATAAAAAATAGGCCAAATTCATATATCACTCCATGGAGATTAATAGAAAAATTTATAATAAGTAATCTCATAGAGCATTACTTGAATCTTCTTCCCATACTAAGGACTCACCGAGAAACTTAGTTAAAGATGATTTGGCATACTGTGGTTCGGAAAAAAAACGTGGGAACCAGCCGTCAAAGCTTTGGGTACCATTGTGACGATTTTCAGGCGAGACTGATAAGCGGTACCCGTCTTCGTAAGGTGAAATGCTAAATGTGTATCCATCATCTGTCTTTGAGATCAGCGTTTTGCATGTCATATGACTGTTTGCTCACAAAGTTACTTTTCTAAGATATCGAAAAGTGTGGATTAGATCATCATTCAGATAGTCTTTTCATCACAAACTTTCCTGCCCACATTATCACAATTATAAAGGTAATAAAACCGATCTGCTCCCAACGTAAATTGGTTTGCTGTTCGGAATCATCCAAATGAATTGCATAAATGTAACATCCGAAGGTAAGCGTGAGTGGAACAACAAGCATCCCTACCTTTTTAGTAATATTTCCAATAAACCACCAATAAAGAACCCAGGAAATAATAGAAGAATAAAAAATTGCTTCTGAAACTATCATATGTAACCTCTTGAATTAGTCGATGCTGTGGGTAAATAAACCCGGACCGTCAAATGATGCAATTGCAAAATATTTAGTAACCATGAATCCTTCGGTTATCTATTTCAGCCATGTATGCAGTAGGCTTTTTTAAGAGATAGATTGGTGAAACGACATTCGTTTTGACTTTATAAGCCAGAATGAAAACACCTGCGGAGCTTGCCATAAGTACCGCAAGAAGAATAGATACCGTTAACTCCTTTGGTGTTTGTATCACCGAAAGAAGAAACAATGCGCTTATGGCTGCAAAAATCCAGCAATATAATGATGCATCCATAAAACCAGCTACAACACTCGATCCAAAAAAAAACCAAAATAAACTTATTAAGATTACTGAGTTTTCATTCATGTCTGTTCCTTGTTATTACTAATTATATTATGCTTTATAGTTGACCGTCAGACTACCCACGGGTTTTGACGAACAAAGTCACGCACTCCATTTATACATGCTTTTGAGATGACTTCAAAATAAGGATGGTTTGATGGAATCATATTCCCGGTATTATCAAGAAGCATAATAGTCCCTAAAGACCGAACCAGTTGATATTCATTGAGCTTACGCTTTAGCAAAGTTTGCAATCTATAAATTGTCTCACCGGAACTGTTACCTTCGATACCTACAACAGAGACCGTACAGTTCACTTCCTGATTATCAGATTGATAATCGAACCAGTAATTTTCGTTGCAATTTCCTTTTTGCGCATGCTCAATTTTGCCAGGCCATTTTACCCATAAAGAAGAGTTGTTTTTAGATCGTAAGATCTGCTTCAGCGTTTCCAATGGATTTTTTTCATCAACCTCAGACCAGGCCGAAATAAATTCTTTCTGCATTGCCTTAGGGTCTATAACGGCAATGAAATCAAATTCCTCTTTATTGATAGAGTTGGCTCGATCTTTGAGATAAAACAGACCGAGTTTATATCCCTTTTCACTTTTCCAGTTTGCTCCCACAGGCTGATAGTCTGTATTTATAAACGGTTTGAAAGTGTGAGTGTCGGGAGAAAAAATTACTGAGGGTGCCAGCACCCGGCCTCGGTATCGTATTGGATTTACAAATATTTTTTCCCCGTCACATAACATTTCAATAATTGCTTTTGTCACAACTACTGAAATAGAAGGTCTACATGTATTTTGATTTATTTCCCCGAGGTGCGCCAAACTTCCATCCTCACTCTTCAACACCTTTGTAAGGCAAGTCGGGCAATACTGTTGATCTCTATAATAAACAGGCATGGTTAGACGACCGGAATCGTTTAGTACCAACTGAAGTAACGGATGAGGCTCTTTCATCATGGTTATTTCTTCCCTTTCACCTTTCTGGGCTTTTCGTTTGCCTGTCTCCACTGCCATGGTGGGACAGGGTTGGTGTCTGCCCATAACCCTTTTGCCTCCTTTTGTGCTGCGGATTCATATTTGATATAGCCAGGGACAATGGCGTTATCTTCGAACCGATAAACCCACGCATATCCACTGTCCACCATAGAGGCATTGATATCATATCCATCTAACCAGATGGTACCTAACATACGGCCATAGATATCCGTACCATGGTCTATCACGGTAACGATTTTAGTTGCTATAGCTGTGGTTAAGGCCTGTTTTGCTTTTTGGCCAAAAGCCTGTTTAGATTCAGGAGCGTCTATACCATACATCCGTATTTTGATGGTTGTGTTTTGAGCATCCAACGCAGTTATGGTGTCACCGTCAACAATCTTAACCACCTTTGCCTCAAAAGTTGTTGAGTTCCCCCAGGACGCCACTGGGAATACAACAATCATGATGGGCAAAAGTAACTTTGTAAAAAAAAACATCATTTCACCTGAATTTGTTGAGTACAGACATGTATCCACAAGCCTATTTACAGGCAGTATTTTAACAAGTCATTATTTCATGGGCGGGCTTAAAACCAATCTTTTTGCAACTTAAAGGCAGAATAATCACAATAAATTTAGAACCTGAACCAAAAAATAATCCAAATTAAGCGTGTTAATCTATCTCAAAGATATTATTCCTGAGAGAGTTTGGATGAAACGTTACACTCATGATCTTGAGACAGACCTGAATGATGTGGATAAAACACCATCTCTGATCCACAAAACTTTGTTAACAGCTTCGACTATTTATGACCTGAAATATCTGGCTCAGGTATTAAATGATGAAAATGGCAGTAATTGGTCCCGTGCATCCCTTAAACGTCAGGTTACATGCATACCTGAGCATTGTGATCTGAGTATCGCAGATGGACGCTATCTACAGACTTTAATACCTTCACGACCTGCTGATTATGAGGACAGGCACTTTAGCTTTATCGAGCTGTTTGCAGGGATAGGTGGACTGCGAAGCGGATTTGATGCCATCGGTGGTAAATGTCTTTTCACGAGCGAATGGAATACTTATTCCAGCCGTACTTACCGGGCGAACTGGTATTGCGATGAGAACGAGCACCGCTTCAATTCAGACATCCGTGACATCACTCTTAGCAACCGGCCCGAGGTTACTGATGACGAGGCATACAAATTTATCGATGCCTCTATCCCGGATCATGATGTTCTTCTTGCGGGATTTCCATGCCAGCCATTCAGCATCGCCGGTGTCAGTAAAAAGAACTCTATGGGTCGCAAACACGGTTTCGAGTGCGACACTCAGGGTACGCTCTTCTTTGATGTGGCCAGGATCATCCGGGCAAAACAACCTGCAATTTTTGTTCTGGAAAACGTAAAAAATCTGAAGAGTCACGATAAGGGTAATACCTTTAACATCATCATGAAAACGCTCGATGAGCTTGGCTACGACGTCGCAAACAGCGAAAGCACGGGCGCGGATGATCCTAAAGTCATCGATGGCCGTCATTTCCGACCCCAGCACCGTGAACGTATCGTCCTTATTGGTTTTCGCCGCGACCTACGTCTGAAAGACGGTTTTACTCTGAGAGACATTAAAGACTTTTATCCGGACAAGCGCCCTTCTCTCTCAGATTTACTGGATCCGAGCGTAGATAGTAAATACATCCTCTCCCCTAAACTCTGGGAGTACTTATACAACTATGCAAAGAAACATGCGGCAAAAGGCAATGGTTTTGGTTTTGGACTAGTAGATCCTTCCAATGTTAATAGTGTCACCAGAACCCTCTCAAGCCGCTATATGAAAGACGGATCTGAAATTCTTATTGATCGGGGCTGGTCTCATGAGCTGGGAGAAACTGATTTCCATAACACATACAACATGGACCGTCGGCCACGCATGCTAACGCCACGTGAATGCAGCAGGCTAATGGGCTTCGATAAACCCGGGGAAAGTGTTTTCCGTATCCCTGTGTCCAATACACAGGCTTACAGACAGTTTGGGAACTCCGTGGTCGTTGATGTCTTTGCGGCCGTCGCCAAACTGCTGAAGTCACGAATTGAATTTGCAGCCTCCCAGCGCTTGCGGCAGTTTTACGACGAAGTCAGCTGACCTGAGCTCCTTCATCAATTTAAATGCTTAAGATTGTTGTAATAATGTCAGAGGTCAACCATGACGTATTTCGAATCAGCTGAAGGTGAGACGGTATCTAAAGAACGAGCATTACAAGAACTGTCCAGGCATTGCGTTCCCGAAACAGATTTCGAAGAATTCTTTAGCGACATGGGCGTAAAGGAACAGTATGACGCTCAGGAAGTGTTGCTTTGGTTGGGATATTAAACTTCCTGTTTAGGAGACTACTATGAGCCAAAAATTCGCAGTGATGATTGCTTACGACGACGATCCAAACGTCAAAAGGTACTCACCTGACTTTCAAACGCAGGATGAGTTTGCTAAAGGGTGGCAGTCGGCTCTTAAAAAGGCACACCACACCTCAGGTCAAAAATCAGTCATCACCTGCGGATGTCGTGGAAAAGGAGAAAAGCGACTTTATGTTCGTGCTTTACCGAACGGTGATGCCTTTATTCTCGTCAAAGCCGCTAACACGGGCATTGAGCATGATCCTTCCTGTGTATTCTTCTCCCTTGATGCCCGGCATACCGGCCTGAAAGGATATGCGAGTGGTGTGGTCCGGATTACAACCGAAGGTGATATGGCTGTAAGGCTCGGTATCGGTATGACAGAGAAAGATCCTCCTGAAAAATCAGAAGTGCCTCCCCTGCCCCATGTTCAGCGACCAGAAGGAGGTCAGGCCTCAATGACCCTCCTGGGCTTGCTTAGTCTTTTGTGGACAGAGTCTGGTCTGAATGTCTGGTACCCGAAAATGGCAGGGAAACGTAACGATTCACTGGTACGGTATCGTCTGCTTGAAACCGCTAAACAAATTCGTACCGGCAGAGCCTGCATAGGTGACCATTTATTCATTGGTGTACCTGACCCGAAACAACCTGTCGCTCAGTCGCAAATTCAGCGTCTTTCATCACAGGCGATGAGTGATAAACGTCTCATGCTCCTGTCAGTTTTACCTCGCTACGATGCTGAAAAGCATGAGAAGCCACTTAAATTTTTACCCCTGCGGAATTTTGGGGGGCTACCGCTGATTTTTTTCAATTCAGAAGGCCATTGGGATAGCGTAAAGAAACGATTTTCATCGGAGTACGCAGCATGGAAATCCGGGGCGAAAATAGTTGTCTTTGCGTTGACGTCACCAGCTGCGGTAACCGGCAGAGGCCCTTCTGTAAGAGCTCATCAAATTGTGCTGATGCACGTTAGCGAGAACTGGATACCTCTGGACTCCTCCTATGAGGCGGTTGTTGCAGAAAAGCTGGATGCAGAGCACCGGCAGTACGTTAAGCCCATGCGTTATGATGCGAGTATTAGTGAGGTGTTCCCTGACTTCTACCTGCTCGACACAAAAAGCGATAAGCCGTTCCCGATGGAAGTATTTGGTATGGCCACTCCTGCTTATCTGGCCCGAAAGCAACTCAAAAAAGATTATTACAACCGTGAATATGGGCCTTATGGATGGTGGCACTGGGATGCGACCACAGCATCTGAAACTATGGTGCTGCCTCATTTTCCAGAATCACGTAAACCTCTTTCAACTGGCACACCTGCTTAAAATGGAGAAAAAATGTCATACATGCTTTCACTAAGCGAACAGACAAAACTGAACGCTTTCCTGTCAGGGATCCTTGATGATTACAAGACTGGGGTTATCACTCAGATACAAGCTGTTGGTAAAATCGGTAACGTGTTTTCTGCACTGGAAAGTGGAGACTCAAAAAAGGTAGTGCATTTGTTGACTGAAGGACGAAAACTCCTGCGGACGGGCTGAATGTCCGCAGAAGGTCTACTGTGCCAGGGGATGCAGAGAAGTCTATCAACCTGGCTTCATTTATCATGATGTTTTTCTACTACGCGGCTGTTTTGACTTTCCAGTACCTCCCCCTGCCATTGCACCAGTCAATGTATCAATGGTGCCTTTCAGGGATTCTGAGATTGTTTTCTCTGCCTCCAGGGTAGCTTCCAGCTTCATTACTTTGGACTGGAGCGTTTTTAATTCACTGCTTTGTTCAGCCACTTCCGCTTCATAGCCCTGGCTGACCAAAGTTACTTTTTTCAGGTCGGCGCTCAGCGACTCGTTTAGTTTATGGAGTTCAGTAAGCTCGGCATTCACCGCCACCAGGTCACCCTCCTTCCCGGACAGTGCACTTTTCAGCTCAGCACAGAGGTTCTGTGCAGCAATCAATTCCTGTTCAAACCTGTCCCTCTCTGCCTTTGTATCTGACACAGTCTGACTTAACTGGTCGCATTGTCTGGAAAGACCGGCATTATCAGAACGCTGAGTGTTGATCTCTTCGTTCAGCTTTTTTTGATATTCAAGGTGACCAGCGATCTCTGTTTTACGTTCAGCCAGTTGCTGGGAGAGTGAGTCATTTGACTGCTGTGCGAGGCTTAATTCATGCCGTGTGCTATCTAACTGGTGATGGCAGGTTTCGAGTTCTGCTTCGGCAACATTCAGCCTTGTTTCTAACTCCTTGACGGTACTGTCCCGGATCTCTAATCGACCCTGTAGCGCCTGATTCTCAAGTTTCAGCTCATCCATATCGGTAGCGCTTTGCTCAAGCCGCTGTAAAAGCTGCGTTACCTCCTCCTCCAGCTGCATGCTACGTGCTTCAGCTTTTTTAACACTATCACTCTGTATTGCGGTATAGCTTCTACGGTAGTGCCAGGTGATGTACGAGATAATATCGCCGAGTGCAACCTTCACCTCATCGGGTATATCCAGGTAACGGGCCTCTTCAGGAACCTCTTTAACATACTTCTGGTACTCAGCGAACATCTCCTGTGACCTTGCAAACGAGCCGCCAACAGCGTTTCTGAGCCAGTGAACTTTGAAGCTCAGATCGATATTTTCCGGGTTAATTTTTTTCTCTTCGCACAGACGTTCGATTGCATTGAAGTAATCGATCATCGCAATAGATGAGTACCTTGAACGACCCATTTCCTTTGATTTTTCTGTGGATTCGCTGCGGATGTCATTCTGCACCTCTGGCGAGGTAGCATCGTTCAGGCTTTTTTCTTTATCGTTTTCGATCATCATTTTTTTCCTGCGGCCGGAAGCTGGTTTGCAAAATATATGCTGATAAGATCGTTCAGAGCATTCAGAAGCGAGATACTGTCGATACAAATATGAACGTTTCCATTCTCAAACAGGCGACACCGCCAGCCATTCTCATCGCAGACCTCGCCTGTGAAATCTGTATTTCTCATGGCCGTCAGCCTGTCGACCATACTCAGCCCACCGCCGGTTGCAGGTGTTGGAGTATCAGAACAGATGCATACAATATTCTCAAAGTCGCGTAAACAAAAGTGATTGTCCTGCGAGAAACCGTTGTACCTCAGTACGTTCACACCAGGAAAAATCCCCCGAAGAACAAGCTTTTTCGGCATTGTATATTGCCGTGCATTGCTTTTAAAACTTCGGTCAAGCTTGTTGAGAACATCAACGAAACCTTCTGCAAGCGTGTCTCGTCTGTTAGCCAGTGCATGCTGTAATGTTCCCTTAACAATCTCCAGGGAAGCGACGGGCGGATCCGTACGTAGGGATTCGTTAAAGGCTTCTTTTTGCTTATGGTTCCAGTACCGGTCCATACCTATTTCTTCAAAGAGCCTTTTCCACGTTTTACGGTCAATTTCCTTACGCCCCTCCTCGATGGTGCGATCCAGTGACGACGGAAGACCAAATGCGTTGGGCTGCATAATTCTGCTGGTGAAGAGAGAGAGACCGCACAGTTCCGACGCTTCCGAGATTAACCGCATCCCTTCTTCGAATTTCTGCATGGCCATATCCCGGGCGCTGATGAGCTGCCCTGTCCGGCTCGCCGGTACTGGCTCAGAACCCTGGTTTTGAGTCATTTTACACTCCATTTTGGTATGTCAGAACATTTTGATTTGAGCAAAGGTAGGTGTACACAGACATTAAAGTTGTCTCCTTTAACATGAAAAAGACTTTAAAGTTGTCTACTTCTTCAGATAGACCTACTTAACAGGATACTAAGTAGGTCATCTCCTTTCTCGCGTAGCATCTCTCGACGTTCACAGCAGAGGACACGTTTCAAAATGTCATCCAAAATTTTTTTCCATTATCTGACGTTGGGTGATTTTGATGGTCAGCGAGTAGAGGCTTTAACAATGTGGGTTGCCCTGAGCAAAGTAAGGGAAGTAGATGTACCAGAAATGTACGCGTTGCCTTGCATGAAGGGGGGCATCTTAAAGCTCATTGATTAAACAAACTCACTATGCCGCTACAAACAGCCCAAAACCGTCACTTGATAACGTGTTATTTAGATAAATTAATGCTCAGGGCTTTTAGCCAAACTGTCACTTGATGTAAGAATCCAGAACCTTCAGCACAACGTCCAGGTCTTCTTCTCGTTTCTGTTCTTCACTTTCATGAACAATATGTTCAGTCAAATGTCCTTTAATCACTTCACGCAATAAACCATTCACGGCACCACGTATGGCGGCTATTTGTTGCAGTACAGCGGCACATTCGTGAGGTTCATCAAGCATTTTTTTCAGCGCAGCAACCTGCCCCTGGATCTTGCTTGTACGTGCTTTCAGTTTTTGTTTATCGCGGATGGTATGTGACATGTGGGCTCTCACTCTCCTGGATATTTTATGTAACTATACCAGCGTTATTCTACTGGGGGGTAGTATATTTTACTGGGGGGAGTAGAATCCGGCCTACACTTAATAACCAAGAATGATTCTCATGAACGAATTTACGACACTTCTTCAGCAAGGCAACGCATGGTTTTTCATCCCCAGCGCCATTCTGCTTGGCGCGCTTCATGGACTGGAGCCCGGGCACTCCAAAACAATGATGGCAGCATTCATCATTGCTATAAAAGGCACCGTACGTCAGGCCGTGATGCTGGGTGTCGCGGCAACATTGTCGCACACTGCAGTCGTATGGCTGATTGCTTTTGGAGGGATGTATATCAGTAATAAATTTACCGCAGAATCAGCCGAACCCTGGCTACAGATGGTCTCTTCAGTGATCATCCTTGGTACGGCTTTTTGGATGTTCTGGCGAACCTGGAGCGGTGAGAAAAACTGGCTGGAGGGAATGCAGGAGAATGAACATCATCACCATGACGAAACAAGGTTGATCGATACTGGCCATGGAAAAGTTGAACTGTCCATTTTTGAAGAAGGACAACTTCCCCACTGGCGGCTACGCACTCTTAGTGGCCAAAGATGGGCTTCTGAAGATATCTCATTAACCACACTTCGGGAAAACAGTACGATCTCTCAGACTTTTGAATTTGTTGATCATGGTGATTATCTGGAGTCAACATCTCCCATCCCTGAGCCTCACAGTTTCAACGTACGTCTGTCTCTGGGACATCGTGGTCATGTCCATGACTATGATGTGGCGTTCGCTGAACACGACCATGACCATGACCACTCTGAGCTTGATGGGCTGGATGTGAATTCGAAAGAGTATCAGGACGCTCACGAACTGGCTCATGCCAATGACATAAAACGCCGCTTCGACGGGAAAGAAGTAACCAACGGGCAAATCCTGATATTTGGACTGACAGGAGGGCTTATCCCTTGCCCGGCAGCTATAACTGTATTGTTGATCTGCCTTCAGCTTAAAGCGCTTACGCTGGGTGCCACACTGGTTGTTTGTTTCAGTATCGGCCTGGCATTGACCCTCGTAACGGTTGGAGTGGGTGCGGCGATCAGCGTTCGTCAGGTCGCCAAACGCTGGAGTGGCTTCAATACCATCGCCAGAAGAGCCCCCTATATTTCAAGCGCCCTGATTGCTGCTGTTGGGATTTACATGGGTATACATGGCTGGAATGGGCGGTAATGACTCCAACTTATTGATAGTGTTTTATGTTCAGATAATGCCCGATGACTTTGTCATGCAGCTCCACCGATTTTGAGAACGACAGCGACTTCCGTCCCAGCCGTGCCAGGTGCTGCCTCAGATTCAGGTTATGCCGCTCAATTCGCTGCGTATATCGCTTGCTGATTACGTGCAGCTTTCCCTTCAGGCGGGATTCATACAGCGGCCAGCCATCCGTCATCCATATCACCACGTCAAAGGGTGACAGCAGGCTCATAAGACGCCCCAGCGTCGCCATCGTGCGTTCACCGAATACGTGCGCAACAACCGTCTTCCGGAGCCTGTCATACGCGTAAAACAGCCAGCGCTGGCGCGATTTAGCCCCGACGTATCCCCACTGTTCGTCCATTTCCGCGCAGACGATGACGTCACTGCCCGGCTGTATGCGCGAGGTTACCGACTGCGGCCTGAGTTTTTTAAATGGCGGAAAATCGTGTTGAGGCCAACGCCCATAATGCGGGCGGTTGCCCGGCATCCAACGCCATTCATGGCCATATCAATGATTTTCTGGTGCGTACCGGGTTGAGAAGCGGTGTAAGTGAACTGCAGTTGCCATGTTTTACGGCAGTGAGAGCAGAGATAGCGCTGATGTCCGGCAGTGCTTTTGCCGTTACGCACCACCCCGTCAGTAGCTGAACAGGAGGGACAGCTGATAGAAACAGAAGCCACTGGAGCACCTCAAAAACACCATCATACACTAAATCAGTAAGTTGGCAGCATCACCCGATCGTGGGCGCAATAAAATGACATTAGCAGCCAGCCGGGGAGCATGATGAAAATATTAATCGTTGAAGACGAAATTAAAACAGGTGAATATCTCAGCAAGGGGCTGACAGAGGCGGGGTTCGTCGTGGATCACGCTGATAATGGTCTGACCGGATATCATCTTGCCATGACAGCCGAGTATGATTTAGCCATCCTGGATATCATGCTGCCTGATGTAAACGGCTGGGATATCATCCGTATGCTGCGCAGTGCCGGAAAGGGGATGCCGGTATTACTGCTGACGGCCCTTGGCACGATTGAACACAGGGTCAAAGGACTTGAGCTGGGTGCGGACGATTATCTGGTGAAGCCCTTTGCGTTTGCTGAACTGCTCGCCCGGGTAAGAACCCTCCTCAGGCGGGGAAACACGATGATCACGGAAAGCCAGCTTAAAGTGGCTGACCTCTCGGTTGATCTCGTATCCAGAAAAGTCAGCCGCGCCGGGAACCGCATTGTGCTCACCAGTAAAGAGTTCAGCTTGCTGGAATTCTTCATTCGCCATCAGGGAGAAGTTCTTCCCCGCTCCCTGATTGCCTCTCAGGTCTGGGACATGAATTTTGACAGCGACACTAACGCGATTGATGTCGCAGTAAAGCGACTCCGCGCTAAAATAGACAACGATTACGGGACAAAACTGATCCAGACAGTGCGGGGCGTGGGCTACATGCTGGAGATCCCGGATGCATAGCAAACCGTCCAGACGACCTTTCTCACTCGCGCTGCGGCTGACCTTTTTTATCAGCCTGTCCACAATACTGGCGTTTATCGCCTTCACCTGGTTTATGCTGCATTCTGTTGAAAAGCATTTTGCCGAGCAGGATGTCAGCGATCTGCAACAAATCAGCACCACACTGAGCCGTATACTCCAGTCCCCGGCAGATCCGGATGAAAAAAAAGTAAGCAAAATAAAGGAATCGATCGCCAGCTACCGCAACGTTGCCCTTTTGCTCCTCAATCCCCGGGGTGAGGTGCTGTACAGCTCTGCGCAGGGGGCAGCACTACGCCCGGCCGTGAATTCAGCCGATTTTAGCGAGCACAGCCGCGCACGGGATGTCTTTCTCTGGACGGTGGAGGATACTGCGAGAGCGATGGATACCGGGTCCGGAATGAAGATGGAAACGTACCGGATTATCGCCTCCTCTGGCCAGGCGACATTTCAGGGCAAACAGCAGAATTATGTCATGCTGACTGGCCTCTCCATTAATTTCCATCTCCATTACCTCGATGCGCTGAAAAAAAATCTGATTGCGATCGCCGTCGTGATAAGCCTGCTGATTGTTCTGATCATTCGCATCGCTGTCCGTCAGGGGCACCTGCCCCTTCGTAATGTCAGCAATGCCATTAAAAACATCACCTCCGAGAATCTTGATGCGCGGCTGGAACCGACACGCGTTCCCATTGAGCTGGAGCAACTGGTTATCTCGTTCAATCATATGATTGGAAAGATTGAGGACGTCTTTACCCGCCAGGCCAATTTCTCTGCCGATATCGCGCATGAGATCAGAACGCCCATCACCAATCTGGTGACGCAGACTGAAATCGCACTGAGTCAGGATCGAACCCAGAAGGAACTTGAGGATGTCCTCTACTCCAGTCTTGAAGAGTATAACCGGATGACCAAAATGGTCAGCGACATGCTGTTTCTGGCACAGGCGGACAATAACCAGCTTATACCTGACAGGGTCCGTTTTGACCTCAGAGCAGAAGTCATGAAAGTCTTCGAGTTTTTCGAAGCCTGGGCCGAAGAACGCAATATCACGCTCAAATTTAACGGGATGCCCTGCCTGGTTGAGGGAGATCCACAAATGTTCAGAAGAGCGATCAATAATCTGTTATCCAATGCCCTGCGTTATACCCCGGAGGGACAGGCCATCACCGTCTCAATAAGAGAGCAGGAGAGTTTTTTTGACCTTGTGATTGAAAATCCGGGGAAACCAATCCCTGAAGAACATTTATTAAGGCTTTTTGACCGTTTTTATCGGGTGGATCCGTCCAGACAACGAAAAGGAGAAGGCAGCGGCATCGGCCTTGCGATTGTAAAGTCAATCGTGGAAGCACATCACGGAAGAGTGCGGGTGGAATCGGACGTACGCTCCACGCGTTTTATCTTATCCGTGCCCAGACTGGAGAAAATGATCCCGGAAATCCAATGCTGAGAATAAAGATTTAAATGACAAAGATGTCATTAGCCTGTCATGCAGCAAACAGAAGCCATTCGATATAATTAGTGCAACTTATCAGGAAGGCTGGATTGCTTCATCAATACCCGGCGTCAGAGTACGCCAGGAAATGAATATCCAGCCTTCTCCCGGAGAAATAAACGCTGCCGAACCTGTTTCAGTTATGGAACTGAAAACACCGGTTGTACTTCCCCGGACATCACTAATTCAGAAATGGAGAGTTATCATGAAAAATATCGTATTAGCATCTTTGCTGGGCTTTGGTTTAATTACATCGTCCTGGGCCACTGAAACCGTGAATATCCATGATCGCGTCAACAATGCACAGGCTCCTGCTCACCAGATG
The DNA here is from genome assembly GCF_038739915.1 of Enterobacter sp. FUJ80071. Classification (NCBI taxonomy): domain Bacteria; kingdom Pseudomonadati; phylum Pseudomonadota; class Gammaproteobacteria; order Enterobacterales; family Enterobacteriaceae; genus Enterobacter; species Enterobacter sp. FUJ80071. The sequence goes on from NZ_JBBXKH010000002.1 coordinate 148,379, forward strand.
CAGTCTGCTGCGGCTCCTGTCGGGATCCAGGGGACTGCTCCTCGTATGACCGGTATGGACCAGCATGAACAGGCCATTATTGCTCATGAAACCATGACGAACGGCTCGGCGGATGCGCACCAGAAAATGGTGGAAAGTCATCAGAAGATGATGGGAAATAACACAGTATCCACGACCGTCCCGTCAACATCTTACACGGCGATGAATGAGCATGAAAGAGCAGCGGTTGCCCATGAATTCATGAATAACGGGCAATCCGGCCCACATCAGGCCATGGCCGAAGCGCACCGCCGCATGATCAATGCAGGCTGAATGCGACTGTAGTATCCGTGCTTTTACCCTTTCCTTGATAGATTATTCCTTAACCGGATATGTTGTGAGATTTTTGCCCCCGTCAGGGGGCTTTTTTATCTGACTCAGCTACAATTAACCGGTACCTGTCTGAAAGGATTTATTAAATGAAAATCAAAAACACCCTTTTTGTAATATTAATGTTATCCCTGCCAGCCATTTCTGCTGAACATTCGGAAATGAAAATGTCAGATATGCACTCATCGGCATCGTCACAGGAATATATGGCTGGCATGAAAGACATGCATGACAAAATGATGGCCGCCGTTAATGAGCCCGATCCCGATAAGGCCTTTGCAAAAGGTATGATCGCACACCATGAAGGAGCAATAGCAATGGCTGAGACCGAACTTAAATACGGAAAAGATCCCGAAATGAGAAAGCTTGCGCAGGACATCATTAAAGCTCAGAAAGGTGAAATCGAGCAGATGAATAAATGGCTTGGCAGTCAAAAATAAAGATTGCAAAAACGCCATAATAAGCGTAATTTTAATTCACTCCCGGGCACGGGAGCCTGTTAAACGTTAAATAATTAAAACCCGATTAATTTCGGGTTTTTTATATACTATACTCCGGTCCTTTGCTGTGGACCGGAATATATGCAGCAGCGATAATTTTTACACATTATCTCGTCATGGCAACAATATCGCTCAGGATCTCAACCAGCTCAATCCTTTCCTGCATTCCGTCATGATAGGTTGATCTTGAGATGATTCTTTCCGCTGTCATCCGGGGCCAGAATTTATCAAGCACATTATCGGGCTTCATTCCCACCGCCCGGCCAATTATTTTTTTAGCATCACAGGTGTCCGTAAACGTGACGGCTACACCGGTCATTTCTTCGATCAGATCCGGGCAGAGATAGTTCTCTATTTCACGTTTACGCGTGGCGAAGAATACCTTACCGGCATCCTCCACTTCTCTTTTACGTTTCTGAATGGACATAACCTGTGCAGGGTCTCCCCCAATATCGGAGTCCAGAAAAACGCACCAGGGAAGCCCCAGATCGTTGGCCAGATTCAATGTAACCCAGTGTTTGACGCTGCCACACCCTCCTATGAGGACTGGCACTATTTTCACGTCCTCCAGAGAGGCTGGCAGCACACCTGACTGTTTTAATGAACTGGCCGCATGCCTCAGGAAAGTGACATCCGACTTTCCCTCTACCAGAACAATCCCCTGCGCCCTTTCCATACCGGTCTCTGGTAGCACCCCCAGGCTTTCAGTGGCTTCCTTCAGCACAGCGTCATCCGGCATTTTTACTACGGGTTCACCCGCCTCATTTCGGGTGACATAACGTACACCTTCGACAGGGATCAATCCGGCCAGCGCCGGGACATGGGTGGTGACGATAATCTGACGGTGCGGCTGGCCTGCCAGTGCCAGCAACGCTTTCATCAGCATCATCTGATAGTTTGGCTGCTGTGACGTTTCAGGCTCTTCGATGGCATAAATCATGTTTCTGGGCGTCCCCGCGACATTCTTTTCAGCCTCAGCCCGGAAAAAATTCAACAGGATAAGCCTCCTTATCCCGCTGCCGCGCTTATTGATGGGGATGCCATTTTCCCCGTCCAGGGTGAAATTGAAGGTCCACTTGGGTTTTTCCTTAAATCGTGGAGTCAGTTCACTGGCGAGTTCGGGGGCCATTTCACGTAATTTATCCGGGTATACGGATTTAATGGTTGATGGGGCACCTTCACCCCATCAATCTGATACCACCCTCAGATGGTTGATAGATCGACTCCGTAGTTGAGTTCCTCTGCGAAGTCCGGCAGTCCGTAACCGATGGTTTTCTTGTAGAAAGGAGAGACCTTCGCAGTCGGTGCCTTCTTCTTGTGCTTCGTGGTGTAGAGCATTCGTGCCCGCATCACCTCGAAGGAGTAACCGCGCCCTTCACGGTTCTTGTCCTTGGCCAGTCGGTTGATGGACTCCGTGTAAGCGTTGGTGACGGGCATGTCCGTCTCGAAGTAGGTCATGGTCTCTTCGCGCCAGTTTCCCACTGCCCTGACCAGATCGCTCCAGACTTCCTTTTGGCCCTTCGGGATGGTGGCTATCCACTCGTCCAGGGCGGCTTCTGCCTGGAGCCGTGTGGTGGCGTCCCAGATGCCGTAGAAGCGCTCCTTGTGCTCGTAGGCGGCCAGCAGTTGCGGGAACGCGCCTGTCCAGGTCTCCATGATGAGGCGCTCCCGGTCTGAGACTTCGTGAGCGCGTTTCAGCAGGATTTTCCGGTCTCCCTTGAGAGTCCGGCTCTGGGACGGTTTCAGCTCCTTTCTGAGGCCCTTGCGCACTCTCTCTAGGGCATCGTTGGCCATGCGCACCACATGGAACTTATCGACCACGATACGGGCCTGGGGCAGCACAGCCTTGACCGCTGCCCGGTAGGGGTTCCACATGTCCATGCTGACGATCTCGACCTTCTGCCGGTCTTTCAGCTTCATCAGGTAGTTGGTCACCACGTCCTGGCGGCGGGTGGCCAGCAGGTCGAGCAGGGTTCGCTCCTCAATGTTGGTCAGAATGCAGCGGTAGCGCTTGTTCAGGTATAGCTCGTCAATGCCCAGGATGCGGGGCGTCTCGAAGCGGTGCCAGCGCCCCAGGAACTCGGCGCGGGCGTTGAAGATGTCGCGCACCGTCTTCTCGTCCAGGCCGGTCTGTGCCGCCACAAAGGTGTAGGGGTGGTTGAAGGATTCCTTCTCCACGTACTCATGCAGCCGCAGTGTCATACGGAATCCGTCCACCATCTCCGGTAGCTGGGGCCTGAATGTTGTCTTGCAGGCCCGGCAGGTGTATCGGCGGCGGACCACCCAGAGAGTGACCCGCTTGCCGTGGATGGGCAGATCACGATAGGGAACGTCACGCTTGCCGAACCGTACGAACTCACCCTGCACGCCGCATTCCTCGCAGGCGATGGGATCGGGCACGTCCACCTGGAAGTGCATTTCGTCGTCGGTTGATTTGCAGCCCAGTACTTGGTATTGCGGCAGGTGAAGGATGTTGTCGGGAAGTTCGGTCATGGTGTTGTATAGGCGTAGGTGTCAGTCAGATCCATCCGACTCGGCATTGGTGTTTGCTTTTTTACCCAACAAGCTGCTGGAAACGAAAAGTAAGGCACCGAGGACAATTGCAATATCAGCCAGGTTGAAGGCCGGCCAATGCCAGTCTCGCCAATAGAAATCAAAGGAATCCACAACATAGCCGCGAAAGACCCGGTCAATCAGGTTGCCCATGGCGCCACCGAGGATAAGACTGTAAGCGATGGCTTCTCCTTTATGACGATTTTCAAGGATCAGCTTGATCAGAAAAATCGAGACCACTACCGCGATTCCGATAAAAAAGTAGCGCTGCCAGCCTCCACCATTCGCAAAAAGACTGAATGCGGCACCGGTGTTCCATAGGTGCACCCAGTTAAAGAACGGGGTCACCGAAACATACTCGCCATAGGCCATTGATTGCTGCACCAGCCACTTTACAGCCTGATCAGACGCTGCCAGCAGGCCCGATATGGACAATAGGGCATACGGCGAGAGCTTTTTGCCAATAATGAGCATTATTTAACCCTTCAACGCCAAAATGCGTCTGGCACCGTTAAGTACAATGCCCCCCGCGATGGTGCCGATAATCAGATCCGGATAATTGGAACCGGTCCACGCGACCAGGGCGCCGGCGGTGATGACCCCCAGGTTGATCACCACGTCGTTGGCCGAGAATATCCAGCTTGCCTTCATGTGCGCCCCGCCTTCCCGATGTTTGGATATGAGCAGCAGACAACTGGTATTGGCAATCAATGCGACGAATGCGATAGCCATCATCACCAGCGATTCAGGCTCACTACCGAATACAAAGCGTCTCACCACCTCTACGAGCACGCCCACAGCCAAGATCAGTTGCAGTACACCAGCAAGATGCGCGGCACGTACCTGCATTTTCACGCTATGTCCAACCGCATAAAGGGCAAGCCCGTACACCGCCGCATCGGCAAAATTGTCCAGGGATTCTCCAATCAGGCCGGTGGACCGGGCGATCAGACCGGCAGTCATTTCCACCACGAACAGAAGTGCATTGATGCCGAGCAACCAGCGCAGGGTCCCGGATTCTTGCTTAGCAGAAGCTGCCGAAAACTCGGCGGCCTTGATGGTCTCCGGATTTGCAGCGACGGTTTCCTGAAGCGAGGCGCCTAGCCCCAAGGTCTTCAGTTTCGAGGTGACGGGCTCGACCTCGCCGTCATGCACGACCTTCAGCCGGCGGTTCGACAAGTCGAAGGACAGCGCCCGAATCTCCTCAAAGCCGTTCAGGGCTAGGCGAATCATTCGTTCTTCTGATGGACAGTCCATCTTCGGCACGGCATAAACACTGACCCATCTCCCTGGCGCCTCGGAGGAGGCCTGTATATCGGTATCCGCTGCGGACGTTGCATCACCGCCACAGGCGCCACCACAGGATTTGCTCATGATACGACTCCACTTGAACAATGTTGTGGTACCATTTAAAACTATAAAGCTACTATAAGGTCAATAGAGTAAAGAATCCGTTGGGGAGGAGGCTGATGCGCATTGGTCAGTTGGCGCAGTTGGTAGGGGTCGAAACACAGACGATCCGCTTCTATGAACAGCAGGGCTTGTTGCCGCCGCCTGATCGGCAGGACAACGGTTACCGTGTCTATACCGAGAAGCATGGTGAGGGGCTGGCCTTCATCCGTCGCTGCAGAATCCTGGGCCTGTCACTGGCTGAGATTCACGAACTACAGAGCTATCAGGACGACCCTCATCAGCCTTGTACCGCCGTCAACGCCTTGCTCGATGATCACATCTCTCATGTGCGGTCGCAGATAACCGCTCTGCAAGCGCTTGAGAAACAACTCGTTTCACTGAGAGCGAGTTGCAACGATGACCGGGAAGTTGAGGCGTGTGGGGTTCTTGCTGGAATTAGCGAAGGAAACATGCACCAGCAGTAGGTGAAGCATCAACCAGATAATCCGATGAGATGCCGGTCTGTCTCACTCTCATGCAAAGGTAAGATCAACCATTTAATCCGCTTACCCCATTTTTTTAAAGTGCGGTTGTTCGAGTGCTATCGCTTTTTTCACTTTCTCGCCGCCAGTTCCCTATTTATCTGGCGTTGCTGGCAATACTGATGTTGTTCGTGGCTCCAGTGATTTCGAAATCACTGGAGCATCAGCGTGCCAGTCAGCCTTGTTCGGCAGCGATAACCACCACACACAATGATATGCCTGATACGGCGGCCATGCACCACGCTATGCCAGGTATGGAGCATGATCTCCACTCTTCTTTAGACAGTGCCTGCGCTGTTTCCCAGAGCATGTCCCACCACTTGGCTTCAAACCCGGGCAGTTCACCGATGGAAGACATCGCCTGCGGCTATTGTCAGCTCCTCATTCACTTACCGCTGATCCAGACCGTTTTCATTCCTTTTATCTGGTTGATACTGCTTGTTTCACAAGCGCCTTTTTTGCCCGTCATTGTTTCTCCGTTACTGTCTGCCTGTTATTCCAAATGCCAGCCCCGCGCCCCGCCTAGCCTGTTTTCACTGCGTTAAGTTTTGCCGTTCAGCAAGACAATAATTTACCGTTTACGAAACAGAGCCTGATACAGGCCCGCTGTTTTGTGACGCTTTATGCATGGCCATTCCAGATGATGGCCAGCGAGTACCTGCTTGGGAAAGTGCAGGCCGATAAAAACAGGCTTTAACTATGAAAAATACCCGTTTCTCTTTATCACCACTGGCAACGGTGATGACCATGATGATCACCTTACCCGCGTTTGCTCAGGCTGAAGACGGCCATGAGGGGCATCAGAATAGCGTGGCTACCCTAGACGATCCGTCGGTGATGGTAGTTACTGCACCGGCCATTTCTCCATTGACGATCGTGACTTCACCTAAAACACCGCGCCAGCCGGTTCCGGCCAGTGACGGGTCTGATTATCTGAAAACCATCCCGGGTTTTTCTCAAATCCGTAACGGCGGAACCAATGGCGATCCGGTTTTTCGCGGTATGTTCGGTTCGCGTTTGCGCCTTTTGACCAACGGCAGTGAAATGCTTGGAGCCTGTCCCGCGCGTATGGATGCACCGAGTTCCTATATTTCACCAGAAAGTTTTGATCTTCTGACGCTGACCAAGGGGCCACAAACGGTACTTTGGGGGCCGGGTAACTCTGCAGGAACAGTGCATTTCGAACGTGAGCGACCTTCTTTTGAGAAAGCCGGTATTCAAGGTGATGCCAGCCTGCTCGGGGCATCAAATAGGGCACTGTTGCAAATAGTCGGTGGTGATAAACTTATCATCCCCTTTTGCTGATGGAGCTGCACATGAACCCATTCAAAGGCCGGCATTTTCAGCGTGACATCATTCTGTGGGCCGTACGCTGGTACTGCAAATACGGCATCAGTTACCGTGAGCTGCAGGAGATGCTGGCTGAACGCGGAGTGAATGTCGATCACTCCACGATTTACCGCTGGGTTCAGCGTTATGCGCCTGAAATGGAAAAACGGCTGCGCTGGTACTGGCGTAACCCTTCCGATCTTTGCCCGTGGCACATGGATGAAACCTACGTGAAGGTCAATGGCCGCTGGGCGTATCTGTACCGGGCCGTCGACAGCCGGGGCCGCACTGTCGATTTTTATCTCTCCTCCCGTCGTAACAGCAAAGCTGCATACCGGTTTCTGGGTAAAATCCTCAACAACGTGAAGAAGTGGCAGATCCCGCGATTCATCAACACGGATAAAGCGCCCGCCTATGGTCGCGCGCTTGCTCTGCTCAAACGCGAAGGCCGGTGCCCGTCTGACGTTGAACACCGACAGATTAAGTACCGGAACAACGTGATTGAATGCGATCATGGCAAACTGAAACGGATAATCGGCGCCACGCTGGGATTTAAATCCATGAAGACGGCTTACGCCACCATCAAAGGTATTGAGGTGATGCGTGCACTACGCAAAGGCCAGGCCTCAGCATTTTATTATGGTGATCCCCTGGGCGAAATGCGCCTGGTAAGCAGAGTTTTTGAAATGTAAGGCCTTTGAATAAGACAAAAGGCTGCCTCATCGCTAACTTTGCAACAGTGCCTAATGTCATCTTTTTCGGCACGGGCAAGCAGCCGTTGTAACCCTTCACGTTCGTCCGTGGCGCCCGACATCATGTCAGTAAAAATCCGGTCATCTCTGACGCCTGAAGATTTCAGCTCCATGATCTGCGCCGTCAGTTTCTGATGGCTCGTTGATACCCTTGCATATCCCAGTAATGCCATATTGGTCTCACAAATCGATACTGATACTGCGTAGTATCATAAAGCATAAAACACGATTTTTGATACTCATGTAAGCACGCACTTTAAAAGGTCTCAAAACTTATAATATCTGAGACTATCAAAATTTGAGCAGAGCGATACCCTTACGAAAGGATGCGGGATGAGTGACGGTTTTCTGACCAGTGAACAGACCGAAAACTACGGACGGTATGCCGCCGAGCCTAACGAGGTTCAGCTGGCCCGGTATTTTCATCTTGATGAACGCGATCTTGTTTTTATTAATCAGCGCCGGGGGAAACATAACCGATTTGGGATTGCCCTTCAGCTAACCACGGCCCGTTTTCTGGGAACCTTCCAGACCGATCCCTTGCAAATACCTCCCGGCGTCCGAAATTACGTTGCATTAGGGGTCAGTTTGGATATCGAAAATTATTGTACGTTAAGGTTATTTTTTGACCTGCCTAATTTAGCTGGCCTCAGCCGACGAAACTTACCGGCTGACGGTATCCGGTTGCTTTTCCATATATAATCGCCTGTCAGATTGATGTGTTCCCAGCCTAGCGGGGACAAATGCGACAGCAGTTGCTCGTTGATCTTCACTCCCTTACGCTTCAGAGCATCGACAGCTCTTTCCATATAGACGGTATTCCACAGGGATATGGCAGCTGTCAGGAGCGTCAGTCCACTGGCGCGATAGCTCTGATTTTCCGGTTTTCGGTCCCTGATTTCTCCCAGCCGGTGCATAAATACCGCTCGCGCCAGCGCGTTACGGGCTTCACCTTTATTCAGCCCCGCCTGTACCCGCCGACGCAGTGCAGGATCGCGGAACCAGTCGAGCATAAACAGAGTTCGTTCAATACGGCCAATTTCTCTCAGTGCTTTGGCCAGCCCGTTTTGCTTGGGGTAGCTGGCAAGCTTTTTCAGCATCAGGGATGCCGTCACGGTTCCCTGCTTTATCGAGGTTGCCAGACGCAGCACTTCACGCCAGTGAATTTCGATCTCTTTCAGATTCAGGCTGGTTGTTGATATCAGTGACTGAAGCGCCGGGTACTGGCCTGCTTTCCCTTTGATAAATAGCTTCTTGTCGTGGAGATCCCTGATTCGCGGACAGAACGCAAATCCCAGCAGATGCATCAGGGCAAAGACATGATCGGTGAAACCCGCTGTATCGGTGTAATGCTCCCTGATTTCCAGGTCGCTTTCGTGGTACAGCAAGCCATCGAGCACATGGGTTGAATCTCTGACCCGACTGATTATGCAGGTGTAAAACGGGCTGTATTGATCCGAAATATGGGTATAAAACTGACGTCCGGGCTCCTGCCCGTATTTCGGGTTAACCTGCCCTGCGTAGCGGCCTGATCTGCCTGTTCTGAAATTCTGTCCATCTGATGATGATGTTGTCCCGTCTCCCCAGAATGCCGCCAGCGGCCTTTTCCCCTGCGCGTTTACCAGCTCTGCAAGGGCTGCTGAATAGGTTTCGTCGCGGATGTACCATGCCTGAATATCTTCGAGTGATGATTTGGTGCTACCGGGGCAGGCTTCCGCCATTTTGGTCAGGCCAAGATTGATGCCATCCGCAAGAATGGTGGTGAGAAGCAGGCGGATATCGGGACGGGTAATGTCAGTTTTTATATGCGAAAAATGTCGGGTAAACGTCGTCCAGCTGTTTACCTCATCGAGAATTTCCGTGATTTTAGGGCGCGGTAGCATGCTGTAAACCAGCTCTGCCAGCGGTGAAACCTGCACCGGAACGCTGTTATCCAGCGGAGAGACTTTTACGCCCCTGTAAGATATTTCCACATCGGGCAGTTCACCAAGGGCAGCCATGGCATTGACCTCTTCAAGCCTGGACTGAAGCAGGGTCATACGGCTGGTAATGTACTCATGATAATCAGCAGATACGGGAAGTGGCAGCGCCGGTGTGAGTTTGTCAAAGTCCTTTTCGGGAATGAGGTAATCATCAAAATTTTTGTAGCGGCGTGAGCCTTTAACCCAGATGTCCCCGGAACGCAACGCCCCCTTAAGCTCGCTGAGCGCACAAAATTCATAGTACTGCCGGTCAATACCCGCAGGTGTAATTACCACCTTGCGCCAACTTTCTGGGACAAACTCAAGCGGCGCGGTGGCCGGAACTTTACGTGACTGCTTCCGGTACATATCCTTGATCACAACCAGCGCATCAGCCAGAGGTTGCGCTGCCGGAGTTGCGATTAACTGTAAAGCTGACAACATGCGCGGGGCATATTTCCGTAATGTGCTGTATTTCTCGGTAATAATATGCAGCGGGTCAAAATTATTTTTTCTGGCGAGATGGCGTGTTTCCTCCAGACTGGCGACAAATTCAGGCCATGGGAGTATGTTTTCTATTGCGAGCCATGGATCTCCCCCGGAATCACGGGCATCAGACAGCGCCTGACCGACATTGATGTACTGCCTCAGTTTTGACTGGATCAGCTTTCCGGTCTGCTGAAGGCGCTCAGCCTGTGTTCTTTTGGCTTTGCTGAAAAGGCTGTTCAGCATTCGCTCATGCAACTCAATCACTTCGTCTGTCAGTGTGGCTCTGGCTTCTTCCAGCACGCACACCAGGATCGCATGACGCCGGGCTGCTGAAAATCGGGTCAAATCCCGGCTGCTCATCTTTCGGCCTTCCCGCGCCAGTTTCAGCAACCGGTTCTGGTGAATGGTACGATCTATACCTTCCGGTAATGCCAGCGATTCAATGCTACTGAGCCGATCAAGGTGTTGCAGCACGTTCTTACCATTGATTTTACCCGGAGGTTGCAGAAGCCATGTCAGCCTGGAAGACTGATTATCCGATGACTCAAGTAAACAATCCAGAGCATCCCTGTGAGCCGGAGTTAACGGAGCATTCAGGGTCTGAAACACGATTTTATCGCCGCCTGCCATGGCCTCAGCACAGGAACGCTCCACGACATCAATCGAGGGGATTATCACGTTGTTCTGCCGGAGCCAGACCAGTAGTTCTTCGGCCAGGAGAATACCTTTATCGGTGCGCGTCGCCATCGGCAGCAGGTGTGTAATACAGTCCTGCTGTATTTTGCCGGTGAACGCTTTTAAGCCAAGATAGCGGTACAGTTCGGTTAAATGTTCGCGTCGCGTGGTTTCCCTGACGGAAAGGTAAGCTGGCCAGAGATCCCCGGTAAGTTTTAGCCTGCTGGCGATATGCTTCAGCAGCGCATCAGAGGGAGGGATTTTTTTATCCGGGGTAAAGCCGACATTTTTCAGATAGCAAAGAAGGACGGCAAAACCAAAACGGCTGGCAGGTTTACGGTGGGCACTGATAAGTGCCAGATCATGTTCACTGAAATACGCCATCCGGGTCAGCGTTAACTCTTCGTCCGGTAATGCCAGTAATGATTCTCTTTCCGACAGAGAAAGAATCTGCCTCCTTGCCATATAGTTTCCCTCGTAAATTATCCGATGCGGTATTTTTAACAGAAATGCTTATCGCATAAGGGTACACCCTGACGCCATATTCAAAACGTGACGGCACACGATGAATGACATAACCTATATGCGATAGATTAAATGCAATAACTTAAATGCGATAACGTGGTGGAAAAATGTTCATCAGAGCTTATTTAAGGGCATCGACGGAAGATCAGTTCGCCGATCGGGCAAAAGAGATGCTGGAGCAGTTTGTTCAGGAGCGGGGACATAAAATAGCCAGTTACTACCGGGAGAACATCAGCGGTACAAAACTTGACCGCCCGGAACTGGGGCGCTTACTGATGGACAGTCACCGCAATGATATTTTACTGGTCGAGCAGATAGACCGTCTGACCCGTCTGAGCAACAGCGACTGGATGACGCTGAAAAAGCAAATCGAGCAACACGAGCTGCGGATTGTCAGCCTCGATGTACCCACCTCATGGCAGGCGCTGTCAGATAAAGATCCTTCGCAGGCTGACCCAATCACCCGCGCCGTGATAACCGCCATCAATAATATGCTTATCGACCTGATGGCCTCGATGTCGCATAAGGACTGGCTGAGCCGCCGCCATCGGCAGAAGCAGGGAATTGAACGGGCACATACGCTGGGAAAATACCGGGGCAAACAGGCCGATCAGGAACGACATAAGAAAGTTCTGTATTACCGACAGGTCAAGAAACTGAGCATAAGAGAAACTGCTGAAGCCACCGGTTACAGCACATCTCAGGTCTGCAGGATTCAGGCCCTGTTCAGGCCTGAAAATTAAGCACATTTTCTGAGGCTGGAAATCAACTCATGCTGACAGCCTGAGCCTGTTGGCATGGTAAGCAATGTGCTCACCAATAAAGCTGGAAATGAAATAATAGCTGTGGTCGTAACCAGTATGATATCGGAATGATGTGTTGATGTTCATCTCGTTGCACACTCTTTCAAGACTTTTAGTGCGTAACTGATCTTCATAAAAGGCGTCACTTAATCCCTGGTCAATAAAAATTTCTGGTAATTTCGCACCCTGTAAAATGAGACTGACGGGATCGTAGTGCTCCCACGTTTTTTTATTTTCACCCAGGTACGCGGTGAATGCCTGTTGTCCCCATGGCACCTGAGAAGGTGACACTATTGGTGAAAATGCCGATACACTCACATATTCATCAGGATTTCGCAGCGACAGAACCAGCGCTCCCAGCCCCCCCATGGAGTGACCGGATATTGATTTCCTTGATGTTACAGGTAAATGCTCCATGACAACATCCGGAAGCTCATGGAGAATATAGTCATACATCCTGTAATGCGTGTTCCACGGATGTTCCGTCGCGTTCAGATAAAATCCGGCACCCTGGCCCAGATCGTAGCTGTCAGCATCTGCGACATGCTCTCCACGGGGACTGGTATCAGGAACAACGACGATGATGTTGTTCCTGGCGGCATAATGCTGCATACCCGATTTGGTGATGAAATTCTGCTCCGTACAGGTCAGACCCGAGAGCCAGTACAGGACCGGCAGTTTTTCTGTTGCTGCTTTGGGGGGAAGATAAACACCGAAATTCATCCCACAATTAAGTGTTTGTGAATTATGGCGGTATACGTTTTGCCAGCCGCCAGCGCTGGCATGCTGCTCGATGAGTTCCATCAGCCTCTGTCTCATGGTTATTTCCCCTGACAGGGAGTCAGGGGAAGTCTCTTTATAGCCGGACGTCAGATGAACGTATAAGCCGTGATTTTGTTACCCGCAGGGTCTCGCAGGTAGGCTGCATAGGCTCCAGGGAGATGGCTGCGCGGGCCAGGCTGACCTTCATCTTTCCCTCCGGCGGCAAGGCCCGCGGCGTGGAAAGCATCAACTTCTTCCGGACTTGCAGCTGCAAAGCCGACAGTAACGCCGTTGGCCGATGGCGCTTCACCGTTGCCCGGATGTGCAATAATAAAGGCTGGCTTTTCGCGACCATAAAGTACCCAGCCATTGCCAAACGGGCCGAGGTTATTGATGCCAAGCGTACCGAGGACAGCATCGTAAAAATCAGCGGATTTTTCAACATCGGATGCACCGATGAAGACGTGGGAAAAAACGTCATTACCAGAAATTACAGGTGTTGCCATGATCCATTTCCTTCAGTTGGTTTGACTCAGTTAAGACGCTATCAGTAACGGATTACCGTACGGATTGATTTACCTTCATGCATAAGATCGAAGGCCTCATTGATTTCATCCAGCGTCATCGTGTGGGTAACAAATGGCTCCAGTTCAATTTCACCCTTCATGGCATCTTCTACCATGGCCGGAAGTTGCGTACGGCCTTTCACTCCGCCGAAAGCAGAACCTTTCCATACGCGCCCGGTAACGAGCTGGAATGGACGGGTGGATATCTCCTGCCCGGCGCCGGCCACGCCGATGACAATGGACTGGCCCCAGCCACGGTGAGCACTTTCCAGCGCCGCACGCATAACGTTGACGTTACCGATACATTCAAAAGTGTGGTCAATGCCCCATTTGTTGATTTCAAGCAGCACATCTTTAATCGGTTTGTCATGGTCGTTCGGGTTGATGCAGTCGGTTGCACCGAACTGACGGGCAAGTTCGAATTTGGCCGGGTTGGTGTCGATAGCGATAATGCGTCCTGCTTTTGCCTGGCGAGCCCCCTGAACGGCAGCCAGACCGATTGCGCCAAGACCAAAAATAGCGACAGAATCTCCAGGCTGTACTTTCGCTGTGTTGTGAACAGCGCCAATCCCGGTAGTCACGCCACAGCCCAGCAGGCAGACGTGTTCATGGTTTGCCTCCGGGTTAATTTTTGCCAGAGAAACCTCGGCCACTACCGTATACTCACTGAAGGTGGAGCATCCCATGTAGTGGTAAAGAGGCTGGCCATTGTAAGAAAAGCGGGTGGTTCCGTCAGGCATCAGTCCTTTTCCCTGAGTTTCGCGAACCGATACACAGAGGTTCGTTTTCCCGGACTGACAGAATTCACACTCCCCGCATTCGGCGGTGTAAAGCGGAATCACATGGTCTCCCGGCTTCACGCTGGTCACGCCTTCACCGACCTCCACGACGACACCGGCCCCTTCGTGGCCGAGAACCACCGGGAAAACGCCCTCAGGATCGTTCCCGGAGAGGGTAAAGGCATCGGTGTGGCAGACACCGGTGTGGGTATTTTTAATCAGCACCTCGCCTTTTTTAGGTGGTGCAACATCAATTTCAACAATCTCCAGGGGCTTCCCTGGTGCAAATGCAACGGCAGCACGTGATTTCATATGTAAATTATCCTCAATGTGATGGCTTAGCTATTTAAGATAGGCGCGAACCAGTTCAATCGTATCGTCAACGGATTTACTGATTTCATGGCTGTAGCTGTCATTCTGGTCAAAGGTTTCCCGTATGTGGCTCTCGAGCACCTCTGCCATAAGACCGTTAGCTGCTCCGCGAACGGCAGCTATCTGCTGAAGAATGGAACGGCATTCAGCACCATTTTCCAGCGCTCTTTCCAGAGCATCAATCTGACCCCGAATGCGGCGAACACGGGTAAGGACCTTTTTTTTCTCTTCAGGAGTACTGGGCATTATTTACCTCACCATTTTTGATTTTATATACTATAGTGGAGTATATAATTATCGTCAATGCATACTCCACTATAGTATAACTAAGAATAAACATAACTACCTTTATTTACGATATAAATCATATATTTATATTATTTTTGGCTGTGATACTGTCGGAAGGAAAGTTACTACAAAAATGATATCTACCGATACGGGATTTGGGGCATAGGCGGTTCTGTTAAATTTCGCCAGATATTGGCTCATCATTGATGGTCAAAAAATGAGCCTAACGTACAATAATTTTCGATATCCAAACTGACCCCTGCAAGGCCAGCTCGGTCAATGTATGCACGGCTTGCCGATAGTGGCTCATGGTGAAGGGCTTGAACCCAAAAACCGTTTGCAGCTCGACCAAGTGCTCCCGCCGTGTCTGTTCGCGCTGGCCGTACTCGCTCCAACTTTCCACTGGCATCTTGAGTTGCGCGGCCACCATGCGCAACAGGGGCGGAAACGGAGGCTCATCGACGCCCAAAAAGGTGCCAGGGAATCGCAAGTAGCAAAGCTGCACAGCGAAGCCCAATCGATTCGCGGCGCCGCGACGCTGACGGATCACCGACAGGTCGGTTTCGTTGAACGTGTAGTGCCGTATCAGTTCGTCTTTGGCATCTGGCAGTGCCAGCAGGCTTTCGCGCTCGGTGGCGGACAGGATTGAGCGGCGTGGCATGGTCAGTCTTCCCGCAGGTACTGGTACAAGGTTTCGCGGCTGATGCCGAAGTCACGGGCCACCAAGGTTTTTTGGTCGCCTGCCGCAACTCGCCGTTTCAACTCGGCAATTTGTTCGCTGTTCAGCGATTTCTTTCGTCCCCGGTAGGCACCGCGCTGCTTGGCCAGCACGATTCCCTCGCGCTGACGTTCGCGGATCAGGGCGCGCTCGAACTCAGCGAAGGCTCCCATGACCGACAGCATCAGATTGGCCATCGGTGAGTCCTCGCCGGTGAACTTCAGCCCTTCTTTGACGAACTCCATGCGCACGCCCCGTTGTGTCAGCCCTTGGACGATGCGGCGCAGGTCATCAAGGTTGCGTGCCAGCCTGTCCATGCTATGCACCACCACGGTGTCGCCCTCGCGGACGAAGGCCAGCAGCCTTTCCAGCTCGGGACGCTGGGTGTCCTTGCCAGAAGCCTTGTCGGTGAACACCCGCGCCACCTGAACACCCTCCAATTGCCGTTCCGGGTTCTGGTCGAAGCTGCTGACGCGGACATAGCCGATGCGTTGACCTTGCAAGATGCCTCCAAAGGCAAAAGTGTCAGGATGAAATCTATTACCTTTGACGGAATATGTCAATCAATAGGAAATTTAACTCTATTCTGACATCGTTTGCACATGGCATCTGTCGTTTTCAGAAGACGGCTGCACTGAACGTCAGAAGCCGACTGCACTATAGCAGCGGAGGGGTTGGATCCATCAGGCAACGACGGGCTGCTGCCGGCCATCAGCGGACGCAGGGAGGACTTTCCGCAACCGGCCGTTCGATGCGGCACCGATGGCCTTCGCGCAGGGGTAGTGAATCCGCCAGGATTGACTTGCGCTGCCCTACCTCTCACTAGTGAGGGGCGGCAGCGCATCAAGCGGTGAGCGCACTCCGGCACCGCCAACTTTCAGCACATGCGTGTAAATCATCGTCGTAGAGACGTCGGAATGGCCGAGCAGATCCTGCACGGTTCGAATGTCGTAACCGCTGCGGAGCAAGGCCGTCGCGAACGAGTGGCGGAGGGTGTGCGGTGTGGCGGGCTTCGTGATGCCTGCTTGTTCTACGGCACGTTTGAAGGCGCGCTGAAAGGTCTGGTCATACATGTGATGGCGACGCACGACACCGCTCCGTGGATCGGTCGAATGCGTGTGCTGCGCAAAAACCCAGAACCACGGCCAGGAATGCCCGGCGCGCGGATACTTCCGCTCAAGGGCGTCGGGAAGCGCAACGCCGCTGCGGCCCTCGGCCTGGTCCTTCAGCCACCATGCCCGTGCACGCGACAGCTGCTCGCGCAGGCTGGGTGCCAAGCTCTCGGGTAACATCAAGGCCCGATCCTTGGAGCCCTTGCCCTCCCGCACGATGATCGTGCCGTGATCGAAATCCAGATCCTTGACCCGCAGTTGCAAACCCTCACTGATCCGCATGCCCGTTCCATACAGAAGCTGGGCGAACAAACGATGCTCGCCTTCCAGAAAACCGAGGATGCGAACCACTTCATCCGGGGTCAGCACCACCGGCAAGCGCCGCGACGGCCGAGGTCTTCCGATCTCCTGAAGCCAGGGCAGATCCGTGCACAGCACCTTGCCGTAGAAGAACAGCAAGGCCGCCAATGCCTGACGATGCGTGGAGACCGAAACCTTGCGCTCGTTCGCCAGCCAGGACAGAAATGCCTCGACTTCGCTGCTGCCCAAGGTTGCCGGGTGACGCACACCGTGGAAACGGATGAAGGCACGAACCCAGTGGACATAAGCCTGTTCGGTTGGTAAGCTGTAATGCAAGTAGCGTATGCGCTCACGCAACTGGTCCAGAACCTTGACCGAACGCAGCGGTGGTAACGGCGCAGTGGCGGTTTTCATGGCTTGTTATGACTGTTTTTTTGTACAGTCTATGCCTCGGGCATCCAAGCAGCAAGCGCGTTACGCCGTGGGTCGATGTTTGATGTTATGGAGCAGCAACGATGTTACGCAGCAGGGCAGTCGCCCTAAAACAAAGTTAGAAAAGGAAAAGTATGAGCAAGTTATCTGTATTCTTTATATTTTTGTTTTGCAGCATTGCTACCGCAGCAGAGTCTTTGCCAGATTTAAAAATTGAAAAGCTTGATGAAGGCGTTTATGTTCATACTTCGTTTGAAGAAGTTAACGGGTGGGGCGTTGTTCCTAAACATGGTTTGGTGGTTCTTGTAAATGCTGAGGCTTACCTAATTGACACTCCATTTACGGCTAAAGATACTGAAAAGTTAGTCACTTGGTTTGTGGAGCGTGGCTATAAAATAAAAGGCAGCATTTCCTCTCATTTTCATAGCGACAGCACGGGCGGAATAGAGTGGCTTAATTCTCGATCTATCCCCACGTATGCATCTGAATTAACAAATGAACTGCTTAAAAAAGACGGTAAGGTTCAAGCCACAAATTCATTTAGCGGAGTTAACTATTGGCTAGTTAAAAATAAAATTGAAGTTTTTTATCCAGGCCCGGGACACACTCCAGATAACGTAGTGGTTTGGTTGCCTGAAAGGAAAATATTATTCGGTGGTTGTTTTATTAAACCGTACGGTTTAGGCAATTTGGGTGACGCAAATATAGAAGCTTGGCCAAAGTCCGCCAAATTATTAAAGTCCAAATATGGTAAGGCAAAACTGGTTGTTCCAAGTCACAGTGAAGTTGGAGACGCATCACTCTTGAAACTTACATTAGAGCAGGCGGTTAAAGGGTTAAACGAAAGTAAAAAACCATCAAAACCAAGCAACTAAATTTCTAACAAGTCGTTGCAGCACGCCACTACGTGGCTGGACAGTTTGTAAGTTGCGCTTTTGTGGTTTGCTTCGCAAAGTATTCCACAACGCGCAACTTACAAACTGCCGCTGAACTTAGCGTTAGGCCCGCACGGAATCAACATCTCATGTCCGCCAACAATGCCGCAATAGTTCTACGAGTCATGGCCGAGAACGATCTGCCAATGCTCCATGCTTGGCTGAACCGCCCCCACATAGTCGAGTGGTGGGGCGGCGAGGATGAACGCCCAACTCTTGACGAAGTCTTAGAACACTATTCGCCCGAAGTTCTGGCAAAGCAAGCTGTAGTGCCTTACATCGCAATGCTAGATGACGAACCCATCGGCTACGCCCAATCCTACATCGCACTTGGAAGTGGCGATGGATGGTGGGAAGACGAAACTGATCCAGGGGTCCGCGGGATTGACCAGTCTTTGGCTAATCCATCACAGTTAAACAAGGGGTTGGGTACAAAGCTCGTACGCTCGCTCGTTGAACTCCTGTTTAGCGACCCGGCCGTAACGAAAATCCAAACCGATCCATCTCCTAGCAACCATCGCGCCATTCGCTGCTACGAGAAGGCCGGGTTCGTTCAAGAAAAAAACATCCTCACACCTGACGGCCCTGCGGTGTACATGGTCCAAACACGCCAGGCGTTCGAAAGCCTGCGCACTGTTCAAAGCTTCAAAATCAAGGGGAAGTGGTCATGAATGGCTGCACCATCTCTACCAACTGGTATCTCGGCGTGTTCTCATCTGCCTTCGCATCTGTCGTCAGCCTAACCGGGCGTTCAACCGGACATCAACGTGCTGCGCACGTTGATGTCGGTTAACTGGGGCGTTAGATGCACTAAGCACATAATTGCTCACAGCCAAACTATCAGGTCAAGTCTGCTTTTATTATTTTTAAGCGTGCATAATAAGCCCTACACAAATTGGGAGATATATCATGAAAGGCTGGCTTTTTCTTGTTATCGCAATAGTTGGCGAAGTAATCGCAACATCCGCATTAAAATCTAGCGAGGGCTTTACTAAGCTTGCCCCTTCCGCCGTTGTCATAATCGGTTATGGCATCGCATTTTATTTTCTTTCTCTGGTTCTGAAATCCATCCCTGTCGGTGTTGCTTATGCAGTCTGGTCGGGACTCGGCGTCGTCATAATTACAGCCATTGCCTGGTTGCTTCATGGGCAAAAGCTTGATGCGTGGGGCTTTGTAGGTATGGGGCTCATAATTGCTGCCTTTTTGCTCGCCCGATCCCCATCGTGGAAGTCGCTGCGGAGGCCGACGCCATGGTGACGGTGTTCGGCATTCTGAATCTCACCGAGGACTCCTTCTTCGATGAGAGCCGGCGGCTAGACCCCGCCGGCGCTGTCACCGCGGCGATCGAAATGCTGCGAGTCGGATCAGACGTCGTGGATGTCGGACCGGCCGCCAGCCATCCGGACGCGAGGCCTGTATCGCCGGCCGATGAGATCAGACGTATTGCGCCGCTCTTAGACGCCCTGTCCGATCAGATGCACCGTGTTTCAATCGACAGCTTCCAACCGGAAACCCAGCGCTATGCGCTCAAGCGCGGCGTGGGCTACCTGAACGATATCCAAGGATTTCCTGACCCTGCGCTCTATCCCGATATTGCTGAGGCGGACTGCAGGCTGGTGGTTATGCACTCAGCGCAGCGGGATGGCATCGCCACCCGCACCGGTCACCTTCGACCCGAAGACGCGCTCGACGAGATTGTGCGGTTCTTCGAGGCGCGGGTTTCCGCCTTGCGACGGAGCGGGGTCGCTGCCGACCGGCTCATCCTCGATCCGGGGATGGGATTTTTCTTGAGCCCCGCACCGGAAACATCGCTGCACGTGCTGTCGAACCTTCAAAAGCTGAAGTCGGCGTTGGGGCTTCCGCTATTGGTCTCGGTGTCGCGGAAATCCTTCTTGGGCGCCACCGTTGGCCTTCCTGTAAAGGATCTGGGTCCAGCGAGCCTTGCGGCGGAACTTCACGCGATCGGCAATGGCGCTGACTACGTCCGCACCCACGCGCCTGGAGATCTGCGAAGCGCAATCACCTTCTCGGAAACCCTCGCGAAATTTCGCAGTCGCGACGCCAGAGACCGAGGGTTAGATCATGCCTAGCATTCACCTTCCGGCCGCCCGCTAGCGGACCCTGGTCAGGTTCCGCGAAGGTGGGCGCAGACATGCTGGGCTCGTCAGGATCAAACTGCACTATGAGGCGGCGGTTCATACCGCGCCAGGGGAGCGAATGGACAGCGAGGAGCCTCCGAACGTTCGGGTCGCCTGCTCGGGTGATATCGACGAGGTTGTGCGGCTGATGCACGACGCTGCGGCGTGGATGTCCGCCAAGGGAACGCCCGCCTGGGACGTCGCGCGGATCGACCGGACATTCGCGGAGACCTTCGTCCTGAGATCCGAGCTCCTAGTCGCGAGTTGCAGCGACGGCATCGTCGGCTGTTGCACCTTGTCGGCCGAGGATCCCGAGTTCTGGCCCGACGCCCTCAAGGGGGAGGCCGCATATCTGCACAAGCTCGCGGTGCGACGGACACATGCGGGCCGGGGTGTCAGCTCCGCGCTGATCGAGGCTTGCCGCCATGCCGCGCGAACGCAGGGGTGCGCCAAGCTGCGGCTCGACTGCCACCCGAACCTGCGTGGCCTATACGAGCGGCTCGGATTCACCCACGTCGACACTTTCAATCCCGGCTGGGATCCAACCTTCATCGCAGAACGCCTAGAACTCGAAATCTAACGTCCGTTCGGGCATCGAGGTCCATGTCGGGGTGGGACGGGCCCGTGGCTTCAAGATCACTTGCAGTCCGACCGCGATGTCTTGGTTGCGCGAGAGGTTGTCGATATCCTCCACTTCCATCATCAACCCTGGATAATGCCGCCGCCGTCATCGCCGCCGACGCCCGTGCCGGGCTTTTCGGGCCTGTCAGGCTTGCTCGGCCTTCAGCCTGCCTGGGCGAGATCTCCGGCGGACGGATTAACGGCGGAGCTTCGCCGCCTTTCGTGCGTGTGAAGGCCGAAGATAGTTCTCTCAAAAACATCCGTTTATGAGAGATACCAAATGTCATTTTCAGAAGACGACTGCACCAGTTGATTGGGCGTAATGGCTGTTGTGCAGCCAGCTCCTGACAGTTCAATATCAGAAGTGATCTGCACCAATCTCGACTATGCTCAATACTCGTGTGGGCTCTGTTGCAAAAATCGTGAAGCTTGAGCATGCTTGGCGGAGATTGGACGGACGGAACGATGACGGATTTCAAGTGGCGCCATTTCCAGGGTGATGTGATCCTGTGGGCGGTGCGCTGGTATTGTCGCTATCCGATCAGCTATCGCGACCTTGAGGAAATGCTGGCGGAACGCGGCATTTCGGTCGACCATACGACGATCTATCGCTGGGTCCAGTGCTACGCCCCGGAGATGGAGAAGCGGCTGCGCTGGTTCTGGCGGCGTGGCTTTGATCCGAGCTGGCGCCTGGATGAAACCTACGTCAAGGTGCGGGGCAAGTGGACCTACCTGTACCGGGCAGTCGACAAGCGGGGCGACACGATCGATTTCTACCTGTCGCCGACCCGCAGCGCCAAGGCAGCGAAGCGGTTCCTGGGCAAGGCCCTGCGAGGCCTGAAGCACTGGGAAAAGCCTGCCACGCTCAATACCGACAAAGCGCCGAGCTATGGTGCAGCGATCACCGAATTGAAGCGCGAAGGAAAGCTGGACCGGGAGACGGCCCACCGGCAGGTGAAGTATCTCAATAACGTGATCGAGGCCGATCACGGAAAGCTCAAGATACTGATCAAGCCGGTGCGCGGTTTCAAATCGATCCCCACGGCCTATGCCACGATCAAGGGATTCGAAGTCATGCGAGCCCTGCGCAAAGGACAGGCTCGCCCCTGGTGCCTGCAGCCCGGCATCAGGGGCGAGGTGCGCCTTGTGGAGAGAGCTTTTGGCATTGGGCCCTCGGCGCTGACGGAGGCCATGGGCATGCTCAACCACCATTTCGCAGCAGCCGCCTGATCGGCGCAGAGCGACAGCCTACCTCTGACTGCCGCCAATCTTTGCAACAGAGCCTCCGTCGCCATGCTCACCTCGCTTTGGTGCACACGAGTATTGAGCATAGTCGAGATTGGTGCAGATCACTTCTGATATTGAACTGTCAGGAGCTGGCTGCACAACAGCCATTACGCCCAATCAACTGGTGCAGTCGTCTTCTGAAAATGACAAATAGGTTGCAGATCAAATCGTCTGTAACAGCCTTTCTGGCTGTTTGTATATAATCATGAAAAAATGGTGAGTAGAGTTTCAGGGTAACAGGGGATGCTTATGTCGGTTTTCCACAACTGGCTACTTGAGATCGCATGTGAGAATTACTTCGTCTACATCAAACGCCTTTCCGCCAACGATACCGGCGCAACAGGTGGTCACCAGGTAGGGCTTTATATCCCTTCAGGTATCGTTGAAAAACTCTTTCCGTCTATCAACCATACCCGTGAACTGAACCCTTCGGTTTTTCTCACCGCACATGTGTCATCGCATGATTGCCCTGACAGCGAAGCCCGGGCAATTTATTATAACAGCCGTCATTTTGGTAAAACCCGGAATGAAAAAAGGATTACCCGCTGGGGTAGAGGCAGCCCACTTCAGAATCCTGAAAATACAGGGGCTCTGACGCTCCTGGCTTTCAAGCTTGATGAGCAAGGGGGGGACTGTAAGGAAGTAAATATTTGGGTATGCGCCAGCACTGATGAAGAGGACGTCATTGAGACCGCTATTGGTGAAGTTATACCCGGAGCGCTTATATCCGGCCCCGCAGGACAGATTCTAGGCGGACTATCTCTACAGCAAGCGCCAGTAAATCATAAATATATTCTACCTGAAGACTGGCACCTGCGCTTTCCGTCGGGAAGTGAAATTATTCAGTATGCAGCCAGCCATTATGTGAAAAATTCCCTTGATCCGGATGAGCAACTTCTTGACCGCCGGCGCGTGGAGTACGACATATTTCTATTGGTTGAGGAACTGCATGTTCTGGATATCATCCGGAAAGGATTTGGCTCTGTGGATGAATTTATTGCGCTGGCCAATTCTGTCAGCAATCGCCGTAAATCCAGAGCCGGGAAGTCTCTGGAACTGCACCTGGAGCATCTATTCATTGAGCACGGCCTGCGACACTTTGCGACGCAGGCCATCACAGAAGGTAATAAAAAACCCGATTTCCTTTTCCCTTCCGCAGGGGCTTACCACGATACTGAGTTTCCCGTAGAAAATCTGCGCATGCTGGCAGTCAAGACTACCTGTAAGGATCGCTGGCGTCAGATACTGAATGAGGCCGATAAAATTCATCAGGTGCATCTGTTTACACTCCAAGAGGGAGTTTCTCTGGCTCAATATCGGGAGATGCGGGAGTCGGGTGTCAGATTGGTCGTGCCATCATCGCTGCACAAAAAATACCCGGAGGCGGTGAGAGCTGAGCTAATGACGCTAGGTGCGTTTATTGCTGAGCTGACAGGGCTTTACGCAGATATTCCATAGATTATCTCCCGGCATAAATACCGGGAGGAGCGATCAGATTCGTTCAACCTTGCACGAATCGGCATTAACCGCTTTCAGGATATAAGGTTCAAGCAGTTTGGCTACGGCTTCAAACACGGGCACCACTACGGAGTTACCGAACTGCCTGTACGACTGAGTGTCTGACACAGGAATGCGAAAAGGCCTGCCATCTACTTTTTCAAAACCCATAAGGCGCGCGCACTCTCGTGGAGTCAGCCTGCGGGGCCGATGCGCCTGATTTTCTTCGTTCGCGAAGTCTGTTTCACCTGTGGCCATATCCCAGCCACGGTCTATCAGAATTTCAGACCCGTCTTTGTGATAGCGAGCAGAAAGCGTACGGGCAATGCTTTCTTTATTTTCAGGATTAACGAGGCCAAAACCGAATCCGTTACCCTTAGCTGCGTGCTTTTTGGCGTAGTTATAGAGATACTCCCAGAGTTTCGGCGTCAGTATATATTTGCTGTCAACCACGGGTTCCAGCAGTTCGCCAAATGACGGACGCTGTTCCGGATAAAAACGACTAATATCGCGCAGGGTAAAGCCCTGGTGAATGTTCAGATCACGACGGAAACCGACCAAAACGATACGTTCTCGGTGCTGAGGTAAAAAGTGCTTTCCGTCGATAACTTTAGGATCGTTTTTGCCCATCTCAGCTGCATCCGCAACTTCATAGCCCAGTTCGTCGAGGGTATCCATGATGACTTTAAAGGTTTTACCCTTGTCATGGCTCTTCAGGTTTTTAACGTTTTCAAGAACAAAGATGGCAGGTTTTTTTGCGCGTATAATACGCGCCACATCGAAGAAAAGCGTTCCCTGAGCCTCACATTCGAAACCATGCGCGCGCCCGAGCGAGTTTTTCTTGCTTACGCCCGCAAGGCTGAACGGTTGACAGGGGAAACCTGCTAGAAGTACATCATGATCCGGCACATGCTCATTAATGTAAGCATAGGCATCGTTTTCAGGTACTTCAGGTTTATCACTGAGCGTGACTTCCCGAATATCGAGATTGAAAGTGTGTTCCTGAGCATCGTTAAACCAGTTAGCTTTATATGTGCGCACAGCCTCTTTATTCCATTCACTGGTAAAAACGCACTGGCCACCGATGGTTTCGAAGCCCTTCCGTATACCTCCAATCCCAGCAAACAGGTCAATAAACCGGAAGGCATAGTCAGGGTGATGTGCAGGCGCTTCCGGAAGCATTTTTCGTAGAAGTTCCTCTTCGGCTAACGTCAGCGTCTTAGGTGAGCACTTACCATTAATCCAGCGATTAAGAGTCTCGCGACTCCACTCATTTTTACCAACTTTTCTAAGCAGTTCAGCCACGTACTTCTGGTCATAGATTTCCAGCACCTGCCCGAGCAGCTTTTTATCATTTTCCTGTCGCAGTTGTTCTTCCGCTTCTGCTTTCTCAAGCAGATCCTGCGCCAGTAATTCAAATTCAGACATATTGCCTCCATTGGGTCTTATGGGTGAAACTGTATCACTCATTTGACCCAGATTGAATGTTTTTATCTGGATATTTAAACAGGTTTATTGTTAGGTAACGCACGTTGGCCACGCTGGAGCGTCTTCTGGGCCTGCTGTCGGCCTTTGAGGTCGTGGTATGGATGACGGATGGCTGGCCGCTGTATGAATCCCGCCTGAAGGGAAAGCTGCACGTTATCAGCAAGCGTTACACTCAGCGCATTGAGCGACATAACCTGAATCTGAGACAACATCTGGCAAGGCTGGGACGGAAGTCACTGTCGTTCTCAAAATCGGTGGAGCTGCATGACAAGGTCATCGGGCATTATCTGAACATAAAACACTATCAGTAAGTTGGAGTCATTACCGGTTCTCTTTGTCTTTTAGGGGTCGTCTCAGAATTCGGAAAATAAAGCACGCTAAGGCGTAGTCACCCCGTGACTCCCCCGCGCCGATGCAGCGAGCTTCGTTCCGTCTTGTAGTGACGCAATCAGCGGGCAGGAAACGTTCCCTTTCCGCGTATGGCAGGCGCACACCAGTTCAGACAGCACGGCCTCCATGCGCGCCAAGTCGGCCAT
This sequence comes from Enterobacter sp. FUJ80071, assembly GCF_038739915.1. NCBI lineage: Bacteria > Pseudomonadati > Pseudomonadota > Gammaproteobacteria > Enterobacterales > Enterobacteriaceae > Enterobacter > Enterobacter sp. FUJ80071. Next base: position 174,100 of record NZ_JBBXKH010000002.1, read on the forward strand.
CTTCTCGCGCACATCCTTGAGCTTGTGCTCGGCCAGGCCGCTGGCTTCCTCGCAATGGGTGCCATCCTCCAGCCGCAGTAGCTCGGCGATTTCGTCCAGGCTAAAGCCCAGCCGCTGGGCCGATTTCACGAAGCGCACCCGTGTTACATCCGCCTCGCCATAGCGGCGAATGCTGCCGTAGGGCTTGTCTGGCTCCGGCAGCAGGCCCTTGCGCTGGTAGAACCGTATGGTCTCCACATTGACCCCGGCCGCCTTGGCGAAAACGCCAATGGTCAGATTCTCAAAATTGTTTTCCATATCGCTTGACTCCGTACATAACTACGGAAGTAAGCTTAAGCTATCCAATACAAATTTGAAAGGACAAGCGTATGTCTGAACCACAAAACGGGCGCGGCGCGCTCTTCACCGGCGCGCTAGCCGCCATTCTTGCATCGGCCTGCTGCCTCGGGCCGCTGGTCTTGGTCGCCTTGGGATTCAGCGGGGCATGGATCGGCAACCTGACGGTTCTGGAACCCTATCGCCCGATCTTCATCGGCGCAGCGCTGGTCGCGTTGTTCTTTGCCTGGCGGCGCATCTATCGCCCGGCGCAAGCCTGCAAACCGGGGGACGTGTGCGCGATTCCCCAAGTGCGGGCTACTTACAAGCTCATTTTCTGGATCGTGGCCGCGCTGGTCCTGGTCGCGCTCGGATTTCCCTACGTCATGCTATTTTTCTATTAATCACAGGAGTTCATCATGAAAAAACTGTTTGCCGCCCTCGCCCTCGCCCTCGCTGCCGTTGTTGCCCCCGTGTGGGCCGCCACCCAGACCGTCACGCTGTCCGTACCGGGCATGACCTGCTCCGCCTGCCCGATCACCGTCAAGAAGGCGATTTCCAAGGTCGAAGGCGTCAGCAAAATTGACGTGACCTTCGAGACACGCGAAGCGGTTGTCACGTTCGATGATGCCAAGACCAGCGTGCAGAAGCTAACCAAGGCAACCGGAGACGCGGGCTATCCGTCCAGCGTCAAGCAGTGAACCACTGAACCCGAACCTAGGGCGATCATGGGACTGATGACACGCATTGCCGACAAGGCGGGCGCGCTTGGCAGCGTTGTTTCCGCGATGGGATGCGCTGCCTGTTTCCCGGCTACCGCCAGCCTGGGCGCGGCCATCGGCCTAGGCTTTCTACAGGAATACGAAGGGTTGTTTATCTCCAAGCTGCTGCCGCTGTTCGCAGTCGTGGCTTTGCTGGCGAATGCACTGGGCTGGCTGAGTCATCGGCAATGGCACCGCAGCCTGCTCGGGATGGTCGGCCCAGCCATCGTGCTGGCGGCCATGCTCTTGTTTTTTGGCAATTGGTGGACGGCGAACCTCCTCTATGTCGGTCTGGCCTTGATGGTCGGGGTGTCGATCGGCACTGTTGCAAATAGTCGGTGGTGATAAACTTATCATCCCCTTTTGCTGATGGAGCTGCACATGAACCCATTCAAAGGCCGGCATTTTCAGCGTGACATCATTCTGTGGGCCGTACGCTGGTACTGCAAATACGGCATCAGTTACCGTGAGCTGCAGGAGATGCTGGCTGAACGCGGAGTGAATGTCGATCACTCCACGATTTACCGCTGGGTTCAGCGTTATGCGCCTGAAATGGAAAAACGGCTGCGCTGGTACTGGCGTAACCCTTCCGATCTTTGCCCGTGGCACATGGATGAAACCTACGTGAAGGTCAATGGCCGCTGGGCGTATCTGTACCGGGCCGTCGACAGCCGGGGCCGCACTGTCGATTTTTATCTCTCCTCCCGTCGTAACAGCAAAGCTGCATACCGGTTTCTGGGTAAAATCCTCAACAACGTGAAGAAGTGGCAGATCCCGCGATTCATCAACACGGATAAAGCGCCCGCCTATGGTCGCGCGCTTGCTCTGCTCAAACGCGAAGGCCGGTGCCCGTCTGACGTTGAACACCGACAGATTAAGTACCGGAACAACGTGATTGAATGCGATCATGGCAAACTGAAACGGATAATCGGCGCCACGCTGGGATTTAAATCCATGAAGACGGCTTACGCCACCATCAAAGGTATTGAGGTGATGCGTGCACTACGCAAAGGCCAGGCCTCAGCATTTTATTATGGTGATCCCCTGGGCGAAATGCGCCTGGTAAGCAGAGTTTTTGAAATGTAAGGCCTTTGAATAAGACAAAAGGCTGCCTCATCGCTAACTTTGCAACAGTGCCGTTGAACCGGGGTGAAGGCCGCCATGCCGTTGCAAGAGCCATCTGCTACGGTCAGCGTGGCGAGATCAGAAAACGTTACCGCGAGGGGCAGGAAGATCAGTTGGGTGCGCTGGGTCTGGTGACAAACGCAGTGGTGCTGTGGAATACGCTTTATATGCAGGAAGCCTTGTCGCACCTGCGCAGCATCGGGGAAGGGCCAGAGGATGAACATATCGCGCGGCTTTCGCCTCTGATGCACGGTCATATCAACATGCTGGGACATTATACGTTCACACTACCGGAGGATATTATGAAGGGGGAATTGAGGCCGTTAAATCTCAATTTAAACAATGAATTATCTCCTTAGCGTGGTTTTTTACATCATTGGCCCTCAAACCCCATGATGATGGTTTCGAAACGTCTTAAGGCCAAAGACTATCGAACGGTTTCCACGGGATTTAACGTCCTGAGCTCTAAGCCAGGGCTGATAACTTTGGCCATAGCCCACTCCTATGCCGTCACCTAGCGCATTTTCATAATCCAAATAGGATTTGAGACGCCTACCCCTACCCATGATCGTACCCAAAAAACGACATTGATACGTACCTATATGTGCATTTTATAGTCTCCAACCCTATAACCACACATTCAGTAAGCATACAACATTAGCGTCGTTTTTTGAGAATGGTTACAACTTTAGTGCTTTGTGTACAACTTTATTGTCTTCGGACAGTAGGACCCTCTAAAACCAATAGAATTTACGTAGAAACGCGTTTAGTAAAGGCTTTACTAATTACTAATTACTAACATATTAGCACTTTCAGATCTGTCAGCAATAACCCCGGGCGGCGAAATAATGAGAAGAGTTCTTCCGGAGAGCCTTTTCTTTCTATCTGATTGATTTTTAACACTTTTAAATGTCAGCTTTATGTAAACCTGTGGGATTTACTCCTAATTAAATCCCATAGTATGAAAATTAGGCATTTGCAAACCTTAATGACGTGACGTTGTCACGTAAATCAATGGAATTTAGTCTCTAGTAAAGAGTTAACTAGTGACTAACTGCCTGATCGGTGTGCTTGAACGGTGCACTTCAGGCCGGATATAAAAATTGATGAGAGATATACAGAAAATGATGGACCGGCTTAATAAGCCAGCCTTTCTTGGGATGATTGATGATGTTGAACACGCTATAAAGCGAAAATGCCCCTTTTTAACCTATAGGTTGGGCACTATGAGTAAGATACAATCAAATCGCCAGTCAGATGGCTAATTTCATTTTGACCAAAGCGGGCTATTTCAAGCGTTATCGCTGAGACGAGGCTTCAATGACAAGTACACTTGACCCATCACACAAGCAAATTGAAATGTGGCGCAGAGCTACCGGTTCCGAAGGTGGACTCAACGAATACCGCAACTGGGTTCTGGAAAATAGTATGAGATTTACAGCATACGGTATCCATACCGTTATCGTCGAAGGTGAGGCGAAGCATATAACAGCGCTTGATGATGTTACCCTCTGTAACGAGTGGGCGAAGCTTAAAAGAGAAAACAATAGGCTTTACGCAGCAAATGAAAAAATTTGCTCTGGCTGGCGTGGTTTTGTGTTGCGTTTGTTAGGAATAACACTGTCATGCAGAAAACCGGTCATCTTACTGGGGGCAGACGCGAAGAATCAAAATGATGCCGTGAAAGGGGCTGATTTGTAATTTTCAGGCGAGCCCACCGTTCTTAGAAAGCTGTTCTATGGGTATGTAAGGAAGATAATGTTCTCTGAACGCTCAGTACACTTAATCACTTCCTGTACAAAGGGCAAGAATCATCAGGGCCACGTCTGGCCGACATTGGACATAGATCCAAAACAAACCCCGGACGACGCAGCATATGCCTGGAGTAACATTGTAGACGACGCCAGAAGTAATCAGGCGGTACCGGCATTGTCCTTGTATTCAGGTAATCACTGGTCTACGGCAAAGGAAATTTTAAACTCAACCAGAAATCTGGAGTTGTGGATAATCTCTGCCGGGATGGGGTTTTTAAATAGTCGAGATCGGGTGCCCTCTTACGAGGCGACATTTCATCAAGTACCATTCAGGCATGATCTCTGGTGGAAAGCCATCACAAAATCACTAGGAAAGCATAACCGTTGCGCAACTATAAGCCAGTTAATGCAGTCCAGTCCGAATGATGAATATTTGATTGCGGCTTCGCCTGTTTATATTGCTGCTGTCCAGAATGACATCCTGAAGGGCATTGAGAGTTTGACTCATCCTCTTACGCAACTAACGATCGTGACATCAGGGGCATATGCTGGCCCACTTGAAGAATACTTAATTAAGAGTTCTTCTAGGATGATGAAAGAGCTAGGGAAGGTGCGAACAAGTTCCTGATATGAGATCATCATATTCATCCGGAGCGCATCCCAGAGGGACATCATGAGCCATCAACTCACCTTCGCCGATAGTGAATTCAGCACTAAGCGCCGTCAGACCCGAAAAGAGATTTTCCTCTCCCGCATGGAGCAGATTCTGCCATGGCAGAATATGACCGCTGTCATCGAGCCGTTTTATCCCAAGGCGGGCAATGGCCGACGGCCCTATCCGCTGGAGACCATGCTGCGTATTCACTGCATGCAGCATTGGTACAACCTGAGCGACGGTGCCATGGAAGATGCCCTGTACGAAATCGCCTCCATGCGCCTGTTTGCCCGATTATCCCTGGATAGCGCCCTGCCGGATCGCACCACCATCATGAATTTCCGCCACCTGCTCGAGCAGCATCAACTGGCCCGTCAATTGTTCAAGACCATCAATCGCTGGCTGGCCGAAGCAGGCGTCATGATGACCCAAGGCACTTTGGTGGATGCCACCATCATTGAGGCACCCAGCTCTACCAAGAACAAAGAGCAGCAACGCGATCCGGAGATGCATCAGACCAAGAAAGGCAATCAGTGGCACTTTGGCATGAAGGCCCACATTGGTGTCGATGCCAAGAGTGGCCTGACCCACAGCCTGGTCACCACCGCGGCCAACGAGCATGACCTCAATCAGCTGGGTAATCTGCTTCATGGAGAGGAGCAATTTGTCTCAGCCGATGCCGGCTACCAAGGAGCGCCACAGCGCGAGGAGCTGGCCGAGGTGGATGTGGACTGGCTGATCGCCGAGCGTCCCGGCAGGGTAAAAACCTTGAAGCAGCATCCGCGCAAGAACAAAACGGCCATCAACATCGAATACATGAAAGCCAGCATCCGTGCCAGGGTGGAGCACCCGTTTCGCATCATCAAGCGGCAGTTCGGCTTCGTGAAAGCCAGATACAAGGGGCTGCTGAAAAACGATAACCAACTGGCGATGTTATTCACCCTGGCCAACCTGTTTCGGGTGGACCAAATGATACGTCAGTGGGAGAGATCTCAGTAAAAACCGGAAATAACGCCAGAAATGGTGGAAAAAATAGCCTAAATAGGCTGATTCGATGTGTTTGCGGGAAAAAAATCGGCCCAGATCCGCGAAATTTTAATCAGCGAGTCAGCTTGGGAAGAAATGACCTGCTTATTCGCACCTTCCCTAGAGTGCAATATGGTGTGCCTGAATATAAAACTGGCTCAATACATACTTAAAAGTGGTAGTCGTTAGAACTAGACTGTTAATGATACAATTCTCCTGTTATTTTATTTTTATAAAAGGTCTCAAATATGCTCAAAAACAGATTTTCTTTATTGTGTCTTGCTGTGGCATCGTCACTTACTCTTACTGCTTGCGATGTAGTTGATGCTGCCTATGACGAGACTTTAAATGATAATGCACCCGAAATTGTAATAGCTGGAGGATTCAAAATTGATATCCAAGGTAATGCAGTTCCGGTTGAGGGATATGATAATTGCTCTTTGAATACTCTTCAGGGAAGCGTTGATACGGATAAATCAAATTGTATTGTTCTGGATAGAACACGTAAAAAAGTACCGGTTCTAGTTCATTTGTCATCCGGTCCCGTCAAAGAAGAATGGAAGATCGAGCACCAGGTTGAAAAAACCAAATCCGGCAAAAATTTCATCCAAACTCGTATGATTAGACCTGACGGTAACTTTGTAGTGCCTGCATCCTCAGAACGAGGGATCTTTAGTGGCAAACATTACAGTCAAGCCAGCTAAGTCAAGTCTATCCGTTCAAACAGAAAAAGGTTTCTTAAAAATGACGTTATCCGCTGCATTGCAAGGCACTTTTAAAGAGATGAGGAAAGACAATACAGTAGGCATCACAGTTCAAACTTGTTCAGATATTTTTGACAGCAATGTTCCTCCGGCTTATGTTTTCTGGCTTTATCGTCTCAAAGCGGGAGAAACTTTGCCGCGCGGAAGGTTCTTCAGAAAAAGAAAGCCAATCATCAATGTTATGGCAGTTGTTCATGATGCTGCATTCGAAAAATAACTGCGCTATCAGGAAAGTTACTTTTATGAACGTAATTGCAGCTGGAATTTTTTGCTTTATTTTTTACCCTACAGCTTTCGCTTATGCTTGTTATAAAAAGAGATGGCTAGAGTGGATTTTTCTTACTTTAATTATAATTTTTGCTTCTGCCATTTCGATTCAACAATACAATGAAGCGAATTTTGTAAGTGAGTTAAATTACCCTATGTTTATCTCCGCCATATATGGCCTGTCACTGGCATGGTTTCCTTTTCCGATTGCTTATGTTGTTCTGCGCTTCCTTCTTGATGATTTACAGCATGAGTACCCTAAACAGTGAGCAGATTTTAAGACTCATGAACAACATCGAAAGCACGAAACAGTCTGCACAAGGAAGATAAGGAGTATTCTTAGCAAGATATCTTTGTACCTGAAGACATAAAGCTGGCATCTTTTTCCTTATAGAGTGTATTATGATTAAGTAAATCCTTATCAAAGAATTAGAAAGTGAGGTCGTATGTCTGAAGCACTCAAATCGTTAAACAATATTCGTACTCTTCGCGCCCAGGGCCGCGAGCTGCCTTTAGAAGTACTTGAGGAAATCCTCGAAAAGCTTAATGTCATTGTTGATGAGCGTCGTCAGGAAGAATCATCCAAAGCTGCCGAACTGCAAGCTCGTCAGGAGAAACTTGACGCCCTGCGTAAGTTAATGGAAGAAGATGGTATCAACCCGGAAGAGCTGCTTGGCTCATTCCAGGCCAAATCTACGGCTACCAAGAAAAGCCGTGAACCACGCCCGGCCAAATACTCATTTACTGATGAAAATGGCGAAACAAAAACGTGGACTGGACAGGGCCGTACCCCCAAAGCTCTGGCAGAACAAATTGCAGCCGGTAAAAGTCTTGATGATTTCCTGATCTAACTTTTGCCACCAGTTTTGATAGAGGCCACTTCGGTGGCCTTTTCTCATACGGAATCAATTTCAGGTACAGAACATATGAAAAATTCAGAACCTAAGAGCTGTGATCCCTATGTGGACAGTTTGATTAGAAATGCAGATGCAAAGGAAGCCAGGTCATTTCTCAAAATATTGAAGCCCTTACCATTCCTTATCGTTATCATCGCTGTATTCTTTTTTTGGGTATCGTTTTCCCGTTTATTATCCCAGGTCGCGTAAAACCTTTTTAAAGACTCTTCTTTACCAGATATGCTCCCTCACCGGGATGGTTTCAACCTCTTCAGTTTCCCATATTGGCAAAACCTTCAGGAAATAAGACGATACCCTCCACGCTTTCCATTAAAGCGGGATGACGACGCCCAGTTCTTACGACCAGACTCCACGTTTTCGATTAGGATGCCTTTGGGCCCTTCTAACGAGGCCACCTCAACAACTCGCACTTTCCGGATCAGTCTTGGATCCACTTCTTCCCAGATCTGGCCAACTGTAATATCTTTTTGGGTTTGCATTTAATCTCTCGCTGTCATTTAGTGAACAAGACTAATCCTCGCCGTGGTTCAGCTTATGGCTTTATTTACGCTGACGATCCTTAGCCTTAAATTTTTGCCATCGTATCCGAAGGTTTTCGATGTTAACCGGAACCTGCATGCGTGTCGTCTCTATCTCATTCCCATGCCATTTCAGGAGATCATCATCCAACTCCCGGGCCTCCCGGCTGAAGTAAATTTTCATAGTGTCAGGGTTTATGGCGCAATGGTCATTGTCGAACAGTGTATGGATATCACGGCGAAGTAAAATTCCGTTCGTTACGTCGGGAATGCCTTCTTCATGACGTGGCGTTAAGTGCGCGGCCTCAGTACGCCAGGGGGACCTTACGCCGGTGACAACACATCGCCCGTAGCAATTCAACCTAACATCCCGGGCGAAAGGACCTTGGTCAGGACTGGTGACAGAAGTACATTCCTGGCCCTCTTTGTAGATACGCTTCGGGAAGTCGATAGTGGTTTGAGCTGTTTGGGAAAGTGACACATACGTAACCCCTTTGTATCTCTTTATCCCACCATTAAAAGTGGTAGGAATCGAGCTGGTTATGGCCACCAGTTTCACATCGCCCATTTCGACGATCTTAAGGCTCTTATTAGCGGCTACATGTAACTGGATGAATTTACCTACGTACACATCATGGTTCTCATCTTGTCTTTCAACACACAGAACGACATGGTCGAAGGTTCTCTTGTCAGAGATTACCCAGTTGCCGGTTTTCACACGGCCTGCTTCACTCACCCCTGCGGTAAGATCGGGTATGAGCGTCCCCTGCATGCCGTCAGTTCGAATTGAAAGAATTTCACCCGATAAACCCAGCTCTGCAAGCTCACTAATAAACGGTCTTTTCATCCGGCTTACCGGTTTTGGCTTCGTCATTTTCATCTTTGCTGTAACACCTCAGTACCCCATTGCTCGTTCCTGGCGGGACAGCCGTTCATCAGCAGCCTGAAGACGCTCATCACGCCGCCGTGCTGCCAGAACCCGTCGTTCTGAAAAAGACATAGCCGCTACGTTTGGTACGCTGAGCTTACCGTCACCGGCACAAACGTCACAGCGAACATCAAATGCTCCGGCAAAATACTTTTCACGCATTTCTGGCTCCCACTCAGCCATTTCTGATTGGGTGAATCCATTTTCAAAGGCCGGGTTTTCCATGGTCCCGTGGCCTTCGCACTGGTGACAGATTATGTACTTAAATTTGCGCATGTAACGCTCCTGTATATGATGGATGAACCACTCTCGTTCAGGGTTATGGCGAAATGTTTATCGCCGCAGCGAGAGATTCAGTCTTGCTATCAATATTCCTGAAGGTTGTCCGCCTGATTTCAGGGAAAGCATTCATTCACTGGCCGGTTCTACCTTATTATTCATACAGATTAAAGTAGTTGTGCCTACTACTGCGGTCACCTTCCTTGACAAAGTAAGCAAAGTTTGAAAAATTTAACACCGACGAAAGGCCATACCTTCGTTAGTGTGCGAAAGCCGCTTGCGAGCGACGGAATAGGTGAAAGCTTTAGTCAGGGTTAATTACCCTGTCTGCGGTGATGGGATGGCTCAGGCGTATATCATCACTCCTTCCAAAGTCCGTACACACTCTTTCAGCCTTTGCAGAAATGCAGGGGCTGTTTCATATCAGACAAGCGCAATGAAATTTTCAAATGCTTTCCAGAAATTCAAAGGCCTTAAGCTTTATCTGTATCTTACGGTCCCCGCACGGAAAGTAACTTTCCTGAACAGGAACCGCCTTGCCAGCCTTAACTTTCTAAACGGTTAAAGTTACACCAGGCTGTAAATGGTGAAACAGTTTTTGAAGCCCATGAAACACCGCTGTCGGAAAGATAACTAGCCCCAAGACGTCTAACTTCTTTTTGATGTAGAGCTAATTCTTTCGGATCGGCAATATCTTCCACCACGCTCATCATGGCAATCTGAACTCCGGGAGATGCCATTTTATAAGCTGTCGAGCTTGCAACTGAATTTTTCAGGATTGCCAATCTTTCTTTTTCTGGTCGCCCGTTGTCAGACGTATTCGCGTACGTTGTACCCGCAACTAACAATGGAAGACTGGCGTTGGCACAGAACTGCATAACGCGTTTTTGCTGGAGCTGTAATTCAGTGGCTGCAAATGCTTTACTGCATCCGAGGATCCCGATAATCATCACTAATGCTGTTTTATACATAAAATTGAAACCGTCCTTATTGAACTTTAAATGTTGCGGTTAACACTGTGTGGAGATGTATGGACTGGATAATACCCACATGCCTGCGCCTGCCAGTATACCGGCTCAGGTATTAAACCTAAGAGATCTGGTGCACCGGATTTTACCTTTTCATTTCGGTTTTATCTTGAGCCTGGCTCTTGAGTTTAAATTTAAAGGTATGGCGCATGCAGGTTTCACTGACGGGTTTTCACACATCCCGGCTGTAACCCATCATTGTTCATGAGCCAGGCCCTGGTATCCTGCCCAGCGTACGGCCAGCCGCTCTAAGTCCAGATCGTACACCAGCGGTGTGATTTTACGGCCTTCAAACAGCTCGCCCAGCTCAATGCCTGGCTTAAAATGAACGGTCAGGGTGGCCGGATCTATGCCCATAAGATCGGCATCAAACAGAGCATGCATTGTTGGAGTCATCAGGATGCCATTAGACGGATTGTACCGGGTTCCATGTTCAATGTGTGCCGCATCCAGGACACCGCCATTAACCCAACCGGTTACCGCACAACGGCCCGCGAAATTCTCGATGAGCAGAGCTTTAAATTTACCCTGTGCCACGCCACTACGTTGCGTCACTACGCGCTCGCAGTGCTCACCCTGGATATCTACGTCAGGTTTCCGCTTTGGTTCGCTGGTGGCCGTCTCAGCTTGTTTTAGGGTGGAACGTGGATAGGCCAGGTTATATGCTGCGCCTGTGGTCATTTGCTCGATGACCGCAGGTGCATAACCTTCTGCTTCCAGCTTACGATATGCAGCCCGGTAGTCTCTTTGGGTTTTCAGCGGGTATATCTTTCCGCCTTTACCATCGAAAGCGATAAACCAGAAATCGTCCGTGCCAGTTTCCAGATTTCTGCAACGTTTCAGATGCCATCCGCCTTCTCTCGCCCAGATGGTACGGTTATTTCTGGCATTCGTTTTGTCATAACCGTTCTCGTCAAGCCAGCTATCAAAGCTGGTCAGCCCCAGATCCTGAACCTCCAGAGAAGGCACTCGAATGACCTGCAAGGTATGGCGGGGTCTTGGCTCTCTCATCTTGATCTCTTCCTAGCGCTGGTCTGGGAAATACGGATATTGCGGGCCATATTCATAGTCATGCGGGCCTGGCTCAACTTCCCAGAATGGACGGCCGCTAATTGTCTTTGGACCGCGCTCGTTTACGATGTCTTCTACATCCTGAATATTAAATGGCATCGTTGCCAGTAACAGCTGATCTTCGGGTGTCAGCGTCACGGTTGCACCGTCGATACGGCTGTAAAGGTCGGCAAACTGTTTACCTGCCCCGTGCAACCGGTGCTCCGCTACACTTCTGATTGCGTGTAAGTCCAGCTCCGCCGCTTCCATGCGATCCACGTATAGTTTCATTTCTTTACGCAAAGCGCTCAGCTCACGGGCTTTAATAAACCCGCAGGCGTACCCACCCAGGGCGATAACTGCAATGATTGCTAAAATTGCCATTTTTTTCTCTCACGTGATTGCGGCCGTTACTCTAGTCTTAATGTGAAGTCTGGGAATTCGCTGGATGTTAAGTACGTTTTCATCCCCAGACTGACAGATGCTAAGGCGCGATCCCAACACTCCATTTGTAAGTATCAGGCCCATCTTCTCCGCTGGTGGCATCTGCTACAATCTGTGCATAACGTTCTCCAGCAAGTTCTCTTACCATCTGATCCACGACCCATTGCAGATGATGCATTTCATCGGTTCCGCCGTAACGACAAGCCAACTCAATAGCCCGCTCTATTCTTTTTTGTTCTTCAGTCATACTGAATCCTCACGCTTACATCAGCTATTCTGAAAACATGCACACTATAAATTGCGGCTGTCATTTCTCAGCCAGGCGCCTGCATTGCTGCCTCATTCCATCAAAAATACTTTCCGCAAGCTGCTGGGGGAACTGGTCCGGAAGAAGCCCGCTAACACGTTCAATGACACCCGGGGTTCTGGCGATGATTTCCTCTATCATCGCCTCTGTCTGCTGTTTACTCAGGCCGGTTATCTCACCATGCCTGATCCAGTGGCGTCGTTGTATTCGATATATCTGGTAATAGTTGCTACTGCCACGTACGGCCATCGCCAGTTTGCACTTCTGCCAGGATATCTGATTGTTCCCATGACCGATCACCGGCCATGCCGACAACACATCATAGAGTGGTGTAAGGTGATAACGTCCCTGTGGCCCAATAGAAATACTGAAATTTTTAGCGTGGCCATCTGTTGCGGCCATCATCCAGAAAACTATCTGCGTCATAAAAAACTGCGCTTTGTCACGCTCAGCACGGTCTGAATTACTCAGAACTTCCATAATTTCCGATATACCTGGCCCGCCGTCCGCCTGATATTTTCGTAATGGCGAAATGCCCAGGGCCTGACACATATCCTCCTGGGGTAAACGAATGATCCATTGTCCGTTTCCTGACCATTTTCGGTCAAAACGTTCTACCACCAGCGCTTTCTGATCTTCAAAGTGAGCAATCTGCGTTCTTGCCACGGGGAGCCCGTACTGTTCGAGAAGTACCGAGCAGAGCCATTCATTTTCAACCGACGAGCGCATGTCGGCTTTCATGTTCCCCACAAGTCCGAGCGGTAGCTTGAATATATGCGTCGTTGGTGTATTACCCTCCGGCATACACCACCGATCTTCATGCCACAGTAGGGCTGTTTTCTCCTGAGCACCGGCAATAGATAAACGTAAGTCGTCGTTATCTTCTGGCCTGCCCGGTAGCAATGTCTCCGTGGTATTACGCAAAGTTGCCGCAATTTCTGATTCAGTAAGCGGGTGATACTTCACGGAATATAAATCTGTGGGTTCATCTCCGTCATGAAGCAGCTGTATCGCGCCCACGCAGTCTTTTCCCAGCTCCGTCAGAAGATCAAAAGGCTCCAGGCTATCGGCCTTGTAACGCATTGCCAGACGTCTGCGTATGCCTTCGCTGTCCGGGAGTAAATTATCAAAATAGTCACGTACCACATTTCCACGCCAGACCTGGTTCCCGGGAGTAAAAGGAAGGGACAATGACAGCGGCCTTCCCTGTTCGTCTGCACTCCAGTCAGGAAGGTATTGTAAGCTGTCTACCCCTTTACTTTTTTCCCAGTATCCGACTTTGATTCCGTTCATCCAGATTGCCAGACGCTGCTGTTTCCGGCTCATATCGTTACCATTTCTCCTGTCGTGCAGGTGAGTTTGATTTAAGCATTTCTTCCGTCTGCTTCCCCTCTGAAGAGGCGGTTGTCGAGGAGAAGCTGATTTTTACGCCCAGGATAGAAAACACCTTGAATAGCCGTTCAATGCTCGCACTGGCAGGGTTGGCTTCCAGACGTGAGTATGTCTGTTGAGTGACCCCTAACCTTTCGGACAGGTCTTTTTGCGTCAGGCCATTCGCCTTGCGAAAACCAATGAGCAAGGGACGCAACTGGTTGAGCGTGTTTAACGGGTAATCATTATTGATCATAAGCTGGCCTCAGTAGTTCCTCTGATACACCTTGTACGCTGTTTTCTAAACATACACCCTAAAAGCTGTAATATCAAATTAACAGCCTAAAAGCTGTTAAATAGAGAGTACAACCTTTAGGCTGTTACTAAGTGGCAGCATAAATCTTTATGAGGTTTGATATGAGAGAACTATCAATAATAAGCCGTTACGCTCGTACAGCATCCGGTAAGAGAGCTGACAGATCAGGATCATCGGTAAACGAGAAGCGGAGTATCTTATGGCCCTGTTGTGAGCTGTATAAATAACTACGAGCTACTCTCTGCCTCGGGGAGGAGGCAGAGAGAGTATTAAAAGCAAAGGCAGACATTTTTAGCAGCTGGTGGGCTATGGGGTTCCGGAGGTGCTCCGGTGAATGTTACTTGACTGGCAAGTTTCCTGCTCTGATGGTCAATGCCTCGATGCTGTCTATATTGTTCTGAAGCCGTTCCAGTTCTGCCTTTTCAATACCGGCCCAAAGCTTTAAGTGTCGCTGATAAAGGGACCACTTGAGTGAGTGAAAACCATTCCAGGCCAACCCCATCCAGGAGGCGTAATTCGCATTGAGAATATTGCCGGTGATATACATTTTACCTGCGTTAACAGCACTGGAAGTTCCATAACCCAGGGCAAGCATCATCCGGAAGCGTGGATTTAGCCGCAACGGCATGGTATCCAGTAAGGTCTCCCCAAAAGCTCCTTTTCCCAGCGATACCTGTTTCGCCACATAGAAAACCCGCATCAAAACTTCCATTATGCTCATCGGAATACTTGTCACGATAAACTGACGAAAGTCATACCCGTTGACATACATGTACTCTATTTGTTTGCCGAAGTTAGAACTCCCCACAGGGATCCCCTCAAGCATACGAAGTAGCCCCATAAAAGGAGCCGGTAACCCCATGCCACGGTTTCCTTTTGCTGAGGGGGCATTAACATCCGATGCCAGGTGTCCAAACATTCTGGCGATGAGCCTGAAAATATTGGTTTCGTCTGTAACGCCTTTACTGGAAGGATAAACCACGATCTGTCCATTCTGAACCACCGTACAGGTCCCGTTCAGCATATCCTTTATACCGAAAATAATGCCCAGTACGGGATCGTGTGACAAAGCTCTTAAGCGGTGATTTGTGGGAGACAAAACGCCACCGGCCGCACCCACTAAATCGCTGCTGATCGAACTGTCTGGTGCCCCTATAGGGAACAAATCTGAGAGTTTTGTACTCAGGTCCTCCGGCAAAATGGCATTGAAGGCTTTCTGCACCTGTTTATTGAAAATACCATCCACTTCTGCCGTAAAGCTCACCGTAGGTTTTGGCGGGGCTCTGACGCAAAGTAAATCCAGCATGGATGCTATGAGCCCGCATCCGCAGGCAATAGCATAATCCCAGGCGTCGAGTGCGTAGCGATCATTAAATTCTTTAATATGATTCTGGATCCGGGCATCTACAACAGCCAAGTCATCCGTGGAGAGTATTGTGGCCAGTCCAATATCACCGCATACACGCTGGTTAGCCTCGCTATATATAGTCTTGAGACCAGTAGAATGCATGGCAGTATCTGAAGGGGTCATTTCTCGCAGATGATGTTCTTTAAGCGCCAGATGCTCCGCTTCATCAAGTTCAGTGCCGCTGATTAGCCCGGTCAACTGTGCCTTAAGGCTCTCTATATCACTGTTAATTGTCTCGTGAGCGTTCGCGATATCCTGACCACGGAGCTGAATATAACGGATGGCCCTGAACTCATCATCATAAGGAGACTGACTCATGTGTTTACCTCACCGCGACCAGGCTACCTTTTGGAGCTTTCTTAGTAAGCATGTCGATTGTTGCCTTGATGCCAGCAATTTCTGCCTTAAAATATTCCGCATTCGACATCAACCTTTCCTGAACTTCGTAGAGCTTTTGGATGGCCTGACTAAGGGCGGCTGTCAGTTTCGCATTTTTTTTGTGTTTCACTATCGCGTACCCGCCAATCCCTAACACAGCTACAGGTGCGGCCAATACCGCAATGCCTGCAACCATACCGCCACCGACGATAGACCCTGCTGTAGCGAGCCCGGAGGTTATGCCTGCTGCTGACACTCCCGTTGTACCAAGCGAATAGAGAGCACCGAAGGAAGCCGCTGCGCCTACGCCTGACCCCGCCAAAGCTGCTGCGCCCTCAGTAATACCCGGGAACTTATTTTCAAGCGCCTGAAGAGCACTTGTAACTTCATCCATTGCCTTCTTGCGAATTTTTTCGAGCTCTTCAGTTTCGGTAGCGTCCATTACAGGCCTCGTATTCATAACTTGCTGTGTGATAGGTGAAAAAGAGCACCATAAAAGTGATGAAGAAATCATGACTTACTATTGTGGCACTTTCGAGTTCATGTTTGTCAGTTTCAATGCTGTTGCTGTTAGTAAGGGCAGACGCCATATCGGGCAGACCCAAAATAACTATCGTGCCAGCGTCATTTTGGAACTGACTTTGCTAAAAATCAGTAGCGGACTGAACAGACATGTGTGGATTTGAATCTGGGCAGGTTCCAGACATTATTCCAACCAGACTTCCAATGACAAAATGCTCGTCATTCTCGGAGACGACATAGGGTCCACCAGAGCAACCATCGGTGTTGAAATGTGCTATTACAAAGCGAGTTGTGAGATGTTGGGGAGAATGATTTGAGCAATTTAAAGGCCAAATGCCTGAAACTTCACCAGGGAATGTCGAAATTGTTGTCTCATTCATTGGATATCCGACACCCAATGTACCCATGCCAGCTGCGGGAGCCAGGACCTTAAAGTAACTACTTACAGGCTGTTGTATTCCAGCTGGTAATACGATTTCTGCACTGTCAACAAACGGAATGCCGTCTTTAAAGTCTGCCCTGTCATTAGCCTCATTGAGAATGAAATCGACTAGAACAGGCTCTTCGTTCACCAGTCCTTGATGGTTAAGAAATTTGACATAAAGTTTAAGTGTATTGCTGACGGGATAAATTTTTCCAAGAGCATTGGTAACAACATGGGCTGCGGTGAGAATCTTTTGCTGCTGACCATTATCGAAACCAAACGCAGTTGCTTCGAGATGGCTACTAAAATGAGGATCATTGCTTACATAGATTTTACAAACGTAGTTTTCAAACATTATTTCCTCCTTTTGCCGGTACCTAATCAGTTACACGGCTGCATGTTATAAACAACTAAACTCGCTTCCTGATATTTGAGTTTGTATGTTTTGCCAGGCACCAGCTCACCTCTGAAACACGGTTAGTCTCCTCCATGACATGGTTATGGCGATGGTCAGAAACTGTTATCGACGAAAGGCTGGAATTCCTTTAATGGCATTATCCATTTCAAGTCGTATGTCCTGAACGGGAGCGTATATTTTTATGATTCCAGATCTTAACCCTGAAACATTCCCCGTATCAAAACTGACCCGTTACAGATAAGTCACCACCGGTGCTGTCGATTAATTTAGTGAATTGCATGTCCTCATCCCATAAAGGGTAGGGCCTACCCCCGGCATCGAGCAAACCTGACCACCCTGCCCTTATTAAGACCCCACATGCGGCAATGGTGCCCTGTCCACGCCGCCCGCGAACTTTGAGGAAATGGGGAGAAAATAAAAAGAAAACAAAAAGTTATCGGCTGAAGTACCGGCGCAGATCGGGAATCAGGCGAAGCCTGACAGCACGTTAGGGCCTGGCAGGGGGCTTGAGGGATGAGGACATGCAATTGTGATAACCTTCCCGCCACGGGGTCGGTTAAATTCGTATCCTGCCGGTGCAATTCCAACGGCCGCGTTACCAGTTCGCCGGGTAGCATGGCCAGCAAAGCCAGGCATCGAGCACCCGGGTTTCACTGACGGCCGCTGCATAGACGCCGGTATCCGGGAAGAAATAAACCGGGGTGGCGTTGTTCAGCTGGTCGCCTTCATCGGCCAGAGCGCCGATCACCTCATGAGGCTTAAGCAGCATATCCGTTAAATATTCATCCGGGTGGATGGCATTCAGCGATATGGCCATCTCCAGAAATTCATCCAGGGTATGGCGGGTACGATACCCCCGGAAAACCTCGTATGAAGGCGTGACGCATTCACCATCCAGGGAACAGGCATCGTAACCGGCCAGCTGCTCTTCGGTGAGTCCGGAGGCATGCTTTGCCACAAGATTCGTAAATTGCTCTTTATCGTCCATCACAATCCTTACGCTGTAGGGGCCTGTTTGTGTTATCACTGCTTCCGGTTTTTACTTCGCACAACCCGGCAGGTATCCGGTCGCCCGGGCGTCCTTTGCGGTCTTGTTCGCCCTTCGCCTGAATTACGTCAAATCCCTTTCACTACCCGGCCGCAGGGTGACACCTCCCCTTTTCTCCGGAAGCGAAAGAGGAAGAACAGTTTAACAGCCCGGATCCTCAATAATTTTCGCGTAACGGACTAAATAACCGGTTTATGCAGCTTCTGATAACCACAGACCGCGATAGAATAAAACGTCTGGTGAGGAACCGGAGTGTTATGTAAGCGGGGGGTTTAACTGGGTATCTGTGTAGTCCTATTTAGCCAGATATCCCGAATAAAAACCTCAACGATTAGGTAAACGAAATGGATGGATTCTGGTCGATGTTCTGTTTGTTTGTCGTGGTAGTTTCACTGCATAAAGCCCTTTCTGTAGCAGCAGCACGAGCAGACGCAGCAAAATTAAATATGCTTCTCAGAATGAGAAAGTTTAAAAAGTAGCTTTCAAGACATCTGAGAATTCTTTTAAATCCTCAGAGGAAGTTATATGTTTAGGCTATTTGCAAACTAAGGTTGGAATTCCATCATTCTAGCCTTAGATCTTTGATCAAGTGAAGTTGCTCACTTGGTTGGATTTTACCGTTTCCTGACGGCTTTTCAGAAGCGAGGGCTGGTTGGAATGCCTTCCAGCTAGAAGTCTTGCAGATGCTCTCCGGGCATTAACTCATTGTCGAATCTGCACCAGTATCACTAGGTTGTTGAGCGGGCGATTAGCTTTTTCACTGAGCCGCTGTACACTCGACTGCTTCAAGAAGCACTACTTACCATTTGCCTGCCGTAAGGTCTGTTCTTAGCTGGATTTTTTTGGGAGGATACGCAGTCATGACAACTCAATCCAGCTCAATACAATACGCTTACGCGCTAGACGGCGAGGGCACCCTCACGCACATTGGCGCTGCCCTGCGCTCACATACTTACACCTGCCCAGGTTGTAAGAGCCCCCTGACCCCGGTAATGGGCGAGTTCAACGCTAAGCACTTTCGCCATTCGGAAGAATGCTGTGCCCTTGAAACCTATCTTCACAAGTGCGGCAAAGAAGCATTCTTCTATCGCTACCAACAAGCTCTCAGCCGTGAAATGCCTATTAGCCTTGAGCTGGAGCGCCGGGTTGCCTGTAATGGTTCTCGTTTAGCCTTGGTTAGAGACGAAGCACGTCAGTGCGTAAAATCCGTGCCTGCACGCTACAACTTGACTCAATTTTTCGATCAGGCAGAGCTGGAAAAACACGATAAGGTCACAGGGCTGCGACCAGACGTGATGTTGTATGATACGACTGGCGAAAGGCGTTGCTACGTAGAGATTTGTGTCACACACCCCTGCTCTCAAGACAAGATCGAAGCCGGTATCCCGATTCTTGAGTTTAAGGTCCAATCTGCCTCTGATATTCAGATGTTGCTTACCGGGGCCTACTCGATCAAGGAGAAGATCCTGAGAGTATTCAACTGGCTTCCCCCGTTTCAATCTGTGGACACCTGTAGCGGCGTCTGCTCAGTAGGTAACGTGGATATGTCTGTCTGGAGTTTAAGTGGTTCCGGCCGACTCAACGAACAAACGATGCCGCTCGCTGAAGTGGATTTAACAATCAATTCTGACGTGAACACATGGCCTAGATCGTTAGGGGCCGCTGAGCTGGCTGATAACTTACGAGCTTTTATCCGTCACGCCGATCCTCATTCACTATTTCCCAACTGCATTATGTGCGAGCAAGCAGGCCGATGGGAGGATGGCTATCTGCAATGTCACAGTAAGGCAAAGATCGTTCCCTACACCGAGGCCCGTCAGTGCGCCAATTACAAGGTTAAGGCATGACCAAAAGACTGACTTGGGAGCAGAAAAGTATTGTCAGCCATGACACCGGACATGCGTTGGTAAAAGCCGTACCTGGTAGCGGGAAAACAACCACACTTGTAAAGCGCGTTGAGCGGCTGGTCAAGACGGGAACTGATCCTCGCTCCATTCTGATCCTGATGTACAACAAGTCGGCGCAGGTG
Organism: Enterobacter sp. FUJ80071; assembly: GCF_038739915.1. Taxonomy (NCBI): domain Bacteria; kingdom Pseudomonadati; phylum Pseudomonadota; class Gammaproteobacteria; order Enterobacterales; family Enterobacteriaceae; genus Enterobacter; species Enterobacter sp. FUJ80071. The sequence continues at coordinate 194,152 of NZ_JBBXKH010000002.1, forward strand.
AGCTTCACGGAGAACTTGAAGACGGCACTGATGTCGAGCGTGATTCCAGAAATCCGCACGTTCCACAGCTTGGCCTTAAAGATTGTTGGTTACGGAGAACGCCAACAGATAATCAAGAAGAAAGACCTCATTACTCCAAGCGACTACCGCTATGAGCAACTGGTAAAGCAAGCCTACCGCTATGGCTTTGACCATGAGGCGAATTATATTGACCCCAATGAAATTGAAAACTTCGAGCTGTTTATTGCTCGCTGCCGGGCGGCGGCCGTAACTCCTGTTGATGCTGCCAATGATCCAACGTTCAGCAACATCAAACGGGAGTTTATTCACGCCTATGGCCGCTATTGTGAGCTGCTGGAGGAAAACAGTCTGCGAACCTTTGATGACTGTTTGATTGAGGCTGTCGCACTGTTGCGTAATGACAGCAGCCTTGGTGCCCACTTCAAGCACATCATTGTTGATGAATATCAGGACGTTAACCTGATACAGCATGACATGACCCGCTTGCTATCTAAGTCGGATACGTCGGTTATGGCTGTTGGTGATGTTAACCAGTGTATTTATGAGTGGCGTGGTGCTCGACCAGACTTTATCGGCGGACTGTTTGAAAGGCACTACCCGAATACGAAGGTGTTTCAACTGTCATGCACGTTCAGATTTGGCCATGAGCTTTCCTTGATGGCTAACTCGGTAATTCGGCGCAACTCTACAAAGCTGACCAAGCTTTGTGTCAGTCATCCTAGCACCCCCAAAACAGAGGTCAGATTGCACTTTGATAACTGCCTATCCAAGGTGCTATCAAACCTCTCGGTGAGCAGTGGAACACAAGCCATATTGTCCCGCACTAAGGCGAACCTTGCTGAGGCGGAAATTGCTTTACGCCTGTGTGGGCTACCTTATCGCTACCTCAATGGTTCAAGCGCATTACACACCCGCACCGAAATCGGGATACTGGTAGTTGGCGTCTTGCTGTCTGTGTACGGCGATCTGCGGCTACTGGAAAACCATCCCAACAAACAAGCGATTGTTTACGGCTTTCTGAAGGAGGCTGGTTTTAGATGGCAGAAAGGGCAATTCAAAGCGGCGCTCAGTGGATTGATGGCTCCGCACGCCGACCTATGGTCTGCTCTAGGTCAGTTATTCGAGGGCGCACAATACCAAAAAGATCGGCTGGGCAGGCTCGCCACTATCTGCCAGAAAGACGGAGAGGAAACGCCTGCTATCGATGTGTTACGACGCCTGAGTATGGAGGGTTTCATTGATAGTGTTGGCTCTGAGGGTGTAACTCGCACTGGATCGAACGACCAGCAACGAGGGGTCGTGAGGATCGGGGAGCTACTTGACTCCAGTAAGATCGATTCCCGCACGTTTTTAAACCTTATCTTGAATCCAGGCGAGGCTGCTACTGACTGCGATCCCTTCATCCTTTCCACACTGCATGGTTCCAAGGGGCTGGAGTGGGATAACGTAATACTGATCGGGGTCGTCTCAGAAAACGGAATCTATGGTCACTCCCGTTTTTGCAACACCGATTTTGACGACAAGTTGGCTTGCTTGAATCTATCCGGCGTCTGAATGGGATTTTATTCCCGCGCCTTGATGAGTTCCGCGCCTGATGAACCTCCAGAAAATATACGGCTTCAATGAGCCTTTCCGTTTTACAGGTTCCTCAACAGGCCGGTGGGCCGTTAGTATCATCAATATCAGTATTCGCAAAACCAGATCAGTAATTCTTTAAACCGGTGTATTTCTGCCGTTATGCTACATAAGTTTGCTGTCGTGCCGTTAGGGCCCAGGCTATTCTGGCCAGCTTGTTTGCCAGAGCACAAGTGACGACAAAGTTGCTTTTCCGGCACAGTAAATCCCTGACCCAATCGGCCAATTTGCCAGACTGGTGTTCCAGTTTTTGTATGAATACCCTGGCACATTGAACCAACAAAGTTCGGATCTTTTTATTACCTCGCTTACTAATTCCCAGCAATGTCGTCCTACCTCCCGTGCTGTACTGCCGAGGTACAAGCCCTGTTGCCGCCGCAAAGTCACGGCTGCTGGCGTACTGCTTCCCGTCGCCAATCTCAGTTGAAATAGTACTCGCTGTCAGTGTTCCGACGCAGGGAATGCTCAGCAAGCGCTGTCCAACCTCATCTTCGTCCAACTTTCGTTTCAACTGGGATTCCAAATCTTTAATCTGCTCAACAAGATAGTGATAATGCTGTTGTAATTTCAGCAATAACTGGCTGAGGTAAAGAGGCAAACTATTATCCTCAAGAATGGTACTCAGTCGGCTAATAACGGCAGCTCCTCGGGGAACGCTAATGCCAAATTCCAGCAGAAAAGCATGCATTTGATTGGTTGTTTTTACCTTATCCTGAACCAGGGATTCACGGACACGATGCAGAGCCCGCATTGCCTGCTGAGATTCCGTTCTGGGCTGCACAAAACGCATAGACGGACGCGATGCAGCTTCACAAATAGCTTCGGCGTCGACAAAGTCGTTTTTATTGCTTTTAACGAACGGGCGGACAAATTGTGGTGATATCAGCTTTGGGGAATGCCCCAACTCTTCCAACTTGCGTGCCATAAAGTGAGAACCGCCACAGGCTTCCATTGCGATGGTTGTAGCGGGGCATGTCGCCAAAAATTCGATCAACTTTGGCCGGGTAAATTTTTTACGGTAAACAGCCTTCCCGCGACGATCCTGGCAATGAATATGGAAAGAGTTTTTACCCAGATCGATACCAATGAGCGCAATGTTTTCCATGATAGTTCTCCGAATGAAAGCCTGTCCTCAGCATAGTACCGGGAAGGAGGGAGTGACCATCTCATTAAATAAAGCACGCTAAGCGTGCGTGGAGGCTGGCACCCAGCGGTACAGCGTCGGAATGGACACGCCGAGGTTCTTGGCCACGTCCTTGGGCGGCACCCCGCTGGCCAGCAGCTTCTTGGCCGACTCGATCTTGCTGTCGGTCATCTTCGGCTTGCGGCCGCCTTTGCGGCCGAGCTGCTTGGCGACTTCCAGCCCGGCGCGGGTGCGCTCGACGGTCAGCTCGCGCTCCATTTCGGCAAGGCTCGCCATGACGTGGAAGAAGAACCGCCCGGATGGTGTGCCGGTGTCGATGGAGTCGGTGAGGCTCCTGAACTGGACACCGTGCTTGTGCAGATCGCCGACCAGATCGACCAGTTGCTTGACCGACCGGCCCAGCCGGTCGAGCTTCCAGACGACCAAAGTATCGCCTTCGCGCAGCATTTCGAGCGTCTTGGCCAAGCCAGGCCGGTCTGCCCGCGTGCCACTCACCTTGTCCTCGAAGACCTTTTTACATCCGGCCTTGCTCAAGGCTTCGCGTTGCAGCTCCAGGTTCTGATCCTGCGTCGAGACGCGCGCATAGCCAATCAACATGGCTTGTCTCGCGCCCGGTCGATGCGTTCCTGCATCGCCTGCATCACTTCTTCGTGGGTGTACGATCTGGCGTTGGCGTCGGTGGCTTGCCGCAGGGCTTCCTCAACCTCGCGCGTCATCCGCTCGTAATCCTCCGGCCACAGCGCTTGCTCCATGCGCAGCGACGCCTGACTCAGCAGGTGCAGCAGGCTGAACAGCCGCATGTCGTTGGTGGCGACGATGCGCTCCCGAATCTGCTCCTGAATAGCTTCGCTAGCCCGATGCGCTTGTGGTGTGGCAGTCCCCTCGTAGTCAGCGGGGAATTCCGCTTCCTCGGCAATCCTTGCCCAGGCGCTGGCCAGCGCCTCGATGGTTGACGTGCTCATTTCCGCCGCTCCTGTGCTCTTTGGCGAATCAACCGGCCAAGGGGCCTCGACGCGAAAACCAGCAGCATCACGCCTATCGGATACCAGGTCGAGAAGACCACCAAGGCATCGAAGGCTGGCCGTCCGGTGTTGGTAGGCAGTACGGCGGTCACAGCCATCAACCCGCCGACCGTCCAGATGATGCGCCACACGTAGGGCATCACGCGGGGCACGTAGCCGTCATCGAAAGCGGTCTGGTAGTAGCGGCGCAGGCCGCGCTCGGCAAGCGCCTGGCGCTGCCGCTCCGACAGCGCATCCGTCCGGCCATACCAGCGCCGGAATGGTGGACAGCGCAGCAGCAAAGGGGTGAAGAGGATCATCACCGCCACGATCGCGACACCCCACGCCATGACGGCGCCGGCATCGGGCCGCTTGGCGTTCTCGATCACGGGCGCGAAGACGCCCGGAGCACCGATCATCCAGAACAGCGCAATGTGCTGATGGAAGGAGAGCTTCATTTGCTCATCCACTTGCGCAGCAGGCGCTTTTTCAGGGAGGCGCGTTCTTGCGGGTTGCGTCCCTTGTGATTGGCGATGCGATCCGCCGTGGCGGCCTGGCGCTTGACGGGCCAGTAGGAGCGGCCATCCTTGCCCATCGACCAGACGCTGCTGGCCTGGTTTTCCAGCAGGGGCAGATGGGCGCTCAGGGCTTCGGGCGACGCGCTGGTCAGCGCCGTGCGCTCACGGGTGCGCCAGCGCTGATGCCAGAGCTTCTTGTCCTCGCGCTCGCTGCCGCAGGTCGTGTGCCCGACGATGGGTGTTTTGCGGCGGCTGCGGCTCATAACGTAGTGGTCTCCAAGAACATTCAGGACTGATCCCAGGCGTCGATGGTCAAGACCTGATCGGCAGGACAGGCGGCTACGCGGTCGGGAACTGGATGGTGTTCAGTCTCATGCCGACCCCATTCGATTGATCGCGTCGCTTGCGGCACGCTGCGACGCAAGGAGGTTTGCGACCTGGTTTAGCAGCCGTGTCCGCTGCATGTCTGTTACCTATCTCCCCGACCGCTCATTGGACCAACTCCAGAGATTGGGCTCTATCGCTCAGCCAATACGAAACCGGCATTGGCTGATGCCACAACCGAGACTAACACAAATGGCTCGGTACCTGTATTTCGCGCCCCGTGCACTTGGCCCGGTCTTGCCACGGCTATCTCACCTTCCCTGAGGGCACGAACAATCCCATTGCCCTGAAAGTAATCAGCCATTCCCGACAAAACAGTCCACGTGTCTTGGCCGTGAGGATGAATGTGAGCCGCAATTTCCTGCCCGGGATGGACATGCCAAACCACGATAATTGAGTCTCGGGTTTCAAGCACAACGGAACGAATAGGCTCGCCTTCGGACGGCTGAACATACTCGGCTACAGAAAATATTCTCGATTCAACAGTCATCGGAGATCCCTCTTTCACAGTTGTCGTTACGGTCTTCATCGTCGGCATCCTGACGCACGGCGGGCAATTGCTGGAGCAACGCCGGCAGCCATTCCTGTACCGTCTCCCACACCACATCGAGGTTGATGTCGAAATAGCCGTGAGCCATGCGATTACGCATATTGCGCATGCTGCGCCACGGCACGTCGGCATGCGCCTGGGTGAACTCGACGTAGCCATCCATCACCTTTGTGGCCGCCTCGCCGATGACGATCAGGCTCATGATGACGGCCTGCTGGGTGCGCTTGTCGGCCAAGAAGTCGTCCTTGGCCATCCCTTCCACGAAGCTGCGCGCATCGGTTGCGGCCTGCTGAATGTGGTCGAGGTAATCGGGCAGGCGGTTCTCGCTCATATCGGTTGCGCCTCCGCGAGCACCTTGGCCCGGAACTTCGGCGGCAGGTCGCCGGGAGTCAGCAGATCGACGTCAACGCCGAGCAGCGATTTCAGTTCTTCTTCCAAATCGCCCAAGTCCAACAACGTGGCACCGGGCAGCGCATCGACCAACAGGTCGAGGTCGCTGCCATCCCGGTCGGTGCCATGCAGCACCGAGCCGAAGACGCGCGGGTTCGCGGCGCGAAAGCGGCCTACCGCTTCACGCACTGCGCTTCGCTTCATGTCAAGCACAACAGACGGTCGCATGCGCATCCTTTCTTATCGAAACTCGTTGAGATGATATGCAATCAAGAATAGAATTTCAAGAACTATTTTCGAGAATCGCAATGCCTTGATTCCCGTGCCGCGCTGTCATTTTCAGAAGGTGACTGCACGGAATATCAAGAGTCGGCTGCACAGTCTTTTCTGATCTGTGGTCGTCTCAGAAAACGGAATCTATGGTCACTCCCGTTTTTGCAACACCGATTTTGACGATAAGTTGGCTTGCTTGAATCTATCCGGCGTCTGAATGGGATTTTATTCCCGCGCCTCGATGAGTTCCGCGCCTGGGTGATGCTGCCAACTTACTGATTTAGTGTATGATGGTGTTTTTGAGGTGCTCCAGTGGCTTCTGTTTCTATCAGCTGTCCCTCCTGTTCAGCTACTGACGGGGTGGTGCGTAACGGCAAAAGCACTGCCGGACATCAGCGCTATCTCTGCTCTCACTGCCGTAAAACATGGCAACTGCAGTTCACTTACACCGCTTCTCAACCCGGTACGCACCAGAAAATCATTGATATGGCCATGAATGGCGTTGGATGCCGGGCAACCGCCCGCATTATGGGCGTTGGCCTCAACACGATTTTCCGCCATTTAAAAAACTCAGGCCGCAGTCGGTAACCTCGCGCATACAGCCGGGCAGTGACGTCATCGTCTGCGCGGAAATGGACGAACAGTGGGGATACGTCGGGGCTAAATCGCGCCAGCGCTGGCTGTTTTACGCGTATGACAGGCTCCGGAAGACGGTTGTTGCGCACGTATTCGGTGAACGCACGATGGCGACGCTGGGGCGTCTTATGAGCCTGCTGTCACCCTTTGACGTGGTGATATGGATGACGGATGGCTGGCCGCTGTATGAATCCCGCCTGAAGGGAAAGCTGCACGTAATCAGCAAGCGATATACGCAGCGAATTGAGCGGCATAACCTGAATCTGAGGCAGCACCTGGCACGGCTGGGACGGAAGTCGCTGTCGTTCTCAAAATCGGTGGAGCTGCATGACAAAGTCATCGGGCATTATCTGAACATAAAACACTATCAATAAGTTGGAGTCATTACCCCGCGCCTGATGAACCTCCAGAAAATATACGGCTTCAGCGAGCCTTTCCGTTTTACAGGTTCCTCAACAGGCCGGTGGGCCGTTTGTATCATCAATATCAGTATTCGCAAAACCAGATGAATGATTGTTTAAACTGGTGTATTTCTGCCTTTATGCTTCGTAAGTTTGCTGTCGCGCCGTCAGTGCCCAGGCTATTCTGGCCAGCTTGTTTGCCAGAGCACAGGTGACGACAAAGTTGCTTTTCCGACACAACAACTCCCTGACCCAGTCGGCCAACTTGCCAGACTGGTGTTCCAGTTTTTGTATGAATACCCTGGCACACTGAACCAACAAAGTTCGGATCTTTTTGTTGCCCCGCTTGCTAATCCCTAACAATGTCGTCCGACCTCCCGTGCTGTACTGTCGGGGTACCAGCCCTGTTGCCGCCGCAAAGTCACGGCTGCTGGCGTACTGCTTCCCGTCGCCAATCTCAGTTGAAATAGTACTGGCAGTCAGCGTTCCAACGCAGGGAATACTCAGCAAGCGCTGTCCAACCTCATCTTCGTCCAACTTTCGTTTCAACTGAGATTCCAGATCTTTAATCTGCTCAACAAGATAGTGATAATGCTGTTGTAATTTCAGCAGTAACTGGCTGAGATAAAGAGGCAAACTACTGTCCTCAAGAAGGGTACTCAGTCGACTAATAACGGCAGCACCTCGCGGAACGCTGATACCAAATTCCAGCAGAAAAGCATGCATCTGATTAGTTGTTTTCACCTTATCCTGAACCAGGGATTCACGGACACGATGCAGAGCTCGCATTGCCTGCTGAGATTCGGTTCTGGGCTGCACGAAACGCATAGATGGACGTGATGCTGCTTCACAGATAGCTTCAGCATCAACGAAGTCATTTTTGTTGCTTTTAACGAATGGGCGGACAAATTGCGGTGATATCAGCTTTGGAAAATGCCCTAACTCTGCCAGCTTGCGTGCCATAAAGTGAGAACCGCCACAGGCTTCCATCGCGATGGTTGTTGCTGGGCATGTCGCCAGAAATTCGATTAGCTTTGGTCGGGTGAATTTTTTACGGTAAACGGCCTTCCCACGATGATCCTGACAATGAATATGGAAAGAGTTCTTACCCAGATCGATACCAATAAGCGCAATGTTTTCCATGATGGTTCTCCGAATGAAAGCCTGTCCTCAGCATAGTACTGGGAAGGAGGGAGTGACCATCTCATTAAATAAAGCACGCTAAGCTGTGGAAGCCCCTGCCAAGCTCGTTCCACCTTGCAACGACGCAATCAGCGGACACGAAACATTCCCCTGCCGCGAATGGCAGGCGCACACCAGGTCAGACAGCACAGCCTCCATGCGCGCCAAATCGGCCATCTTCTCGCGCACGTCTTGGAGCTTGTGCTCGGCCAGGCTGCTGGCCTCCTCGCAGTGGGTGCCATCGTCGAGCCGCAGCAACTCGGCGATTTCATCCAGGCTGAAGCCCAACCGCTGGGCCGATTTCACGAATTTCACCCGAACCACGTCCGCCTCCCCATAGCGGCGGATGCTGCCGTAAGGCTTGTCCGGTTCCGGCAACAGGCCCTTGCGCTGATAGAAGCGGATTGTCTCCACGTTGACCCCGGCCGCCTTGGCAAAAACGCCAATGGTCAGGTTTTCCAAATTATTTTCCATATCGCTTGACTCCGTACATGAGTACGGAAGTAAGGTTACGCTATCCAATCCAAATTCAAAAGGGCCAACGTATGTCTGAACCACAAAACGGGCGCGGTGCGCTCTTCGCCGGCGGGCTGGCCGCCATTCTTGCATCGACCTGCTGCCTGGGGCCGCTAGTACTGGTCGCCCTGGGCTTCTCCGGTGCTTGGATCGGCAACCTGACGGTGCTGGAACCCTATCGACCGTTGTTCATCGGCGCGGCGCTAGTGGCGCTGTTCTTCGCCTGGAAGCGGATTTACCGGCCCGTGCAGGCATGCAAGCCAGGTGAGGTCTGCGCGATTCCGCAGGTGCGCGCCACCTACAAGCTGATTTTCTGGATCGTGGCCGTGCTGGTCCTGGTCGCGCTTGGATTTCCCTATGTCGTTCCATTTTTCTATTAACCAGGAGTTCATCATGAAGAAACTGTTTGCCTCCCTTGCCCTCGCCGCCGCTGTTGCCCCGGTGTGGGCCGCCACGCAGACGGTCACCTTGGCCGTTCCTGGCATGACCTGCGCGACTTGTCCTATCACCATTAAAAAGGCCTTGAGCAAGGTCGACGGTGTTAGCAAGACCGAGGTCGACTTCTCAACCAAGCTTGCCGTCGTAACGTTTGACGATGCGAAGACCAACGTCCAGGCGCTTAGCAAGGCGACGACGGATGTAGGCTACCCATCTGAGCTGAAGAAGTAAGGCAACAAATAACGGCAGCATCGCTAGAACCACGGCAGAGATGCCGCTCAGGCGATTCTGCCGGTCGTCATCGCGTGAGCAGCCTGTAAACGACCCACGGAGCCTGTTCCCTGAAGCGCACAACCGATTCAGTGACCGAGGCGTCGTACTAGTTGGCTTGGGCACAACGGATAAAAGAGAGAGCGGAATGCAAGAGTTAAACGAAGTTGGTTTGAGCGTGGCGGGAATGACTTGCCCAAGTTGTACAAGGCACGTTGAGGACGCGCTGCTGGCGGTCCCCGGCGTAACGCGAGCGGCTGTCGATTATCCATCGAACAAGGCGCAAGTCACAGGCAATAGGCTTGACGTGTCCGCGCTCGTAGCAGCAGTGGGCGCCCTTGGTTACGGTGCTACGCCTACAGACGAATTTGAAAGCAAAGAGCGCAGTGTTGAACAGCCAGGACTCCTTGGCAAAGCCGCCCAGTGGCTGAGCGGCGAGCGCGCGGTGGAGAAACCGGCAGGTCAGCTGCATGTGGCGATCATCGGTACTGGCGGCGCCGCTGTGGCAGCAGCGCTGAAGGCAGCTGAAAACGGTGCCCGTGTCACCCTGATCGAGCGGGGAACTATCGGCGGCACCTGCGTCAACGTGGGCTGCGTCCCTTCTAAGATCATGATTCGGGCAGCGCATATCGCTCATCTGCGACGCGAAAGTCCTTTTGACGTGGGACTGTCGGCAACGCCCCCAGTTGTCCTGCGTGACCGTCTGCTGGCGCAACAGCAGGCCCGTGTGGACGAGCTGCGTCATGCTAAATATGAAAGCATCCTCGAAAGCAATCCGTCGATCAATCTGGTGCGAGGCAGCGCCCGATTCAAGGATGGCCAAACGCTTATCGTGGAAGCGGCAGAAGGTGACACTCGCGAAGTGGCCTTCGATCGCTGTCTCATTGCCACTGGTGCAAGCGCTGCCATCCCGCCGTTGCCTGGTCTTGCAGGAACGCCATATTGGACGTCCACCGAAGCCCTGGTTAGCGAAGCCATTCCTAAACGGCTGGCAGTAATTGGCGCCTCGGTCGTAGCACTGGAACTGGCACAAGCGTTTGCGCGCTTGGGCAGCGAGGTGACGGTCCTGGCCCGGCGCACCTTGTTTGCCAGTGACGACCCTGCCATTGGCGAGGCCGTGACTGCAGCTTTCCGTGCGGAAGGCATCACGGTGCTGACACAGACGCAGGCGAGTGCCGTGACCTATTGCGACCGCCAATTCATCCTGACGACCGCGCAGGGCGAGTTAAAGGTGGATCAATTGCTTGTTGCCACCGGCCGCACGCCAAATACCGCAAGCCTGAATCTCGAGCGCGCAGGTGTGACGTTTGACTCGCAACATCGCATCCTGATCGATCAAGGCATGCGCACGAGTGCTTCGAACATTTACGCAGCTGGCGACTGCACTGACCAGCCTCAGTACGTCTACGTTGCAGCCGCGGCTGGTACCCGGGCTGGCATTAATATGACCGGCGGCGACGTAAAGCTCGATCTCGACGCCATGCCGGCAGTCGTGTTCACCGATCCGCAAGTTGCCACGGTAGGCTACAGTGAAGCAGAGGCCCAGCGCATTGGTCTGCAAACCGAAAGCCGTACGCTCACGCTCGACAATGTGCCGCGTGCACTCGCCAACTTCGATACCCGCGGCTTTATCAAGCTTGTTGCTGAGGCAGGGTCCGGACGCATTCTCGGAGTCCAGGCTGTGACACCGGAAGCAGGCGAAATCATCCAGACTGCCGCGATTGCCATCCGGGCCCGCATGACCGTCCAGGATCTGGCTAACCAGCTTTTCCCTTACCTCACCATGGTTGAAGGTCTCAAACTGGTGGCACAGACTTTTTCGAAGGATGTGACACAGCTATCGTGCTGTGCCGGCTAAACCTTGGGCACCAAAACAGGGACAGAGGAGTTTTTATGTTTTGTGACATCAGACTTAAATTACGCCGTGTACGCGCGTGCTTGACGATCGTACTGGCAAGTACCGCAACGTTAGGCATGCCAAACCAAGCGTTGGCGGCTTATGATTTTTCTAAGCTCGGCGCCGCGATTGAAACATTGTCGCCAGAGACCGTCAGTGATTGGGAAAAGAAGGCCAGGGCTGGCGATGCCATGGCTCAGAACATCATGGGTCTTGCGTACAAATGCGGTATGGGCGTAAAGCAAAACCACGCGGCATCGATCCAGTGGTTCCGCAGGGCGGCCGAGCAGGGTGAAGCCGATGCACAGTTCAACCTCGGGCGCCTCTACGGAAGTGAAGTCGACGGTATGTATAAGAATGGGCGTGCGGCTCCTGCCAACGATGCAGAGGCTTTCAAGTGGTACCGCCTCGCTGCCGAGCAGGGACACACGCAGGCTCAAGTCAGGCTGGCCCAGCTGTTTGCAAAGGGTCTTACCGACATCGCGCCCGACCAGGTGCAGGCATACCAGTGGATGAGTCTGGCCGCAGCGTCGGGAGAACCGACAGCAGCAAAAGTCGTTGCAGACTATGCAGCTCAAATGAAGCCCGAACAGTTACAGCAAGCCCAGCTGCTGGCCGAGGAATGGCAACGCCGGCAAGGCACAAAGTAATTCGTCTTTTTTAAGCGCAGGACGTAACCGCCGAGTAAGGTTTATCCCGGTTGATCGCTGCCCGATATAACAGGTGGAAAATGAACAAGACTATTTATTCCAAAAAGATTGCCGAAAGCCTTTCATCTGGCAATCATCCTAAAGAGTTCGCAACGCTCTTTGTCGCGCTGCTCCGACAGCTAGCGATGGGGGGACCTGTATCACGCGAAAAGCTCGCCGGCGCACTCGGATGGTCTGGAGCGAGAGTTGCAACGGTACTTGAGCAGGCACCTGGTACGGAATATGACGACGAGGCCAATATCATTGGACTGGGGCTGACACTACGTGAAACCTCTCACGTTTTTGAGGTGGATGGCCGTCATTTGTACACATGGTGTGCGCTGGACACCTTGATGTTTCCCGCCTTGACCGGCAAGATTGCCCGTGTCACTTCCCGCTGCGCCGCCACCGGTAGGCCGATCACTCTCACCGTTGCACCAGAAGCAGTGCTTCATGTCGAACCGGCAGAAGCAATGGTTTCACTGCGAACTCCGGATACTTCGCCCGACATTCGTTGTTCGTTTTGCTGTCATGTGCATTTCTTTGCGTCTCCGTCTATTGCAAATTCGTGGGCTTCGACCCACCAAGGGATTGAGGTCGTGCCTGTCGAGAGTGCGTTCGACCTTGGTCATGATGTCGCGCTTAAGCTGCTAGAGGACTGCGAGGAAAGCCCAGTATGAATGCGTACTCGATATCGAAGCTGGCTGATGATGCTTGCGTCAGCGTGCATGTCGTGCGCGACTACATGATACGCGGCTTGTTGCACCCTGCTCGGCGAACCGAAAGTGGCTATAACATTTTCGATGACAAAACACTCGGAAGGCTGCGGTTTCTCCGCGCAGCCTTCGAGTCCGGAATTGGGCTCGACCGAGCAGGGACACACGCAGGCTCAAGTCAGGCTGGCCCAGCTGTTTGCAAAGGGTCTTACCGACATCGCGCCCGACCAGGTGCAGGCATACCAGTGGATGAGTCTGGCCGCAGCGTCGGGAGAACCGACAGCAGCAAAAGTCGTTGCAGACTATGCAGCTCAAATGAAGCCCGAACAGTTACAGCAAGCCCAGCTGCTGGCCGAGGAATGGCAACGCCGGCAAGGCACAAAGTAATTCGTCTTTTTTAAGCGCAGGACGTAACCGCCGAGTAAGGTTTATCCCGGTTGATCGCTGCCCGATATAACAGGTGGAAAATGAACAAGACTATTTATTCCAAAAAGATTGCCGAAAGCCTTTCATCTGGCAATCATCCTAAAGAGTTCGCAACGCTCTTTGTCGCGCTGCTCCGACAGCTAGCGATGGGGGGACCTGTATCACGCGAAAAGCTCGCCGGCGCACTCGGATGGTCTGGAGCGAGAGTTGCAACGGTACTTGAGCAGGCACCTGGTACGGAATATGACGACGAGGCCAATATCATTGGACTGGGGCTGACACTACGTGAAACCTCTCACGTTTTTGAGGTGGATGGCCGTCATTTGTACACATGGTGTGCGCTGGACACCTTGATGTTTCCCGCCTTGACCGGCAAGATTGCCCGTGTCACTTCCCGCTGCGCCGCCACCGGTAGGCCGATCACTCTCACCGTTGCACCAGAAGCAGTGCTTCATGTCGAACCGGCAGAAGCAATGGTTTCACTGCGAACTCCGGATACTTCGCCCGACATTCGTTGTTCGTTTTGCTGTCATGTGCATTTCTTTGCGTCTCCGTCTATTGCAAATTCGTGGGCTTCGACCCACCAAGGGATTGAGGTCGTGCCTGTCGAGAGTGCGTTCGACCTTGGTCATGATGTCGCGCTTAAGCTGCTAGAGGACTGCGAGGAAAGCCCAGTATGAATGCGTACTCGATATCGAAGCTGGCTGATGATGCTTGCGTCAGCGTGCATGTCGTGCGCGACTACATGATACGCGGCTTGTTGCACCCTGCTCGGCGAACCGAAAGTGGCTATAACATTTTCGATGACAAAACACTCGGAAGGCTGCGGTTTCTCCGCGCAGCCTTCGAGTCCGGAATTGGGCTCGACCGAGCAGGGACACACGCAGGCTCAAGTCAGGCTGGCCCAGCTGTTTGCAAAGGGTCTTACCGACATCGCGCCCGACCAGGTGCAGGCATACCAGTGGATGAGTCTGGCCGCAGCGTCGGGAGAACCGACAGCAGCAAAAGTCGTTGCAGACTATGCAGCTCAAATGAAGCCCGAACAGTTACAGCAAGCCCAGCTGCTGGCCGAGGAATGGCAACGCCGGCAAGGCACAAAGTAATTCGTCTTTTTTAAGCGCAGGACGTAACCGCCGAGTAAGGTTTATCCCGGTTGATCGCTGCCCGATATAACAGGTGGAAAATGAACAAGACTATTTATTCCAAAAAGATTGCCGAAAGCCTTTCATCTGGCAATCATCCTAAAGAGTTCGCAACGCTCTTTGTCGCGCTGCTCCGACAGCTAGCGATGGGGGGACCTGTATCACGCGAAAAGCTCGCCGGCGCACTCGGATGGTCTGGAGCGAGAGTTGCAACGGTACTTGAGCAGGCACCTGGTACGGAATATGACGACGAGGCCAATATCATTGGACTGGGGCTGACACTACGTGAAACCTCTCACGTTTTTGAGGTGGATGGCCGTCATTTGTACACATGGTGTGCGCTGGACACCTTGATGTTTCCCGCCTTGACCGGCAAGATTGCCCGTGTCACTTCCCGCTGCGCCGCCACCGGTAGGCCGATCACTCTCACCGTTGCACCAGAAGCAGTGCTTCATGTCGAACCGGCAGAAGCAATGGTTTCACTGCGAACTCCGGATACTTCGCCCGACATTCGTTGTTCGTTTTGCTGTCATGTGCATTTCTTTGCGTCTCCGTCTATTGCAAATTCGTGGGCTTCGACCCACCAAGGGATTGAGGTCGTGCCTGTCGAGAGTGCGTTCGACCTTGGTCATGATGTCGCGCTTAAGCTGCTAGAGGACTGCGAGGAAAGCCCAGTATGAATGCGTACTCGATATCGAAGCTGGCTGATGATGCTTGCGTCAGCGTGCATGTCGTGCGCGACTACATGATACGCGGCTTGTTGCACCCTGCTCGGCGAACCGAAAGTGGCTATAACATTTTCGATGACAAAACACTCGGAAGGCTGCGGTTTCTCCGCGCAGCCTTCGAGTCCGGAATTGGGCTCGACCGAGCAGGGACACACGCAGGCTCAAGTCAGGCTGGCCCAGCTGTTTGCAAAGGGTCTTACCGACATCGCGCCCGACCAGGTGCAGGCATACCAGTGGATGAGTCTGGCCGCAGCGTCGGGAGAACCGACAGCAGCAAAAGTCGTTGCAGACTATGCAGCTCAAATGAAGCCCGAACAGTTACAGCAAGCCCAGCTGCTGGCCGAGGAATGGCAACGCCGGCAAGGCACAAAGTAATTCGTCTTTTTTAAGCGCAGGACGTAACCGCCGAGTAAGGTTTATCCCGGTTGATCGCTGCCCGATATAACAGGTGGAAAATGAACAAGACTATTTATTCCAAAAAGATTGCCGAAAGCCTTTCATCTGGCAATCATCCTAAAGAGTTCGCAACGCTCTTTGTCGCGCTGCTCCGACAGCTAGCGATGGGGGGACCTGTATCACGCGAAAAGCTCGCCGGCGCACTCGGATGGTCTGGAGCGAGAGTTGCAACGGTACTTGAGCAGGCACCTGGTACGGAATATGACGACGAGGCCAATATCATTGGACTGGGGCTGACACTACGTGAAACCTCTCACGTTTTTGAGGTGGATGGCCGTCATTTGTACACATGGTGTGCGCTGGACACCTTGATGTTTCCCGCCTTGACCGGCAAGATTGCCCGTGTCACTTCCCGCTGCGCCGCCACCGGTAGGCCGATCACTCTCACCGTTGCACCAGAAGCAGTGCTTCATGTCGAACCGGCAGAAGCAATGGTTTCACTGCGAACTCCGGATACTTCGCCCGACATTCGTTGTTCGTTTTGCTGTCATGTGCATTTCTTTGCGTCTCCGTCTATTGCAAATTCGTGGGCTTCGACCCACCAAGGGATTGAGGTCGTGCCTGTCGAGAGTGCGTTCGACCTTGGTCATGATGTCGCGCTTAAGCTGCTAGAGGACTGCGAGGAAAGCCCAGTATGAATGCGTACTCGATATCGAAGCTGGCTGATGATGCTTGCGTCAGCGTGCATGTCGTGCGCGACTACATGATACGCGGCTTGTTGCACCCTGCTCGGCGAACCGAAAGTGGCTATAACATTTTCGATGACAAAACACTCGGAAGGCTGCGGTTTCTCCGCGCAGCCTTCGAGTCCGGAATTGGGCTCGACGAACTGGCGCGACTTTGCAAAGCATTGGACGCAGACGATAGCGAAAGCCTGGACCGATGCGTCGAGCGCGTGCGATGGAAGATCGACGTGCGTCGAACAGTTTTGACTGTCGTCGAGGCCTCTTTGAATGAAATGGCGGCCGGTGCAGCTACTTGAGGTCCGGCCGGTAAAAGCGTTGGAATTAGCCACTTCGTATATAATATATTGATTAATATAGCTTTTTCGATGAATGTTTGACTAAAGCCTTTATCGCGACAGTGACTCCTGAAGCTGCTTAAACTGCCCCTGAATCACCGCTTTTTCCTGAAGAATCAACTTGTTCTCATCGGACAGAACTTCCGCTCTATTCTGAGAGGCTTTCAGATCCGTTTTGGTGACCTCTAATGCTTGGGATAGTACGGCCACCTGCTTATCGGCATCTGCTTTCTGGCTTGCGAGTGCGGCAATATTATCCGCCAATTGTTTGCTTTCATGCTTCCGCTCCCGGTTTTTTGCCGAGGCGTCGTTAAGTTGATGCTCCAAGTTCTGGATATCGGCCACTTGCCTATCCAAGGTGCTTTTGTGCATCGCATTGGCCTGTTCGAGCTCATGCGTTTGTCGTTGTAATTGCGCATTAGTGTCTATCAGCTCGGACGCTCTTGACTCGGCTTGGATGAGCCGGTTTTGCAGGTCTTGAATCTGGTCTTTCAGGCCCCGGTTAACCATCTGGAATTGCTCGCGCTCCTGCTGCCGGTCTTCGGCGGTGCGTTGCTGGTAGGGGGCACCTCAGAAAACGGAATCTATGGTCACTCCCGTTTTTGCAACACCGATTTTGACGATAAGTTGGCTTGCTTGAATCTATCCGGCGTCTGAATGGGATTTTATTCCCGCGCCTCGATGAGTTCCGCGCCTGATGAACCTCCAGAAAATATACGGCTTCAGCGAGCCTTTCCGTTTTACAGGTTCCTCAACAGGCCGGTGGGCCGTTTGTATCATCAATATCAGTATTCGCAAAACCAGATGAATGATTGTTTAAACTGGTGTATTTCTGCCTTTATGCTTCGTAAGTTTGCTGTCGCGCCGTCAGTGCCCAGGCTATTCTGGCCAGCTTGTTTGCCAGAGCACAGGTGACGACAAAGTTGCTTTTCCGACACAACAACTCCCTGACCCAGTCGGCCAACTTGCCAGACTGGTGTTCCAGTTTTTGTATGAATACCCTGGCACACTGAACCAACAAAGTTCGGATCTTTTTGTTGCCCCGCTTGCTAATCCCTAACAATGTCGTCCGACCTCCCGTGCTGTACTGTCGGGGTACCAGCCCTGTTGCCGCCGCAAAGTCACGGCTGCTGGCGTACTGCTTCCCGTCGCCAATCTCAGTTGAAATAGTACTGGCAGTCAGCGTTCCAACGCAGGGAATACTCAGCAAGCGCTGTCCAACCTCATCTTCGTCCAACTTTCGTTTCAACTGAGATTCCAGATCTTTAATCTGCTCAACAAGATAGTGATAATGCTGTTGTAATTTCAGCAGTAACTGGCTGAGATAAAGAGGCAAACTACTGTCCTCAAGAAGGGTACTCAGTCGACTAATAACGGCAGCACCTCGCGGAACGCTGATACCAAATTCCAGCAGAAAAGCATGCATCTGATTAGTTGTTTTCACCTTATCCTGAACCAGGGATTCACGGACACGATGCAGAGCTCGCATTGCCTGCTGAGATTCGGTTCTGGGCTGCACGAAACGCATAGATGGACGTGATGCTGCTTCACAGATAGCTTCAGCATCAACGAAGTCATTTTTGTTGCTTTTAACGAATGGGCGGACAAATTGCGGTGATATCAGCTTTGGAAAATGCCCTAACTCTGCCAGCTTGCGTGCCATAAAGTGAGAACCGCCACAGGCTTCCATCGCGATGGTTGTTGCTGGGCATGTCGCCAGAAATTCGATTAGCTTTGGTCGGGTGAATTTTTTACGGTAAACGGCCTTCCCACGATGATCCTGACAATGAATATGGAAAGAGTTCTTACCCAGATCGATACCAATAAGCGCAATGTTTTCCATGATGGTTCTCCGAATGAAAGCCTGTCCTCAGCATAGTACTGGGAAGGAGGGAGTGACCATCTCATTAAATAAAGCACGCTAAGCTGTGGAAGCCCCTGCCAAGCTCGTTCCACCTTGCAACGACGCAATCAGCGGACACGAAACATTCCCCTGCCGCGAATGGCAGGCGCACACCAGGTCAGACAGCACAGCCTCCATGCGCGCCAAATCGGCCATCTTCTCGCGCACGTCTTGGAGCTTGTGCTCGGCCAGGCTGCTGGCCTCCTCGCAGTGGGTGCCATCGTCGAGCCGCAGCAACTCGGCGATTTCATCCAGGCTGAAGCCCAACCGCTGGGCCGATTTCACGAATCGCACCCGTGTCACGTCCGCCGCGCCATAGCGGCGAATGCTGCCATAGGGCTTGTCCGGCTCGGGCAACAAGCCCTTGCGCTGATAGAACCGGATGGTCTCCACGTTGACGCCGGCTGCCTTGGCAAAAACGCCAATGGTCAGGTTCTCCAAATTATTTTCCATACCGCTTGACTCCGTACATGAGTACGGAAGTAAGGTTACGCTATCCAATTCAAATTCGAAAGGACAAGCCGAGGAAGGTAGCGGACGACTCATTGGGGTACAGGCAGTGGCCCCGGAAGCGGGCGAGCTGATCCAGACGGCGGTGCTCGCGATCCGTAACCGCATGACCGTACAGGAACTGGCTGACCAGTTGTTCCCCTACCTGACGATGGTCGAGGGGCTGAAGCTCGCGGCGCAGACCTTCACCAAGGATGTCAAACAATTGTCCTGCTGCGCAGGATGAAAGGAGATGGAACCATGAAGCTCGCCCCATATATTTTAGAACGTCTCACTTCGGTCAATCGTACCAATGGTACTGCGGATCTCTTGGTCCCGCTACTGCGGGAACTCGCCAAGGGGCGTCCGGTTTCACGAACGACACTTGCCGGGATTCTCGACTGGCCCGCTGAGCGAGTGGCCGCCGTACTCGAACAGGCCACCAGTACCGAATATGACAAAGATGGGAACATCATCGGCTACGGCCTCACCTTGCGCGAGACTTCGTATGTCTTTGAAATTGACGACCGCCGTCTGTATGCCTGGTGCGCGCTGGACACCTTGATATTTCCGGCGCTGATCGGCCGTACAGCTCGCGTCTCATCGCATTGCGCTGCAACCGGAGCACCCGTTTCACTCACGGTTTCACCCAGCGAGATACAGGCTGTCGAACCTGCCGGCATGGCGGTGTCCTTGGTATTGCCGCAGGAAGCAGCCGACGTTCGTCAGTCCTTCTGTTGCCATGTACATTTCTTTGCATCTGTCCCGACGGCGGAAGACTGGGCCTCCAAGCATCAAGGATTGGAAGGATTGGCGATCGTCAGTGTCCACGAGGCTTTCGGCTTGGGCCAGGAGTTTAATCGACATCTGTTGCAGACCATGTCATCTAGGACACCGTGATCGGATATCGACCCAATGTTCTACGGCACCGGCATCGGATTCGCAGCGCGCGGATTGAACTCGGCGAAACGGTATATGCATTGCCGTGAACCGACCAAAAGGAGGTGTTCGATGAACGCCTACACGGTGTCCCGGCTGGCCCTTGATGCCGGGGTGAGCGTGCATATCGTGCGCGACTACCTGCTGCGCGGATTGCTGCGGCCAGTCGCCTGCACCACGGGTGGCTACGGCCTGTTCGATGACGCCGCCTTGCAGCGACTGTGCTTCGTGCGGGCCGCCTTCGAGGCGGGCATCGGCCTCGGCGCATTGGCGCGGCTGTGCCGGGCGCTGGATGCGGCGAACTGCGATGAAACTGCCGCGCAGCTTGCTGTGCTGCGTCAGTTCGTCGAACGCCGGCGCGAAGCGTTGGCCAATCTGGAAGTGCAGTTGGCCGCCATGCCGACCGCGCCGGCACAGCATGCGGAGAGTTTGCCATGAACAGCCCCGAGCGCATGCCGGCCGAGACGCACAAACCGTTCACCGGCTACCTGTGGGGCACGCTGGCCGTGCTGACTTGCCCCTGCCACCTGTCCATCCTCGCTGCCGTGCTGGCCGGCACAACCGCCGGTGCATTCCTTGTCGAGTATTGGGTCATCACGGCGCTCGGTTTGACCGGCCTGTTTCTTCTGTCACTGGCGCGGGCGTTGCGGGCATTCAGGGAAAGATCATGAGCGCTTCCCGGCCGGATGGATGGACTACGGCGGAGGGCCCAAGCGTTCGAGCGCGGGCAAGGCTTTCTGTTCGCAAAGCCGATGCCGGCGGCGGCATTCGCCGTCTTCGTCAGTCAATGGAGGGGTGCCACCATGAATGCAAATGATCCGACCGCCACCAGTTGCTGCGTGTGCTGCAAGGAAATTCCGCTCGATGCCGCCTTCACACCGGAAGGCGCGGAGTACGTCGAGCACTTCTGCGGGCTGGAGTGTTATCAACGTTTCCAGGCGCGGGCCAGCACTGCGACCGAAACGAGCGGCGAACCGAACGCTTGCGGTTCGCCGCCGTCAAATTGAGACAAACCACGCTTTCGCTACGTCGCCTCATGTCGGCATCAAATTCGGCTGAGTAGCTTCTCGCCATCTGGACGTAGCTCGCCCTTGGGTGAAATATGCCGATACAGGGTCTGCCGCGTGATGCCAAGTTCCTGGCACAGGTCGCCGACCTTGGTCTCTGACTGCCCCATTGCCGCCATCGCCAGCCGCAGCTTGGCGGCGGTCATCTTGAACGGCCGGCCGCCTTTCCGGCCGCGTGCCCGTGCTGAGGCCAGGCCCGCCACGGTGCGCTCGGCGATCAACTCGCGCTCGAACTCGGCCAGCGCGGCGAAGATACCGAAGACCAGCTTGCCGGCGGCGGTCGTGGTGTCAATGGCCGCGCCGTGCCCGGTCAGCACCTTGAGGCCGATGCCGCGTCCGGTCAGGTCATGGACGGTATTGATCAGATGGCGCAGGTCGCGCCCGAGCCGATCCAGTTTCCAAACGACCAACGTGTCGCCTGGCCGTAGTGCCTTCAGACAGCTCGCCAGACCGGGACGATCCTCGCGTTTTCCGGACGCTTGGTCTTCATAGAGATGCGCCGGATCAACACCGGCCGCGACCAGCGCATCGCGCTGCAAGTCCGTCGCCTGGGAGCCATCCGCCTTCGATACTCGCATGTAGCCAATCAGCATCTTGTACCTGTCACATATACGTTCGATTATGTGACAGTTTGCATCGGGAAGCTCTGCACGTCAAAATTTGTCACTTAACCCGTCATTCTGTCTAAGGCATGCAAAGGGTAGGCTAGGCTCATAATGTGACAGAAATTCCGGGGGGATGCCTTCCTTCGCGAAGGTGGCGCGCAACTGTTCCAAGGAAGCGGGGTCGCGCCGACCATAGGAAGCCAACGCGAACAGCGAGCGTGCCGTCTCGGGGTTGTGTCGTGCTTCAATGATGGCCTCATCAATGGCCTGGATTGCACGCTGCCAGTGATCGACGGGTTCGGGCTTCGGCGCTTTCGCCGGCAGGCCACTGGTGAACCCGGTTTGGGGCTCGGACCAGAATAGCTTTGCGTGCTCGCCTGGCGGGCTTATATCCCTCACCTCAATCAAGCTGATTGCCGTTGCCGCCGCCTCCAGCATCTGCAACCGTACTGCCGGGTTCAGGGTTTCATACGGTCGCCACAGACTTTGCCCAGCACGCAGCGGATGCCCGCAGCATTCCCAGATTTGGCGGAGATACCCCGCGTAGGTGCCGCACGTCGAAAGCGGGGTGTTCAGCTCATCGAGCAGCGTGCGTAGCAGCCTAAACCACAATCCGGCGTGGATGCGTCGGCGCGGCAACTCCACGTGGCCGGTCGTCAGTGCCTGCCAGGTACGCTGGTCCATCGCCGCAATCGCGTCGCTGGCAGTGCGCGGTTCGGCGTCGGCGTTCTCCCAGCCGAGAAACCGCCCTGGCACGCCCCAATAGGATTCCAGCCAGCAGCCATGCAGTGGGCAGCTCAGCATCAGGGGCAGCTTCCACGCGAGCAGTACGGCTTGGTTCTCCGGATCGTTCAGACAGAGCGGGCAGGCGCGATGTATCGGCTGGCTGGGCAGCCAGGCACGCCAGCTCGTGATGGATCGCGTCCTACGGCGGAGTTTCGGCAGCAGCACCGAGAGCTGGAACGCATAGGTTTCCAATGCATCTGGAATCTGATCATCAAGGCTGTCCAGTAGCCAAGGCACCCAGCCGGCGAAACTCATGCAACGCAGCCGGTCCGGCTCGATGCCGCTCCGCTGGGAGAGCATCGCCAGCAGCGCCAGTGGTGGCGCGGTGTCCAGGTCATCAACCTGGCCGTGACCAAGATCGTGCTCCAGCAGCTCGGACACCTCCATGTGATAGCAAAGGGCCACGCGGTTGAGCCACGAAGACAAGGCTTCGCCTTCCCTGGGAGCCGGATGCAGTGGCCAGTGTGGCGCTGGCTTCACATCAGTTCCCGCTCGAATTGCCGCCGCCGCTCGCTGGGACCGGTGTAATCGGCCATGCTGAGCGTGCGATGGTTGATCGCTTCCTCACCGCTCTCCACGGCAGCGACGGCCGCCGCCATCAACAGGTGCGCCAGCTCGCCGATGGTGCCCTCGCTGCGCGTGAGCAGGTAGCGGGCCATATCCAGCGTGGCAATCGACGAGGGTCGCCGCAGCGGGAGCGAAGCCGCGAAGCTGGCCAGCAGTGAGCAGCAATCGTCGTTGGCCTCCCACACCGGCAGCATCATCGGCTCGAAGCGGTTTTCCAACTGGTCGTCCGAGCGGATCGCCAAGTAGGCATCGCGTGTGCCGACCCCGACCAGCGGGATGCGCAGCTCGTTGCCGAGGAAACGCAGCAGGTTGAGGAATTCCCGGCGGTTGACGCTGTTGCCGGCCAGGACGTTGTGCAATTCGTCGATCACCAGCATGCGCACGCCGACCTTGCGTAGCAGTGCCAGCGCCAATTGCTCCATTTCCGGCAGCCGTGGGCGCGGGCGCAATGGCGCGCCCATCGCGGCAAGTAGCGCGACGTAGAAGCGGATTACCGACGGTTCGGATGGCATCTGCACGACCAGTACCGGAATGTGCTCCTGGTCGGCGTCGGAGCTGGCCGGGTGGGTGCGGCGGAATTTCTCGACGATCATCGACTTGCCGTTGTTGGTTGGACCGACCAACAGCAGGTTGGGCATGCGTTGTTTGTTCGGCCACGCATACAGGGCTTCCAGCCGATTCAGCGCCTCGACTGCTCGCGGATAGCCGATCCAGCGGTCAGCGCGAAGGCGATGGATGCGTTCGTCCGCCGGAAGACGGGCCAAGCCCTGGGCCACCGGCATCAGGTGGGACAAGTCGATGATGGGATATTCTTCCACGGCTACCACTCCTCAATCTGGTCGAACGGTTTGGCAGGTGGCTGGTTGTCTGCCTGCGGGTCAGCCATGTCCGCGTCCGGTGGTGGCGTGGTTTTGAAAAGAACTGCCGTTGCCTTGAGATGCTGGCGTCGATCCGCGTCGCGCCGCGCCTTGCGCGTAGCTTTCTGCGCGGTGGACACGATTTCGCGCATCTGGCCGATCATGCGAAACAGCGCCGACTCATCCACCTGTTCGCGCCCTTGCTGCCGCAATTTCGCCAGCGCCTGTCGTTGTTCCCAGAGGGTGACAGCCGGGTGCGACAAGGTGCGGTATGGAATTTCCAGATAGTGCTGCCCCTCCGGCTCCAGCACCCAAATGCGGCTGATGTCGCGCGGGTCGCGCCGGATCAGGAACGCAGGCAAGCGGTCGCGCCGAGCTATCCACGGCTTGAGCGCATCGGCGTAGTAATGGATGTGGTCGATGACGAAGCCGGTGCGGGTCAGCGTGCGGCGGATGATGGGCAGAAAATCGACCAGAAAAGCCGTGGTGCGAGTGATGACGGTTGGCACGCCGGTCCGCGCGATAGCTTCGGCCCAGCGCGCTGCCGGCGGCTGGAGCAGGCCGTTGTGCACGGAGCCGTGGTAGGTGCCGACCGCCAATGTGAGCCAGCGCTCCAGCTCACGCAGCGTCAGGGCGGCCTTGTTTTCGGAATCGTAGTCGCCGCGCTGGTCAGGGTTGGAGAAGGTCGTCCCTGGCAATTCGTCGTGGATCATCTGCATCGCCGTGCCGATGATCCGTTCCACGATGCCGCCGTAGTGCGGCTGCCCGAGCGGGCGATAGTCAAGCCGGATGCCATGCTGCTCGCAGCCTCGGCGTAGCGCTTCGCTCTTGAACTCGGCCGCGTTGTCCAGGTAGAGCAGCCTGGGCTTGCCGCTCATCGGCCACTCCATTTCTATGTTCAGACCCTCCAGCCAGGGACGCTTGTCGCAGGCGACATGCACAAGGCACAGGCCGACCGAAACAGATGACGGCGCTTCCAGCGTGACGACCATGCCGAGCACGCAGCGGGTAAACACGTCGATGGCGATGGTCAGATACGGACGGC
Source organism: Enterobacter sp. FUJ80071 (assembly GCF_038739915.1). Classification (NCBI taxonomy): domain Bacteria; kingdom Pseudomonadati; phylum Pseudomonadota; class Gammaproteobacteria; order Enterobacterales; family Enterobacteriaceae; genus Enterobacter; species Enterobacter sp. FUJ80071. The sequence goes on from NZ_JBBXKH010000002.1 coordinate 218,844, forward strand.
CAATCGGTTGCCGGTCGCGCTCGTCCACCACGATCAGGTCGATGACCGTGTGATCAATCTGCACTTGTTCCAGTGGCGCGGTCACGGCGGGAGGCTCACCACCGACACCTTGCAGGCTGCGGGACGCATCCTGACCTTCCCGGCGGCGAGTGGCCTTGAGCGGATCGAGGCCGGCGATCCGCAGAGCCACGGTGTTGCGCGCCGGCGCCCGCAGCTTTTGCGCTTTGCAAGCCTGCGCGACCTCGCGGTGGAACGCTGCCAGGCTACGCTTCTGCTTGGTCAGGAAGCGCTTTTGCAGCAACTCGCGGATGATGCGCTCAACTGATTCCGGCAAGCGTCCCTTGCCTTTTCCGCCGCCGGATCGGCTGCGAGCCAGGTCCGTCACAAGCCCAGCACCTTGCCGGGCACGGCGGATTAGGACATACACCTGCCGCCTGGACAGGCCAAGCGCGTGAGCAGCGGCATCGGCGGCTTCATGCCCGACCACATCAAGCGCTGCCAGCGGCCCGATGATTTCCGCCCGTTGCCGGGCCTGCGCCCAAGCCGCATCGGGCAGGGTGGCCACGCCTTGCTCGGCAATCAATGATGTGTCTGACGCCATGCTCACACCTCGCTTTGGTGCACACGAGTATTGAGCATAGTCGAGATTGGTGCAGATGACTTCTGATATTGCGTTGTCAGGAGTCGCCTGCACATCTGGCGTTACGCCCCGTCAATTGGTGCAGTCGTCTTCTGAAAATGACAACTATCATGGAAAACATTGCGCTCATTGGTATCGATCTGGGTAAAAACTCTTTCCATATTCATTGCCAGGATCGTCGCGGGAAGGCTGTTTACCGTAAAAAATTTACCCGGCCAAAGTTGATCGAATTTTTGGCGACATGCCCCGCTACAACCATCGCAATGGAAGCCTGTGGCGGTTCTCACTTTATGGCACGCAAGTTGGAAGAGTTGGGGCATTCCCCAAAGCTGATATCACCACAATTTGTCCGCCCGTTCGTTAAAAGCAATAAAAACGACTTTGTCGACGCCGAAGCTATTTGTGAAGCTGCATCGCGTCCGTCTATGCGTTTTGTGCAGCCCAGAACGGAATCTCAGCAGGCAATGCGGGCTCTGCATCGTGTCCGTGAATCCCTGGTTCAGGATAAGGTAAAAACAACCAATCAAATGCATGCTTTTCTGCTGGAATTTGGCATTAGCGTTCCCCGAGGAGCTGCCGTTATTAGCCGACTGAGTACCATTCTTGAGGATAATAGTTTGCCTCTTTACCTCAGCCAGTTATTGCTGAAATTACAACAGCATTATCACTATCTTGTTGAGCAGATTAAAGATTTGGAATCCCAGTTGAAACGAAAGTTGGACGAAGATGAGGTTGGACAGCGCTTGCTGAGCATTCCCTGCGTCGGAACACTGACAGCGAGTACTATTTCAACTGAGATTGGCGACGGGAAGCAGTACGCCAGCAGCCGTGACTTTGCGGCGGCAACAGGGCTTGTACCTCGGCAGTACAGCACGGGAGGTAGGACGACATTGCTGGGAATTAGTAAGCGAGGTAATAAAAAGATCCGAACTTTGTTGGTTCAATGTGCCAGGGTATTCATACAAAAACTGGAACACCAGTCTGGCAAATTGGCCGATTGGGTCAGGGATTTACTGTGCCGGAAAAGCAACTTTGTCGTCACTTGTGCTCTGGCAAACAAGCTGGCCAGAATAGCCTGGGCCCTAACGGCACGACAGCAAACTTATGTAGCATAACGGCAGAAATACACCGGTTTAAAGAATTACTGATCTGGTTTTGCGAATACTGATATTGATGATACTAACGGCCCACCGGCCTGTTGAGGAACCTGTAAAACGGAAAGGCTCATTGAAGCCGTATATTTTCTGGAGGTTCATCAGGCGCGGAACTCATCAAGGCGCGGGAATAAAATCCCATTCAGACGCCGGATAGATTCAAGCAAGCCAACTTGTCGTCAAAATCGGTGTTGCAAAAACGGGAGTGACCATAGATTCCGTTTTCTGAGACGACCCCTGATCGGGCTGAATGAGCAGGAATTTCCTGGCGGCAAACCCGATGATGTTTACAGCGTTCGCACATCGATGAACACCCCTCCGGCCGAAGAGGAAATCGAGGAGGAACGTCGGCTGTTTTATGTCGGTATCACTCGCACAAAACAGCAGCTAAATCTGGTGGTCCCTCTTGATGAAGGGCTTGCGCGGTGGCTCAAAAACCGCTGGGATAGCACCCCGAAGAAGTCACCGATAGCTACTCGCTTCGTCTATGAGGCTGGCTGGACTGCTTGTGCGGTTACCAGTGATGCGATCTATAACAGCACGGTAGAGAAACAGAAGGCTGACTTCAGCAAGTTTCACCAATGGTATCTAAGAGATCTTCAGCGGCTAAAAGTCTAGGGCTACCGATACTTTTCGATTTCAGACAGGTGCTCGTTATCCAGATCAATTGTGGCTTTTCTTTCAGAAGCGAGCTTCTTCGCTCGCTTTGCATACTGAAGCCCCTTGGCTGGCTGCTCTCCGCGTAGGATCTGTTCAGCCTGCTTGCTCGTGCTGTGCCCCAGAAAGCGTTCGTACTGCTCGTCAGATACCTCAGTGCCGATCAGTCGTTCGATACAGCCGCTTTTCGGCGGGTAACTTACGCCCAGCGCAAGCAACTGCCTTTTCTGTACCCACTATTTCCGGCGCGGCCGGCTTCAATCAAGGCTTTGGTTAGAACTACAGCCATTTGGGGACTCTCATACACAAACCTGAACCATGCGGGTCTGATTGGCGGTCAAGATAGCAGCGCATCGAAATCAACACTGAACTCTGCTTCTAAGAACTCAATCGTGGCTGGTTGGCTATCGAGCGATGCTTCCCGTGTAGACTCCAGTGCGCACTCCAATCGACGCAGCAGAGTAAACGGCAAAATGATCTTGCCGAAGTCGGTATGCTTGAAATCCCCCCCCACAGGTCTTCCGCGTTCTTCCAAATGAAATCAGCTTGCGAAGCAGCCGAACCTACGAACTCTGCCATCTTGGCCTCCAACCAACTTTTGCACGAAACGGCACATCTTCCAAAAGAGGGTTGTCAACCAAGTTTTGCACAAAACGGACTTTGATCCATTTCTAACTAAAATCTACAATCCAACCTCAGATTGCAAATAGCCTATGTTTATTACAGATGGTATGGTTCGTGTTTTTGTTTATTCGATGGCAACTGTACTCTTTCTGCCGCTTGGCTTGTTGAAAAGCACGTGGTGGTTTTCACCATTGTTTGCGATAGCTGCTATTGATTACTTAATGTTTCTGCGTCGACAAGGCTAGTTGCTGAACCTCATACCTCAGAGCAATCTGTATGTTTTTTACACCACTGGTTAAAAGGTCAGGCTACGTTCCTGACGTTTTTTAAAAAACAGTTTTATGTTTGATGCGTTACTGGTCTGTCTGGTAACCCAGTGGTACATTACCATTATTAAGGCTGGCTGGCGGTGGTGCATCATGCTTAAACGACCCTCTCTGAGCGTACTTTCCGACAGTCCTGTGCACCGCACCACTTACCCGGCAGGCCTATGTCTTGGTTATTCTTCGTTGTACCTTTTTCTTCAGCTTTATCCCTGACATGTCTGTCTGAACAGTTCTAAGCAAACCGGAATGTTGTCATGGCCAAAGTACAAGGGCTCTTTGTTGGATACCGAAAATTCGCTGTTGATCGCGACTGGCTTCGTCAGCAGGAAGAACAACGTTATCGGGATCGCCAGCGACAATTTGATGAATGGTCCAGGAAATGGGTCACTGTAACCAGGCTCAAAGAGACTCGTTTATGGACTGACGGAGCCATCAGGCGATGGTTGGGTGAACCTCAGCAGCAGGGTAAATATAAAGTTTTCCCCGTTGAAGCGGTTTTGGCTGCTGAGAAGTTGAATGAGTTTCGGCTCTGGCTTAAACCCCGACTGGAAAAGAAACGTGCCCAGCACCACCACTTTTTAATTCCATTTCTGTAAAGTAGAAACAACGGCAGTTCCGGCCGCATTCAAGGCTTCGGCATCTGGTCAGAAATAAAGCGCCATTTTTCAGTATAAGGGAGGTTAGATAGTGGAAGGTATTGAGACACTGAGTTTGCAGCTTGATGAGAATGAAACTATGGCCCTTGCTCAATTAGTTAAACGTCTGAGCTGGAGCGATCTTCGTGGCTGTGCTGTGAGTGACGAAGAAGCCTGGGTAATGAAAAGCGCAATTGAAAAATTACAACAGGCGTTAAGGGAAGAAGGTTATGCGCCTCGATGAGGCTGGCTTCGTTCTTTATTCCGATAACAAATTTGCTTAAGGACTAACTATGAGCCAGCACTGGTATGAGGTGAAAAGCAATCAGGGAATTGTTCAGGTGATTGTTGGGAGAAGATATTAATGTAATGCGTTTCTGCATTACATCAAGCAGATTAGCTTTTTCTGGTCAAAATAGACGATGTGATTTTTCTTTAGCCGAAGTCCATCCGCTCCCCACGCAACCGGTAAAGGTTCGCAGGTTTAATAAAGATAGGTTTCGTATCTCCCTAAGGGTGGGATAGGTAAACTCATAATGGCATCTGTGTTTACTATGTAAGTATTCGGGTAAAATTCATCTAATACAGTAAAGTTTAGTTTCTTACAAAAGCTTAATAAATATGGGTTTTTCACGTCTTCTATTACAACATCGCACCAGGGATTCGATTCACAGCAAAGCTTCAGAAAAGACTTAAACCATCCCTTGTTTTGTATTTCTTCCGGAAGCCGTACCACATGTATGGTCAGACAATCTCCATGATAACGATTAGTACTTTGTCTAAGCCCTACAACAATCCCCTTTTCTTGAATCTGTACACCTGCCTGATGCTCTTTCATGTCGGGCGTATAGTGCCTTGCTCTGTTTAACCAGGCCACCAGCTGCTGAGCCGTACTTGGTGATTCTTCAGCTATCCATTTCAGGTACTTGATGCGGTCCATATGCGCCTCCCTGTACGATTTCCAATGAACAAAGGCTCTACAGTATTAAGCTGCTGTAGAGCTCATTCAACCAAGCTCAAACTGTGCGTATTAAAGGATGCCTAACCTTTTTGTTTCATCGATCCACGGTCTGAATTCTTCCAGTAGATTATCATATAACTTTTCATCGCTAATCGAACCGAAATCATCCATGGCAAAGAAGTGGGTGTTATCAACCCGGCGGTCAGTAAAGTCATCCAGATTTTTGAGGATACCGTAGCTTGAACCACCCAGGCCGACAAACTTCCAGAAGATGGGGTAGTTGGCAGAACGCCGGATTGCATCTTTAATCGCCCGGGTCTTGCTGATCCCGCCATCGGTAATAAATACAACATACACCGGGATTTTCGAGTCCTTAAAGTAGTCGACTATTTCTTCCATCACAGGAGGCTCGTTGTTTGTCCCTCCGAGGCCCGGCAGGTTCTCCCAGGCTGAACGCTTTCCAGCCCCGCGAATGGACTGAATATATGTGTCCAGGTTGTCCAGTGTGACGTTTGGATACTTCTTATGCTTCTCTCCAAATCCCCAGACATCCATTTCACCGTCGTCGTCGAACTGGGCGGCAAGAACGGCGATGCGGTCCAGCACAGACTGAACGTTACCCTTACTGAACTGGCCACTCATTGAGCCGGATGCGTCAAGTACAAATGCAACCGCTGCCTCAAGGGTGTCCAGTTTATTTTTAGTAAGACTGACCGAGGCTTTTTTAGCGAGGCTTACAAGGCGCGGAGATCTGGTTTCCAGTTTCTTTTCCAGACTGATACGAGCAGGCTTTGCTGGCTGCGGAGCTGGCTGTGCGACATCAACGCCATAGCTAATGGCCAGAGGCTCAAGACCACCGTTGAAACCCTGCCCGAGCGCACGAAGCTTCCAGGCGCCATTGTGCCGATATACTTCACCCAGGATAATTGCTTTCTCACTGCGGCCCTGAGTCTCAGCCTGGAACTCAGCGATTCCTTGAGCCTGCATGCTCAACGAACTGAGCCCACTGATGGTATCTTCACCATCAATGACAACTGTGATTGCAATTTTACTGATGTTCGCAGGAACACGATCCAGTGCTATCTCAATGCTGGACTGCTGAGAACCGGTAACGAGCTTTACTGCCCCTTCAGGAGAAGACAGATTATTGTAAAAGATAAAGTCAGAATCGCCGCTGACCTTTCCCTGAGCATTAAGCAGGAACAGGCAGGTATCGGGTTCGCCTTTAAAGCCGGATTTGGTAGGGTACTGAAGATTCAGCCTGATCGCAGATTGCTGAAGTGGTATGTTTTGTCCGGATTGTAGATTCACATTAACTCTCCTGATTTTTGATTATTTTAAAGCGCAGCGTTTATATAGGTTCCCCTGGCTTAGTTCAGGACGCTGGATTTCTGGTGAGGCGTATATATGGTGTGACACCATATTTCATCACGTTGAAGTTTCTATACCTGTTGAATTGGAATTTCCATTGGTCGGGTATTTTATCTTCCAGAACCCGTGCCTTCATAAGTCGCAAACGTAACATATATCAGAGGGGCATGCTGTTGATATAAGGCACGGAATACAGGCTTTAACCAGCAACCAGAGAAAAATCCGTTTCCTGCCTTTAAAAGGCTCACGTCAGAATTAACATCTCTCTGCTTTCTGAGATTCCCGAACCCTTTCTGCCCCCCCCCTCCTGATAGCGGATCGCAACCAAAAAAAACCCCGGCATTGCCGGGGTATGATTCAGCGTTATTTTAGATGTTAACGCCGTGCTGGGAGGCAAGAGCCGCCAGGCCACCGGCAAAGCCCTGACCGACAGCTTTAAACTTCCACTCAGCGCCATGACGATACAGTTCACCGAAGACCATAGCGGTTTCGGTTGAGGCATCTTCAGACAGATCGAAACGGGCAATTTCCGTGCCGTTGTCGTTGTTGTAAACGCGCATGAAGCTGTTGCTCACCATGCCGAAGTTTTGTTTACGCGCTTCTGCATCATAGATGGTAACGGCAAACACCAGTTTTTTGATATCTGCTGAGACTTTGGTCAGATCGATTTTGACCTGCTCATCGTCGCCGTCGCCTTCACCGGTACGGTTGTCGCCCTGGTGCTCTACCGCGCCATCAGGGCTGGTTTTGTTATTGAAGAAAATGAAATGCGCATCTGACAACACTTTACCGTCTTCGCCTACTGCGAACACGGAAGCGTCCAGGTCAAAACCCTGACCATCGGTTACACGGGCATCCCAGCCTAGGCCAACCATAGCAACATTCATGGTTGGTGCTTCTTTGGTCAGAGATACATTGCCGCCTTTTACGAGAGAAACTGCCATTTTTAGCTCCTGCAAACAGTTGAATGAGGGCTGCATTAACAGCCCCGGGTAGAAAAGTTACTTTTTGATCAGGACGCGTTAATGCCGTACTGAGCACATACAGATGCCAGACCACCAGCATAACCCTGACCTACTGCGCGGAATTTCCACTCACCATTGTGGCGATACAGCTCGCCGAACAGCATGGCAGTCTCAGTGGACGCATCTTCGGTCAGATCGTAGCGAGCAACTTCAGTCTGGTTATCGTCATTAACCAGACGAATAAACGCACCGGATACCTGACCAAAGCTCTGGCGACGAGCCTGAGCATCGTGGATGGTCACAACGAAGATGATCTTGTCAACTTCAGACGGGACGGCGTCCAGTTTAATTTTCAGCGATTCATCATCACCATCGCCCTCACCGGTGCGGTTATCGCCGGTGTGCGTTACGGAACCGTCGGATGACGTCAGGTTGTTATAGAAGATGAAATCTGAATCGCCGCGCACTTTGCCGTTTGAGGCCAGCAGGAATGCTGAAGCATCCAGGTCAAAGTCCTGACCGTCTGTTGAACGCGCATCCCAGCCAAGGCCCACCAGGACGTTTTTCATTGACGGAGCTGCTTTACTTAGGGAGACGTTCCCGCCTTTGGAAAGAGAAACACTCATAAAATAACCTCTTCGATTAGTAATTGTTCAGGTTAACACTTAAGGGGATTAACTCCCCTTTTCCTCAGATTCAGGTTTGCCCGGGAACATGACGCTTGCGAGAATGCCCAGCGCCAGTACACCCAGTACAACATACAGGCTGGTTGTTGCCGCGATGCTGTAACCATGATGCCAGATGTGATCGGTCGCATTCAGGCCGAGTTTTGCCGCGATGAAGAACAGCAGCACGATAACGGCCTTCTCCAGATGAACCAGGTACTGTTTCAGTGCCTCAAGGACAAAGTACAGAGTACGCAGGCCCAGGATAGCAAACATCATGGCACTATAGACGATAAGCGGTTCACGACTGACGGCAATGATTGCCGGTACCGAGTCAAACGCGAACATTACGTCCGAGAGTTCAACCACAGCCACACACAGGAACAGCGGGGTCGCATACAGCGCCGCTTTTTTACCACGGCCAATGGTGACATCGCTGTTTTCTGGTTTCGCCAGTTCAGCATCCACTTCCTTCTGGTTAAGCAGGAAGGCATGCCCTCTGAGCTTCGGCCAGATAGGGAAGAAGCGTTTAACCATGCGGTAAGCCAGATGCTGGGAGTAATCCTCAATTTCATCATCGTCATCACCGCTTTTAAGCATCATGACCGCTGTCCAGGCAACGATAATAGCGAAGACAACTTCAACATACGGCCCCAGACTCAGCAGGCTCGTACCGATGGCGACAAAGATGCCCCTGAAGACAATGGCACCAATGATCCCCCAGTAGAGAACACGGTGGCGATAACGATCCGGAACGGCGAACCAGGAGAAGATGGCCATCATGACGAACAGGTTATCGACCGACAGCACTTTCTCCAGCGCATAACCCGTGACAAACAGACTGGCAACCTCAGCACCGTGGTGGATATAGAGGAAACCGGCAAATGCCATCGCAACCACAACCCAGAATACGGACCAGAGCGCCGCACTCTTCAGCGAAATAGGCTTGTCATCACGGTGCATAAACAGGTCAATAAAGATGGCACCGACTGAAAGCGCAATAAAAACAATGACCGTTTCAGTCGGGAAGCCGATGTGTGTGGAAACCATATTTTACCCTTAGGGATGTGGATCAGAGGCCAAATTCAGCCGGGTCGAAGCCCAACGCGATAGCGATCTCGCGGGAGGCCAGTTTCTCGTCCTGATCGAAGTTACCGTCACTTTTCGCAACGGCAATACCAACACGTAAGGCCAGCTGAGCGGCCTCAGGCTGATCTTTCAGCGCCAGGATGTATTTCATGGTTTCGCCCTTGCCGATTTCAACATCGAAATCGAAGCTTGAAACCAGTTTATTGAAGAACTCAATCACCTCATTGGTATCGAAGACCTTCAGCTCTTCTGAAGAGCGCAGAAAGCCCATCATTTTCTGCTTTTCTTCCGAACTTACGCCGTCACTCGATACGGCAATACGGGCACATACAGCAACGGTGCCCTGCATGAATTTTTTGTTTTTGAAACGGCCAACCTGGCGGGTCAGTTCGTCACGGCCTGAGTTAATGGCACCTTTAACTTTGTCGAAAAAGCTCATACCTGTTTCCTTTGTTGCTGTGTTATTTAGAACCGGCGCTCCAGCGAAATCCCCTGCCAAATGCCCGGTCCATTTCGTCCTGGCCTTTGAAGTACTGGTTAATTCGCTCGACTTTAATTGCGCCGTTTTCGTTTACGAGTCTGGCAATGGCGCACAATGTGCGACGGTTTTCACCTTCGGTCAGGCGGGTCTCAATGGGCGGTTGATCCGGCACATGAATGGTGACCACACCATCAGTCTTGTCCCAGCTGGGAACACCTTCATAAATAAAGGCGTAAATCAGCACTTCGCGGATATGCTTCCATTCACGTCCATTGATATGCAGCCACTCGCCGTCTGATACATCACCCGTCCGGTCATCGCCCTTGAGCTGAACATACGGTTCATCGCGATAATCACCGAATGCATTACCGAGCGCCTGAATGACCGATTTATACCCGTCCTGAAGCTCAACAAAGGCCCCCAGATCCAGGTCGATTCCTTTGGAGCCGAACATGCCTGCAAAGCCTGATTTGCCGCTGCCCCGGTGCCAGTTCAGGTTGATCCGGATTTCACCGAAGTTATCCCGTTTGGTCAGGCTGATTGCAGGCTTCTCTTTTGTCAGCGATACCTTGCTCAGGCTGATTTTTGTCTCAACTGGCGGAGGGGTTACAACCGGAGGAGTCGGGGCTGCGGGAGCCGGTTCGTCGGCAATATTTACGCCGAAATGCTCTGCCAGCGGTTTAAGTCCACCGTTGAACCCCTGCGCAACGAAGCGGAATTTCCAGTCATTATTACGACGGTAAAATTCACCCAGAATTAAGGCTGCTTCCTGACGGCCGCTCAGTTCGACACTGCCGCTAACCAGGCCGGTAGCCCCTTGCTCCACGTCGATGGAAAGATTACGAAGACCGGACACCGTCTGCCCACCGTCACAGGTCACGGTGAACGCAATTTTCTGGACATCAGGTTTCAGCCGGTTGAGCGCGACAGTAAAGGTTGAGTACTGGCCTTCACTGACCAGGCTGACGGTACCATCATCGTTACGTGGCTGACCATAAAACACCATGTCCGCATCACCCTGCACCTTCCCGTCGGCATACAGGCGAAACGCCGAAGCATCCACCTGGCCGCCCGAGGTGATCCGGACCCGCAACTCCTGGGCTGGAACGGGGGCATTGCCCCCCGGCGTCAGGTTCATTAGCGAATAACCGCTGAAACGATATCGGAGTGCATATCGTCAATTGTGCGGCCGCGACAGGCATGGCCAAGGGCGGTAAAGTCCCAGTTGCCGTTATTACGGCGCAGCGAAGAAATAACGATCCCGGTATGTGAGCCCTGCTCAGTCAGCTTGTAGCGAGCCAGCTCTTTGCCGGTTTGATCGACAACGCGGCAGAACGCGTTTTCGACGTCATTGAACGACTGACCACGGAAGCTGTTTACCGTAAACGCCAGGTATTCAACGTTTGCAGGCAGTCGGGAGAGGTTGACATTAATCACCTCATCGTCACCGTCACCTTCACCGGTCAGGTTATCGCCACTGTGCACAACAGCGCCGCAGGTGGATTCCAGTTTGCGGAACCAGATGGTGTCAATTGTTTTACCGGTGCTGTCCATTAATACGCAGCCAGCATCGAGATCGATTGAGTCGTTGCCTCCAAACAATCCTCCAAGAAGACCTTTTTTCTTAACCGGATCCCAACCGAGACCGAAATGAAGCTGGCTTAATGCAGATGATTCTTTGCTGAGTGATACCGTCTGGTTCTTAACTAATGAAACCATGTTTTATTCCTTAAAATGGTAATGACCGAGACAATCAAAGGTATATTTAGTAACTGACGAAGAAAATCATATCATGATGAAGTTCTCTGACAAGGGAAATTTTGGTAGTTTTCTGTAAAAACACAAAAAGAAATCCTTTTCAGGGTGTTAATTTTCTAAGTTTAATTTAAATATCAATGTGTTATCAGGAATCCAAAAAACCTGACGCACTCCATAACCACAGGAGTTATAAATCATATTATGATTGACATGTAGCTTAGACACTCATAGACTCACTTCTCAATCATAAATTTGCATGGCGTTCCGGATAATTAAAAAAAATGAACAAGAAAATTTGGTTTATGGAAGGTTTATCCTCCCAGCGAGATATTATTCAGGGGGTAAAATCATTTGCAAAAAAAAATAATTTTGCCATTACCGTTTTTGCCTCCCACCGTAACGAAAGAAATGAAATCCTTTCCGTTGCCGACTATTCTTTGACTGAACCTGAAGATCCTCAAAAACGTCTTCAGTTTATCCAGGAAACCATTCAGTCCTACGGCATCCACCATATTCATACTGGCCGTAACAGCCAGTGGTTTGAAGAACACCGTTCAGCCATTGAATCGACCGGTGCCACCCTTACTACCGGTGCAACGGGCGTCGACTGGTTAACTCTGGCTGACGAAAAAGTTACTTTTGCTCAGTTTATGGAGCAAAAGGGTCTCCCGGTCGTACCATCCTGGCGGGTGAATACGCTGGCAGAATTAAAAACACACCTCGCGGCCCCGCCGTTCACTGACAGCCCGGTATGCGTGAAGCCGGTGACGGGTATCTATGGCATGGGATTCTGGCGCTTTGATGACAGTGCTTCGCCTATGGCCGTCTTTAATCATCCCGAACATCGTCTGGTCAGTCCGCAACAGTATATTGCAGCAGCATCAGCTGCTGAGTCGTTTAAACCCCTTGTTTTGATGCCGTACCTGCCAGGCCCGGAATTTTCCGTCGATATCCTCGCGGATAAGGGCGAAATACTCGCAGCCGTGGGACGCCGTAAGGAAGGGGTTATCCAGTATCTGGTAAACGAAGGAAGCGCCTGGGAACTGGCGTGTGACTGCGCCAGGGTTATGAAGGCCGACGGGCTGGTGAATGTTCAGACGCGAAACGATGTGAATGGCAACCCGGTGCTGCTTGAAACCAACATGCGTCCGTCAGGGGGGGTGGGTTATACCCTTCACAGCGGGGTGAACCTTCCTGGGTTATTTGCTGCCTTTAAGCTCGGTCTGATGTCTGAAGATATGGTGCGCCAGAGCGCTAAAAACACCTTTTCTCCGGTTGCGGTGAGATCCATTACGGATGTAATTGCATACCCGGAATCACTCTCTAACCTTCTGAATTAAGGCGTATTTATGTCTGATATCCTCGAAGATATGATTTATCGCCGTACCCTCTCATGCGGTACGATTCAGGTAACCCGCGACCAGGGTGAAGTTTCGCTCGATGACCTGTTTGACATCGCTGAAAGACGTAACCCGAAACGCGCCTTTCTGTTTGTCAGCAAAGTACTCGGCAGGCACATTCCCGTGCCACCCTCAGTCATGCGGCAGGCCTACAGACAGCTTGCCAGCCAGTTCCCCTCGACACTGACAGGACCCGTACTGTTTATCGGTATGGCTGAAACCGCCGTTGGGCTTGGGGCCGGTGTATTTGATGAAGTGCGCCACCAGCATCCTGAATCTGTCTATCTGACCTCTACCCGTCACCCGGTTGATGGCACGTTGCTTTGCGAGTTCAAGGAAGAACACAGCCACGCCACCGATCATCTGATCTATCTGCCAGATGATGAAGAGAAAAGACGTCGTGTTACCAACGCACGAACGCTGGTTTTGATTGATGACGAGGCAACCACCGGTAATACCTTTATTAACCTGCTTTCAGCCCTGCGTAATACCGGCAAGCTTCAACATATTGAACAGGTTATAGCCGTTACGCTTACCGACTGGAGTGGCAAAGCCTTGTCCGAGCGCAGCACCTTACCAGTCACTTCGGTTTCTCTTGTAAGCGGTAAGTGGGGATGGACCCCATTACCTGATGCACCTGTCCCGGACATGCCGAAAGTCAACGTAACTTCACGAGGAGAATGGGACATCCAGGGAAAACAGTCCTGGGGCCGACTGGGGATGCTCGCACCTGCGGCCGATCTCGGCCATGAGGTCTCCGTCCACAAGGGGGAACGTATTCTGGTTCTCGGGACCGGGGAATTCGTCTGGGAGCCGTTCCTGCTTGCTGAACGGCTCGAAGCTGCCGGAGCACAGGCATTTTATGGATCGACCACCCGCTCCCCTATCGCCGTTGGTTATGCCATTGAGTCCGCCATTTCCTTTACGGATAACTACGGGCTGGGCATCCCCAATTTTGTCTATAACGTCGCCCACCAGCAGTTTGACCGCATTCTTGTGTGTACTGAGACACCCGCAGAAAGTATTGACACGCAGCTTCTTAAAGCGCTGGCTGAGGTTGCGGCCGTCGTGGAGATTGTTACCTATGAATAAACCCGTTGTTCTGAGCGACCTTGACGACACGCTCTTTCAGACCCGTCGTAAAATGGTGGACGAGCTGGCCCTGGAGCCATTCCGTACCGGTGCCGTTGATCGCACCCTGAATCCACGAAGCTTTATGACGGAAGAACAGTCCATGTTGGTGGACTGGCTCCTGGAGCAGGCTGAACTCATACCCGTTACCGCACGGGGAACTGAAGAAATCAGCCGCGTACGGATCCCTTTCCACTCCTGGGCAATCACCACTCACGGGGCCGTCATTCTCACGCCAGAAGGCAAACCCGACGAGGAGTGGAAGGCCCATATGCTCGGCCAGCTGGCTCCCTATCAGGAAAAGCTGACATCGATGCAGCGTCTGATCACTGAAATGATGGACGCAAAAGGGATCAATGCCTGGGCAAGGCTGAACTTCGAATACGGTGAAACGGCGGTTTATATGGTGATGAAGCACCGCGACAGCACCCGCCTTGACGAGCTCAATGCCATTGCAGATGAGATAGAAACGGTGTTTCCGACCGAGGGCTTCTACATCCACCGCAACAGTAATAACGTGGCCTGGCTTCCCACCGCGGTTGAGAAAGGGCTGGCAGTCAGATGGCTTCTTGAAAAACTTCGGGCTGAACGCGGAGTCTTCCCCGTAATTGGTCTGGGCGACAGCCTGAGCGATCATCGTTTTATGAAACTGTGCAGCTGGTTTGGCATCCCGCGTCAGAGTCAGTTTGCAGATGCCATTTCACAGCGAATTTTTGGAGAAAATTAAAATGCAGCCACATGACACATTTACCGGCTCATACCAGCCCGGTGACGTGGAATTTCTGCTAAAGCCGGTAGTCATTGAGATGACGCCGGTTGAGCAAAAAGAAGAGCTGATTCAGTCAGGGAAGAAACATTATTCGGACATGCTCAGTCAGGAGCCAGCGCCAACACAATGGCATCTTGATTTGTTTCACCGGGCGCTGGATCGGGGCGCAGAGAGACTTGCAAAAGAAGTCACACAGCTCGCTATTGCTCTGGCCGAACGCTTCGGTGATGAGCCCATTGTACTGGCCAGTCTCGTCAGAGCTGGCGTGCCGCTCGGCGTTATGCTGCACCAGGCCCTGCGTGACATGGGGAAAACCTCATGGCATTACGGTATCAGCATTATCCGGGATCGTGGAATTGACGGTGCAGCCCTCGACGTCATTGAAGAGCGCCATGGTACCAGCGGTATTGTCTTTGTTGACGGATGGACAGGTAAAGGCGCAATTACCGGAGAGCTTGTACGCGCACTGAAAGATCGCCCGGGCTATCCTGAGCAGCCGCGACTGGTTGTCCTGGCCGATCCCTGTGGCTGCTCCTGGCTTGCAGCCAGTGATGATGACTGGCTCATTCCTTTTGGCATCATGGGTGCGCCGGTATCAGGCCTGATCTCCCGGTCAGTATGGTCCTCTGAAGGATTACATGGGTGCATGGTTTGCGAGCATCTCAGTGAATTCGAATGCAGCCGGATGCTTGTCGATACCGTCGCCCATTTCCGTAAGAAGTTAACCCCGTCATCCCTCGCTACCCTGAGCTGGAATATGGAGTCAGCCCGGGTCTTATGGCAGACAAGTCGCGACGTTATCGCGTTCCTGGCCGATGAATTTAAAGTGGACAGCGTCAATCGTATTAAACCCGGTATTGCTGAAGCAACCCGGGCTGTATTACGTCGGGTACCGGACCATGTATTTGTGCGTTCTATTGACGACCCGGACGTTGCCTTGCTTGTAGGGCTTGCTCGTGAAAAGGGAATAGTTGTTACAGAAATGGGGGGAACCCTCGGCCAGTATCGGGCTGTAACCATTATCAAGAAGGTACTCTGATGAAAAATCGTCTTTCTCCCTGGAATCTGGGAGCCACGCTATACATGCCTGCAACACGGGAAGATATTGCTGATGCCGTCCTGCACGGGAAAATCCCGGGTTTGCGCTCTCTGGTGATTTGCCTGGAGGATGCTGTCAGTGAAGCAGACATCCCCATCGCCCTCAAAAATCTGGAGCACCTGCTGCACGAGCTCAGTAACAGCATGCGTAGCCTGGGTAAAAATGACTGGCCTCTGGTGTTCATTCGCCCTCGGCATGCCGAAATGGGCAGATGGTTAAAAGCGCATTATGATCTTTCCGCTGTCGATGGGTTTGTGTTGCCGAAATTTACCCTCAGTTCGTTAGCTGAATGGTGGGATATCATGGGCGGGACTCACCTGTGCATGATGCCAACGCTGGAAACAGAAGACGTCTTTGACGTGGTTCAGATGCGCGAGCTGGCCACTCGCCTGGTGGAACATCCCTGCCACGACCGCATTATTGCGCTTCGAATCGGCGGCAACGATCTTATGAACGTTGTGTCGCTTCGCCGCCCCCGGGACCTGACGCTGTATGACAGCCCGATGGGCTACGTCATCAAAATGCTCGTTTCAGTCTTCGGCCCGCGTGATTTTGCCCTGACCGCGCCCGTATGTGAGCATATTGACGATCATGCCGTTATGGCCAGAGAGCTGGCTCTTGATATGGCACATGGGCTTGTTGGGAAAACGGCCATTCACCCGGGTCAGATAGAGGTCATTCAAAACGCGCTGATGGTCACTCAGGGTGAGTATTCTGACGCTCTGCGGATCCTGAACTCTACCCAGGCCGTGTTTAAGTCGCAGGGAGCAATGTGTGAACCCGCCACACATCGCCGCTGGGCGGCTGGCATTCTGGACAGAGCTCGTTTTTATGGGTTACAGAACGAGCAAAGCGCTGATGGAATCAGATTACTTACCGTGACCCAGCATCATTAAGGAAATCATAATGGGGTTCAGGTTCAGAAAGTCGATCAACATTATTCCTGGCGTTCGCCTCAACCTGAGTAACGGTGCACCGAGCCTGAGTGTCGGGCCGAGAGGTGCTTCCGTTTCTTTTGGTAGCCGGGGGACCTATGCCAATCTGGGCTTGCCCGGTACCGGGCTGAGTTACCGTACCCGGCTTGACCGGGCCGCGCGTTCCGGAGGTGGAAACCGGACGGCAACCGACCCGGGGCTCAGACAGGCGCTTGAGCAGGAAGCCGCTGAACTCATGTCAGCGGTAACCGCAATCCGTAATATTCACGAGCTGACGCCGGATCCAAAAACAGGCATCAGCTGGGCAGAGCTGGAAGCAGTATACCTGCATAACAGAACGTCGCCTTTTCAGGTTCCGGCACCGGTGCGTCCAGAAAAGCCAGACTACCTTGCATTGCCGGAAAAGCCTGCCGAGAGCGAAGGCATTAGTTTTCTGGGTAAATGGTTTGAATCGGAATCAGCTAAAGCTGAGCGCCACGCCGAAAATCTTCGCCGGTGGCAGCAGGAGCTGATTGATGTGGAGCGTGAGAATACCCTTCGACAGCACCGGTACCAGCAACAACGGACGGCCTGGGCCGAACAGTATGCAAACTGGAAGTTTGAAGCAGAAGAACATGAAAAACGGCTCGCCACGGCTCAGGCAGATGCCCGGCAGCAGTTCCGGACAGACGCCGCGTTTTTCGAATCATACCTGGCGGGTGTGCTGGCAGAAACTGAATGGCCGCGTGAAACGATTGTTGCATTTGAAGTAAAGCCGGAGCTATCAGCAGTCCTGCTGGACGTTGATTTAGCTGAGATTGAAGATTTCCCTGATAAGATTTACGGCGTTAATGCCCGGGGCACGGAGCTGACGGAAAAAGCCATGACGCAAAAAGCCGTACGCGAAAACTATGCCCGCCACGTCCATGGCTGCTTGTTCCGCCTGGTCGGTATCGTTTTACATACGCTACCTTTCGACAACGTGATTGTGTCAGGCTTTACGCAACGGGTCAGTAAGCGGACCGGCTATCTGGAGGATGAGTATATCCTGTCCTGCAAATGCACTCGCAGCCAGATGTCGTCAGTAAATTTTGCAGGCATAGAACACATTGATCCGGTTGAAGCGTTAGGCGATCACCCGGTTATTCGAAAGATGAGCAGTACCTTCATTTTTCAGCCTATTGAACCACTAACCCTTTAAGCAGGCTAAATCTTACGATGCAATTAAATACCAGACAGGCCCGGATTTTTAAGCTTGCCAACTTACTGGGCACCGGCAAGCCCGTTTCCGCTGCCGACATTATAACCAGTCTGGAATGCTCAGAGCCGACATTAACCCGGGCCCTCAAAGAGCTACGCGAGTCATATTCTGCGGAGATCAAATACAGCAAGGCAGGTCATTCCTACCATCTCGTTAATCCGGGCCAGCTGGATAAAAAGACCCTTCGCCGGATGAATGAAGCGCTCGCACAGAATGCTGAACTGAAAACCGGTGAGTCTACAGGGAAGGTCGTACTCGATAAGGATAAAAAAACAGCCGTGTCCTTATCGCTACGCATGCGGATCTTAAGAAAAATTGACCGTCTGGCTGCGCTGAGTGGCTCGACCCGAAGTGAAGCGGTAGAGAAGCTGGCTCTGCACTCCGTTGACGAACTGATAAAAGAATACAGCGCTAAAAAGTCCTGACGCTAAATCTCAGACCGGGGTGAAAACCCCGGTTTTGTCATATTTTACCTCTGTATTGGCGTGACGTAGTTTTGATCTATTCTCCTCCCGCAATGCCAGCAGCGCCTTACTGACTACAAAACCTGGTGTCTTGACATCCTCTTGTGCTACACATCAATCTTTGGGCGTTTTACACTCCATTCATGCAGATCTGTGATGTATGATGAATTTCATACATAAGACAGTTTATTTGTCCGAGTTTTTTCAGAAATCTTATATTCCAGTCCGGTCTGAATTATTTTTCTGTTGATAAGAGGCCATTCACATGTCGGTAATTCTATGGTGGTTAACTTATTTCTTTAATGCCGCTTCTGAGTATTTAATCTCCACCCGACAGATGTCGTGCCGTTTTATCAAATCAACAAACCCTGGCCTCTTCCTGAAACTACTCTCCTCTTCCGATCTCTTAAGAAGGAATTACATTTGAGACGCTTACCCGTATATCTGCTACTCGACACGTCCGGCTCTATGCACGGAGAGCCTATCGAAGCGGTTAAAAATGGCGTTCAGACGCTGCTTACCACGCTGAAACAGGATCCGTATGCACTCGAAACGGCTCACGTGTCAGTGATCACCTTTGATTCTTCAGCCCGACAGGCAGTCCCCCTGACAGACCTCCTGAGTTTCCAGATGCCAGCACTAACAGCCAGCGGCACCACGTCTCTTGGCGAAGCGCTTTCCCTCACGGCCAGCTCCATTGCCAAAGAAGTACAGAAAACGACGGCTGACACTAAAGGTGACTGGCGTCCCCTTGTATTCCTGATGACGGATGGAAGTCCGAATGATGACTGGCGTAAAGGCCTGAATGACTTTAAAGCGGCCAGAACCGGCGTTGTTGTGGCATGTGCAGCCGGGCATGATGCCGATACCAGCGTCCTCAAAGAAATCACTGAAATCGTGGTTCAGCTCGATACAGCTGACAGTTCGACGATTAAAGCTTTCTTTAAATGGGTCAGTGCGAGCATTTCGGTAGGCAGTCAGAAAGTGGAGTCCAGCAAAAAAGAAGTGATCGGTCTTGAAGACCTGCCACCGCCGCCGCCAGAAGTAAATGTGGTCTTATAATTTTATTGATTAAGGGGATATCATGTCTGTCAGTCTGAGCAAAGGCCAGGGCGTAAGCCTGAAAAAAAATGAATACGATCTCTCGTCCGTTACTATCGGCCTCGGTTGGGATATTAATGAGGAAAAGAAAGGTTTTCTCGGCGGGATCTTTGGTAAAAAAGAAGAAGAATACGACCTTGATGTGATCGCTTTCCTGTGTAATTCAGCCGGAAAGGTGACCGATCTCGGCAATGTGGAAAATGGTAAACCAACGCTTGTGAATGGCGATATCATCTTTTTCAACAGCCTTCGCCATAAGTCAGGCAATATCTGGCTGACGGGCGATAACCGAACCGGAGCCGGTGACGGTGACGATGAGCAAATTATTGTGCGCCTGAATTCCCTTGACGCTCAGTACGAGAAAATTGTGTTCATCGTTCAGATCTACAATGGTGAAAAGCTCCAGCAGCACTTTGGTAAAGTTCAGAATGCCTTCATCCGGGCAGTAGATGCCCGTAATATTGAAATGGCACGATTCGATCTTTCTGGCGGACCCGCCTTCGCCAGCCAGCGCTCCATGGTCTTTGCCGAGCTGATACGCGAGGCTACAGGCTGGAAACTCAGGGCAATTGGTGAGCCTTCAGAATCAGATTCGTTTGTCTCGCACCTGAGGAATTACATGTGATGCGCCGCCTGCCTGTTTACCTTGTTATCGACACATCCGGCTCGATGCGCGGTGAGTCAATCCATTCCGTTAACGTTGGAATTCAGGCGATGCTTAGCGCTCTTCGCCAGGATCCCTACGCCCTCGAAAGCGTTCATATCTCCATTATCACCTATGACAATGAGGCGCGTGAGTTCATTCCTCTCACGCCGCTGGAAGACTTCCAGTTTTCTGACATCGTTGTGCCAAGCGCAGGCGGGACGTTCACCGGTGCTGCCCTTGAATGTCTGATGCAGTGTGTTGAACGGGATGTACGTCGCTCAGATGGTGATACCAAAGGAGACTGGCGTCCTCTGGTATTCCTGATGACTGATGGAACCCCTTCTGATGCCCTGGCGTACGGTGAAGCGGTAAAAGCGATTCGCGGCCGGGGATTCGGATCCATCATTGCCTGCGCCGTTGGTCCTAAAGCAGGCCATGAGCACTTAAAACAGCTCACCGATAAGGTTGTGTCTCTGGAGACGCTAGATTCAACCGCGTTTGCAGGTTTCTTTAAATGGGTATCGGCCAGCGTGTCTTCCGGCAGCACAAGCGCGGGGATTAATAACGGAACTGATACCCTTCCCCCTCCTCCACCAGAAATCCAGCTGGTGCTCTGACAGACAGAAAGGTGCTGTTTCCGGGCAGCACCTTTCTGTACAGCAACGTTTTCTGCTGGCCGTACCAGCCGTACGAGGAAAATTATGAGACGCCTTCCCGTGTTTTTTGTCCTGGACTGTTCAGAGTCCATGATTGGTGAAAACCTGAAAAAAATGACTGATGGTCTGCAAATGATCGTCGGAGATTTAAGAAAGGATCCACACGCACTTGAAACAGCCTGGGTCTCGGTAATCGCATTTGCCGGTGTAGCCCGTACGATTGTACCTCTTCACGAAATTGCCTCGTTCTACCCTCCCCGCCTTCCCGTTGGCGGCGGTACGAGCCTTGGGGCCGCATTGCGTGAGCTGACCGTGCAAATTGATACCCAGGTCAGAAAAACCACTCATGAGGCTAAAGGCGACTGGAAACCCGTCGTGTATCTCCTTACCGACGGACGTCCGACTGACGACACAACCGCAGAAGTGAAGCGCTGGAAGGATCACTACGCGAGTAAAGTGAATCTCATTGCCGTTGGCCTGGGGCCGTCAGCGGACCTGAATATCCTGCGGCAACTGACAGAGAATGTCATGCTGTTCACCGAATCTCAGGAAGGGGACTTTACCCGCTTCATCAAATGGATCACGGCCTCGGTTACGGCGCACAGCCGCAGCGTCGGGGACGACAAACAACCTGAGCTCAGCCAGACTGAATACATAGTCCGGCTGGCCAAGGACGAGCCAGTAAAAGCGTACGACGAAAACTGCGTTACGCTTACCGGCCGTTGCAGCAAGACCCGTCGTCCGTACCTGATGAAGTATGAACGGCCACCAGCAAGGGTTTCCGGGCTCGATTTCAGTCTGAACCTGAACAGCTTTAATATTGCCGGATGCTATCCCATCGATGAGGACTATTTTGCGTGGTCAGATGCCACCGCTACCGGTTTGCAGGTAAATACCAGCGAACTGCATGGCGTACCGGGTTGCCCCCACTGCGGTAATGCCAGTGCGTTTGCCCTGTGCTCATGCGGAAAGTTGCTGTGTATTGACGGCCCGGATGACGTGATCTGCCCGTGGTGTGAAACAGGCCTGTCATTCAGCAATGATGGCGGAAACACTAACTTCGACGTAAACAGAGGGAGAGGTTGATGTCGCAAAATGCTTTACTTGAAGAGAAGATTATCCGCTTAGTTCTGTCTGAGCTGGGCCACCCTGTTGAAGGTGAGCGGCTTTTACTTCTATCGCAGGACCCATCCCTTACCGAAGAAATTATGCGGCTTAAAGAGCGGATTGAGAGCCTTGCACAGGGTTTATCTGCGCGGGTTAGCGAAGGTGATAACGACGCAGAGATTGCCGCCTCGTCAGCATCCAGTCTTTCCGATCAGCAACAAACGGTCGTAAGTGTTGCTGATAACCCGGGCATTGACGCTACCGATACATCAGCACTGCAACCCCTGCCAGAAAATGAGCCTCATCCTCCGTTCTGGAAGCTGATGCCTTATTACGAATTTGATAAACCAGCACAGAGGGAAGACGAAAACCTGTCTTCCCTGGTATTAAAACCCGGGCAGATACCGACAGGCCAGCAGCGGGCCAGCTTAGCTGTGCCACCTGCCGTTCCCCCGAGAGCTAAAATAACGATCCCCAACGCCCGCGCAGGCGAACGTTTCTCTTCGCCGGTTGCTATCGTTCTGGGTGAGGGCCAGCAGGCTACTGTCAGGGACGTTGTCTTTCCCCGGAACATTGGCCTGTCTTTTGACAAAGAACAGGAGTTGCTGACAGGTACTCCCACCGAAAGCGGCGATATAGAGCTTTCAGTAATCTGGTCATGCACGTCGCACGACGAATGTGAAACAAAACAGCTATTTATAATCAATCCCGATCCGAGAAGCCTGTGGAAGGTGGTAGAGCCACCAGCAGACGCTCCCTACCCTAAGTCCCATCTGGACGCTGCTGGCCTGGTCAGGGGTGATATACGTATTGCTGCCGCCAGTCGCCGGGGACGCTCTCATGAGCATGCCGGAAGCTTCAGAGATGACGACTTCTACATCAACCACTGCCAGGAAACAGGATGGTCTGTCATGCTGGTCGCAGACGGAGCCGGTAGTGCGGTAAATTCCCGGGAAGGCTCCCGGATTGCAGTCAAAACGGCTGGCGATTACCTTTTAAATCAGCTCAGTGGTGTGAAAGGCGTCCATTTAAAGCAGCACATCACGGCGTGGGAAGGGAGCGATCAGCAGGCAACAATAAACGCCATGCTTCATCATTTTAAACAGGCAGCTACGCTCGCGGTCAACAGTATCCAGAACGAAGCCATTTGTGCAGAACAACCTGTGAAATCCTATTCAACAACCCTTCTGGCAACTGTAGCGCTACGAACTGATAACGAGCTGTTTGCGACTGCATTCTGGCTTGGTGATGGTGCGATAGGTGCATACAGCCCTTCCGGTAAAGTCAGGATACTGGGAAATCCCGATAGCGGAGAATACGCAGGACAAACCCGTTTCCTTGACCAGAGCATTATCGCAGACCCCTCGTTTAGCGGCCGCATCAGCGTGGGTAAATGGAATGATGTATCTCACTTGATCCTCATGACAGACGGCGTCTCAGACCCTCTGTTTGAGACGGATAATGGGCTTCGCAGTGACGAAAAATGGACCCGTCTCGTTGATGAGCTCAACCCTGTCCTTACAGACGCCAGTATTGCGCCTGAGAGGTTAGGCGACTGGCTTAACTTTTTCTCCACAGGGAACCATGATGACCGCACTATTGCGGTGTTGTGGTAAGGGATACGCTTTTTCGGTGATCAATATGGCAAATATCGTTACGTGCAAAACAAAGGACGGCGAAACAGTCCAGTATGTTGACGAGGTAATTGGTTCGGGCTCGATGAAGGATGTTTACTTTTCGCCTGATAAATCATACGTCGTCGCTTTTTATCATAAACCGCAGAACGAGCAGGCCCGGGATCGGATTGATATGATCACCGGACGCTACAGGCAAAACATTTTTGGCCAGTCCGGAGGTGAATACTGGAAGGACCTGTTTTGCTGGCCGACCCATGTTGTTGAGCATGGGCATAAAATCGGCATCGTGGTTCCAACCTACAAAAGCTACTTTTTCTTTAAATACGGCTCTAAAAACGATGATTTTCTTGGCATAAAAGGTCGTGAAAAGGAAGGCAAATGGTTTGCCAGCGCCAGCAACCAGAACAAATTTCTCGACCCACGTGAACGAGGCAATACGCTTACCTATCTCAAGGTCTGTCTGCTGCTGACAAGAGCCGTCAGAAGGATGCATGCGGCAGGTCTCTGTCACAGCGATCTAAGCTATAAAAACGTGCTTATCGATCCAGAAATGGGACATGCCTGCATCATTGACGTAGACGGCCTGGTTGTCCCTGGAAAGTATCCTCCCGACGTGGTGGGCACCCCGGATTTTATCGCTCCGGAAGTGGTGAAAACCAGTCATCTTTCCAAAGAGGATCCGAACCGCGTATTGCCAAGCATTACTACTGACCGTCATGCGCTGTCGGTGCTTATCTACATGTATCTGTTCTTCCGTCATCCGCTACGTGGCGGAAAAATACATGACATGTCGGATGAAGTACGTGATGAGACCTTATCTATGGGTGAGAAGGCACTCTTCATTGAACATCCGACAGACAAAAGCAATGCAGTCAAAGTCAGTCAGCTATCGTCCTTTTCACTGCCCTGGGCTGACCCGGAGAAAATTCCTTACACCATCATGGGCCCTTATCTGACACCTTTGTTTGAGCGCGCCTTTATAGATGGCTTACACGATGCCACTAAACGCCCGACCGCCGATGAGTGGGAAAGCGCCCTGGTTAAAACAGTCGATCTGATACAGCCCTGCCAGAACAAGGCGTGTGAACAGAAATGGTACGTTTTCTCGGGTAAGACAAAGCCGGTTTGTCCCTACTGCGGTACGCCATACAAGGGTAAATTACCGGTTCTAAATTTATATTCTTCCCGAAAGGAAGGCAGTTATCGTCCTGACGACCACCGGTTGATGGTGTGGAGCGGGCAGTCAATCTATGCGTGGCATGTGAATCGCCTCATTGCGCCAAATGAGCGTACAACCGATTTGCAAAGGAAACGAGTTGGGTATTTTGTTTTCCATAACGATCAGTGGTGGTTAGTAAATGAAGGCATAAATGGGCTTATGTCATTACCGGATAAACGACAGATTGCCATTGGGGAAAAAATTGAACTGACGAATAACGCTCAGTTTGTTCTGTCAAAGGAGGAAGGCGGCAGGCTGGTCGTCGTTCAGTTAGTAGAAAACTAACGGACGCCCATAACGACTAAAACGTTCTGGCAGCATACTGAACCTGTTTAATGAATCACTATATTAAGCTGTGTCAAATTTAAGCTGCCAGAAAAACTGACTGTCTGTGCCGGATATGCGGTACACCTCCTGCGGCAAGGGTTTAATGCGCAAAGCCCAATTTATTTATAAGAGTGAATAGTTTTGTGGCTCTACCCTGCCGCTCTCCTTTCCTGTGTCATGGTTTTTAACATCTGAAATACTGACATTGTTAAGCCGGTGATTGTATAAGGCGATGCGGACAATCTCATGAAGATATTCAAGTTCGTTTTGTGTCAAGGACTGGCCTTCCTGGGTTTTTGAAATCATTTCCTGCCAGCAGATCAGTCTTTCGTAACTGACATGTTCGCTGTTTTCCAGGCAGTGCAACCTGAAATAGCGAAGGAACAAAGGAAATTCATCGGTCTGAGCGATGTCATAAGCCCGAACCGTTAACCGACACAGACATACAATCGTATCCTGCTGTAACCTGACTAACGCGTTATGACTGCCCGGAAGGATATCAGGCAATTTCATCTTACAGTCAGCAAGGCGCTGAAGAAGAGGCCCTTCCTCTGAAGGCTCCCGTCCCCGATACTCCTGAAGAGGTTCAGATTCAAGTTCATGCATTAATGGATGATATAGCCATTCCCGGGAACTGGTCTCATCAATGATCAGGCTTTCAATGCACTCACTGTATGTTGTTTTACGTCGCCCGAGCTGCACCTGACTGATTTCATATTCAATATCTGGAAGATCGATACGCAATGCGGCAACTCTTTCGGAAGGATGAAGGTGGTCAAAGGTTAACTTCGCAGAAATGCTACGATCCCTGTCCAGAAAGACGGCCACACATAAATCATTAACCTTTACGAACAGATCAGCTGTGCCTCCGAACATACTGCCGCTTCCAATAACCTCATTCAGTGAAACCGGCCCACCATCGTCGCCAGCGAGAAGATTTGGGAAACCAAGAACCTGGTGCTCGTTGATGACTTCAATAATTTTTCCCCGGATGGCTTCCATCAGACCATCACAGTCACCGGCTACAGCAGTACTGTGTGAGAAATGCCAAAGCTTGACCTCCCCCTGCTTTGCTAACAGATCAGTTTTGCAAGCGGGGCAGATGCAGTTACAGTCGATACCCCGGCTGACCTCTGTAATATCTAAAAAGAGTCCTGATTCTCTCTGGAGTCCAAATGGAATACCAAATGTGTAACTCTTACGCATGGCTGCACCCCGTTTTTGATAATTATTCAAACTATATCCGAAATAACGGAGGAGGATTTCTGTAAAACGAATTAAAAGAAATGATTTTTTAGTTTTCCAGATTAATGTTTGACAAGAATCAAATGAGAGCCTTACAAATATGGAGAGAGAAGTTTAGGTAAAGTAACTTTTATCACAACTTCTAAAATTAAGGAGAATATCGGATGTATTTAGCAGTGGGCTTGGCTTATGATTAAAGTCTTTCTCCGAACTTAATAAGAAAGTTAAAAAGACAGGCTATTACAGTGCCTTTAGCCCCGAAAGGGGCATAAACTATTTTCAAATCCAGACACAGTCTTTTTGTTGTGCCAATATCAATAATTACTCGCGAACAAAGGTCCACACACTCGCAGGAACTTTGTCATATAACTTTTTCATTGTCAGTTCAGCTTTACGATGATCATAAGCACCAGAAATTTCAAGAGAGGCGACACCCGAGTTTTTTTCACATAACCTTTCAAATACTTTTTCGAGCGTTTCGAACGAACTACACTTACGGAATTTCATTAAATAAGACTGCTTTGTGTCAGACATAATCAACCTTCTTTAGACAGGCCTCAACTGGCCAGGGATAATCTTAATATCATTTTTCACTTAAGCCTAACGATTTCACAACCTTTTTCGTTGTTTCCACCCTGTTCATAACCAGGTACATGAGTGCTAAAATGACTGTAAATAAAACCAGTGTATCCCGGTGAGCAGGATGAAGAATCAATCAGTGATCAGACAGTTTTCGGAAAGCGAATTGCATCAGCAGCTGGAAACGTTCGGCAACCATGATAAACAGCTTTCACGCTTGATCCGTTACTTTTCCCATCTGAGATACAACACAGCTAAAACCTATCTGCACTGGCTACGAGTATGGAACGAATGGTATCAGGCGAATGCCCGGTTGCATACAGACTGGCCAGTAAGTTCGCTCCCCGTGTCTGAGGAAGCTCTGCTGGCGTTTATGGGGCATCTTGAAGGCAAATTGTCACGAAGCAGCATAAACAGCTGTCTTCAGGCCTTAAACAGTATCCATAAAAAAGGGCTTAACCTGCCCGGGATTATTACGTCTGAAGCATGGTACATGCTGGAAGCCTTAAAACAATCGGAAGCCCGGAAGCGAAAGACGACTAAACAGGCAACTCCCTTTCTTATTGGCGATCTCAAGGCTCTGATAAAGTTACGCAGTACTACAAACTCAGTTCGTAAGCTTCGTGACCTGTGCCTGATCTGGACAGGCTTTGAAACACTGCTCCGTTCATCCGAAATTCGCCGTATACGTCTGAAAGATCTGTCTCTGGATAGTATGACCGGTGAATTTAACCTGACGGTATACCGTACAAAAACGAACATCAGTACACTTCTTACCTACCGGCTGACACGTCAGTTAACTAACTGCCTCTTGAGATTGATGAACCTTGTGAAAATGGATCAGCACAGTCATCCGGATGAATACCTTTTCCAGGCCGTAAATTTCCATGATACAGGCTATATGCCACCCGGCTGGAAGCTTCGGAGTAAAGGGAATGAGCTATCTGAGCTTCTTAAACGGCATAACCTGCCCTACCGTGCTAAACAAAGTCTTCTGAACGATGAAGATGAGGAAGACACTGTGGACGATGCCGGTATGCTCAGCAAAAATTCCCTTTTACGGGCATTTAAAGAAATGTGGAATGAGCTTTATCCAAATGAGACTAAAACCCGTTACTGGACAGGGCACAGCGTTCGTGTAGGCGGTGCGATACAGCTGGATATTGAAGGTTACTCGCTACCACAGATTATGGAAATGGGGAACTGGTCGAATGAAGAAATGGTTATGCGCTACATTCGCAATATTGAAGCTGGTAAAAAAGCCATGATCAAGCTTATGCGAAATGCCTTTGATGAATAGCGCCCTCACGGGCGCATAACTTTATTTTTTCTTGAACGGGTTAAGTCTGGTGAGATTAGAGAGTGCCCCTCCCGGAGGCAAAATTCCCGTCCTTTTATATTTGTACACGCCATTTAATTTCATTGTCTGGATTCCAAGATTAATAAGCGTGACAAGTTTAAGGGTATACAGGAGTGTAAATTGGGGAGCAACCTGAATAAAAACTAATAACAAGCCTGCACACATTACACGTAGCCATGCCGCGTACTCCATGCTCAGCGGACGCTTGAAATAGAATCTTTCGAGCAAATCAACTGTCTTATTACTGATCCACGCCGCCGCCACTGAGAGTAACAACACGATGCACACCATAATGCCCAGTTCCATTTTCACTCCCTTCTCTTTTAGTCTGTTTAAGTTGAGGCTTAGCCACAGTAGTTTTGTTTTTTGCTTTTTTCTTAGGTTTGGTATGGTGAAACAGAAAACAATCCACCATTACCCAACCATTTTTATATCGAGCCACCAGCATCTTCTGGCTGGGGTAATGAGCATGAAACAGCATTTTCACGTCCATGGTGCCCATCAACGACTGTTTGCGCTTTAGCTCATCCTCAGCCATCTGAAATTCTTGTAAGAATTCTGAAGACAGACGCTGACGCAGAATTCTTATGGCACTGGAGTTTTCATCATTCTTTGCCAGGTGCCCGAAGCGTACAAGTGCCTTGTGGGTTATCTGGATGGGTCCCAGATGAGAGCTGAGCTGTTCGTACTGCCAGAAGTAGGTCAAATCCACCTTAACCCAGCTGATGCTGTCCAGCAGAGCCTCGTTCATGATGGTTCCGGACATAGGTACCATTGTCAGCCTGGCCAGACGCATATGTATGTAGTCCGTAAGCAACCTCAGCGACTCAGGAACGTTTTTATTGAGTAGGAGATGCTGAAGCACCGGGGTTGCGGTCTGCCAACACAGATTGCGCCCGTCAGGCAGGAAAGCAAACTTTTGATCGTCAGGCGCAGAGTTCGAAGCGTTTTCCTTACGAAGCAAAAAATAATGGCCGCACAGCAGCTCTGCTCTTACCTGGTCCTCGTCAGGGTCATGTCGGGCTTTACTTAGATCAACGGTTAGCACAACGCGGTTAATCGCATCAGCGTGATATTTTTTTACCCAGACGCAGACACGATAGAGACGCTCATCGATTTTCTGGCTGGCTGTGGAAATCCATTGCATTGTTGTTCCTTAATTTTCGGGGCTGACAATGAAAATGCCCAGCTCAGCCCCCGGCACGAGTTCTGTATATTTCAGGCTCAGCTTCCGTTGGTTGGACGGACCCTGGCTGTTTTCAGGAGCCCAGTCAGAGAGCGTTTTTAATTGAGGTATGTTGCCTGCTGCGAAAATGGGCAAGGATGCTTTTACTACTGAATAATCAGTCTCAGCATATTTATTCCCGTTTCGTTCCTGCCCTTCAGGCCTAAATGCAAAAATGTGAGCAATCGGAACAGGGAAAGAGTTAGTTCGACAAAGGCGATAAGATTCGCCCTGCTTCAGTGGGTGAAATTCAAGACGGTGTAAAGCCTTATCGATATTAGACACGACATTCAAATTGGTAGTTGCTACATTTTTTACTTCTGAGGCTCTCCTGCGCTCCAACAAACTCACAAGTTGCTCTGCTGTTTTAACTTCCTGGTTTCGGTTTAGCCGCCATGAAAAAGTAACTTTTTTAAGCTGGGACTTGATGAAAAGGATATTTCTTGTTGAGTGCATAGCGACAAGGCCCGGGAGCTTCTTGTGCACTTTATCAAAACGGACATTCTTTTTATTATCGATACGCCTCATTGCCGCAGCAAAATCATTTTTTGCTTCGTTTATAGAAGTGATCAAGCTTTCGAGAAGATCTGCTCTTTCGGGGACAATGATTAGACCCGGGTATTTAGTGGTTACTTTGGTGGAATCATGACTTAATGACTCTATGTCATCCACACAGATGTCAGTAAGTGCCTGAATAATTTCCTCAACCGAAGCATCGTCTTTAATACTAACCCTGATGGGTTTAACCTGCTTCAAGCGCTCTTCTGTTCTAGATACGGTGGAGACAGTCATCAGGTTTGCCATCATCGGGGGGGTGTTCGAAAGAAAACACTTGAGCGAGTCGATGCGTTCCAGAATCTGGTCACGAAAATAGGGCAAATCGTCATAACTCATACGTTTCTCCAGGCTCATGTTATTTCCAATCAATTTTGCTGCCCAGGCTGACCTTGCAGAACATAAATGTCATGTAAACCTCTAAAGAAGTCATTTTGAAACAGCTTTCACAGCATGCGATTTATGTTCGATAGGGCTCATGAACAAAGGATGATAATGGAGACGCCATGGATAGTGGATAGTCTTACCCACCTGGGTGATCCGATTGAGGCGAAAACGACCATTTATACAGTCAACTGACCAAAGCCCGGGAGAAACTAACCTCTTCCAGCGGTAAAAAGAGAAACCTGCAACACAGAGGTCATGCTCCAGGAAATGTTGAGTTTCGACGACGCGAACTTTTATCAAAAACCCCAGCATTGGCGAAAACCAGATCAACAACCATGTTGGCGGCAGGATGACTTTGTTCAGGAGATGATCTGTCATAAGCAAGGCAGATAACATCAGAAAACTGATAGTCAACCACAGGGCCATCCAACCGGCCCATACGCGGCTCTGACAGGGTTTCCATTCGAGAAGAAAAAGTTTTTTATGCATTCTGCCCCGCCTAATTTTAATGTATTGCCGAAGTATGCTGCATCATGATGGTGGTGCGGGGAAAGATTTCAAACTTCCACAATTCTGAAGCCGTGTTCCAACCATGAAAGATCCCGTCTCCACAGCGAGTGTTAAAAGCAAGAATTTCATCCCTGACCTGGTAAGCGAGCACTTCTGGCATATCAATAAACTCAGGTAAGGAAAGAAGAATTCCATGGATAACTTCTCCGGTTAACTTACTCATAACCTCTTCCTCAGACAGGGCAGCGTCCGGGAACAAACACAACGGAAGTGAAAAACAACATAGGTCAAGACCAATAGCAGCCCTTCCTGCGTCGTAGCCTTCTTCATTAACGACAAAACGAAAGAATTTTTCTGTCTCACCCCGTAATGATGACGGTCCTTCAGACGGAACTTCAATACCACTGAAGACTTTATCGGTCCAGTTGGTAAAAGGACTGGTGAAAACCCAACAAATTAAGGATAACGCCAGCTCTTCCTTAAACATACGTTCAGTGCCGGTAGTTCTGGAAAGTTGCTTTTGAGTACTCATGTTTTACCTGTTGCATGAAATTATTGATGTTATATAAACACAACCGGCATTTTATCTAATAGGTTTGAAAACACTAAAAATCGCAAATGCTGGTACCTTTCTGTTTTAAGAGATTTTCAAGGTAAAGTGAGGCTAGATCAATTGGCTGGTTCTCTTCAAGACAGGCTCGCACAAGATCTTCAATAGAGACCGAATCAACCCCCCTTCCCTGTAAAATTTCTTTAGCAGATGCCAGCGTTTTATGAACGCTTCGACTTAGTTGTAATCTGACTTGTGTGCGGGTATCAAAAAGACAATCTTCTGTGACACTTTGTGAAACGGTTCTACTCATTGAAAAATCACTCCATTTCTGGGATCGAATGAAAATTAACAGCTATAGATGTATCAGGTTTCCCATTTTCTACGATACTCAACCACGTACGCGCTGAGATTTGTTGTTCACAGACGAGTATGTAACCTGTTCCCTGTTGATGATGTAGCTCAAGAGCTTTTAGGATAGGCTCTGAATGAGGTCCGAGAGCATCACGCGTGTGAATAAGCGTTTGCTCTGGCAATACGTTGCTAAGCATAGACAGCAGAACATTACGCTCATCCTCATTATCCGACAAAACAAGAATTATACGAAAACCCGTTTTTATACGAAATCTGATTTCTGAAACTAACTTTCTTAATCTTAATTTATATATGACCAGGCGGAATCGAGTCATCAGTAAAGAGACCACTGTGAAGATAACGATTACTGCGCCATATTTTGACCTGTAGAACCACCAGTTAAGGCCTCCAGCAACTATCAGGATTAACATTAAAATTAAACTCCCATAGAAAAAAAGTGCTGGGTAGCGAGTTGTCTTTCCTTCAATTAGTGCTGAGGCAAATATCAAAATGGATATTCCGTAAATTACCCAGTCAAAAATACTTTCTCCAATCATTCTTTAGTGAACATCCTTAAAAGTGGAAATGTAGGTTTATGGGTTTATGCATTTTCCTGATGGCCTTGACAACCAAGGATTTCACAGAAATTGTCACAGTGTGAAGCTGTAACAAAGCGCTCTCCACGTTCGAATCGCTCAACCAAATCCTTTCTTACTTCACTTCCAGGTTTCTGGAAGATGTACTCAAGCTGGAGATCCTCGGCCGTTGAAAGTAGTCGTTCTATGCTGAAATCAACATGGTAAAAGCAAAACTGATTATCAACCGGGGGAAAGTTGCTTTTGGTACTGTTCTCGTTTTTGGATTTTAGTTCATTCATGAGCTCTCCTTGGTTGAGAACAGTATACAAATCTCTTTAGGGATTTTTTTTCGTTAATAGCACTTTTTTGAGTTTAAAGAGTATGTTCATACCAGAGCATTAGAGGCTACGAAAAGGATAATGGAATTAGAAAGATAGATTTTAAGTGGTGATGTAAGGTGGGATAGGTAGAAGAGGAGTAGACGCTTGTAAGCGAGGCAAAAAAAAGGCACGGAAACCGTGCCATAAGAGTATGTGAGAAAAAATCAAAATCAGGGAAAGAATCAAGCAGCTTGTGAAACTGAATCTCCAACTGCAAGATTTAAATTTCTTAGGTTATCGAAAACTTCAGATACTAAGTCATTACGGTCGTGGATTTTAATCCGCCCACCGGTTAACTCTGAAACATAAACGGTATGGCAGAGGTCAGTAACCACTTCGCCGTATTCATCAACGACTTCCAAAGATGCAATCATCGGAATATAAGAAGCCGCAGCATAGCTCTCATAAATACTTATTATGGAGTCATTGTTGCGTCGAGAAATTACCCTACCAGAAGGTAAAGCCTCATCTTCCATATAGCAATCAGATAGGTCCTCACAGAAGTCATTTTCTTTAAGTGAAATATTAAGGGTCAATTCACTGTTGATAGAGCGTGAATAAGAATATTCACTCAGTTTATAGCAAGCCAAACTTATATCACTAAAAGTTTCATAAGCTTTATAGAGGCTCGATGTTATAGACTCAGATACAAATGTTATTAGTCCAATAAAATGAGTATCCCAGAACTGTTGCAAAGCAAAACGGGCAATCATAACCTGACCATCAACCTGCATCAGTCTGTTATATTCATCCCGGTCATAACCTTTCGACTGAGAAACATCATTAGACATGCTAAGAACTTCACTACAAACATCATCATATTCAAAACGGCTAGTTGCAAAGTGTTTTCCTGAAATCTCAAGGTACTGACCAGAGACTGCGTCAAACACCTCAAGAAAGTAACAGAGTCGAGATTTTAAAGATTCTCTGTTTAAAGCTTCTATTTCATTCTCAGAGATACTATCGACATATAAATCAACAGCATTCTTGAGTTCAATAGCTTTGATATTACAGGTAAAAGAAAGCTCGTCACTTTGACAATGGCAAACACTTAATACTATATCCGCCTCATCAAAATCTATGCCAAGATAGCTCAGAACTGCTCGGACATAGTTTTTATCATCAGATGAATGTGTCATATACACTACCTCAAATTTGAGAGGAAGTGCCCCAGAAGGGAAGCGACTTCCCCACTGGGTTAGATAAAAGTTTGGTTAAGCTAAAAGAAGATGCCAGCGACAGATTTTACATTGTCATAGACAAGTGTCTTCAGCCAACCAAAGTTACTTTTTTGGACTGAAGCAAAAGGATCATTGAGACGCGTTACGAAAATCGTCAAAAGCTTCAGTTATTAGTAATGTGCGATCAGTTACTCTGTATCGGTCATTACTTTCGAGAGATACGTAAGTTGAATGCGAAGAATCACAGACAACACGCCCTCTTTTATTGATCAATCTTACTTCCATCATCACCGGCACATTGATAATTGAAGCAACATCGGTATAGAGGGATATGAGGGCATCATTGTCACAATATAACGCCCCGTTCCCATCAAATGTATCGTTAAACTTAATATATATATCTGGCATATTTGCCGGATAATCATCAGTATTGAAATCAATGCATAACTTTAAGTCATCATTAATACGGCGATTAATCTTATGCTGCCCAACACGTACAAAGCCATGTTCAACAGCTTTGATAATCCTTAAAGTTTCATTAAGACAATCTGTAATTCTTTTCTCGACAAATGAGATAAAGTCACCAAAGTCGGAATGAAAAAACTGTTTAAGTGCAAATTTCGCAACTAACACTTTCCCATCCACCTTCATTTTATCGAGATAAAGATTTCTTATAGCATCAGTAGAAGAATTAGCTTTAGATAACTCTTCACAGTCATTAATAATCATTGAAACAATATCAATAACTTTAACTGGGCTTAAAGTATTACTATATCCGCGAATATCAAACGTAAAAAATCCGAAATTCTTAAATACTCCAAGAAAATAAATTATTTTTTGTTTCAAAAGAATAGAATCGGAGTAAGATGCGTTGTGCTTTATTAGTTCAGATATGTAGAGATCCAACATACAATTTAAATTATCGATATCTACATCGTAATCAAAGGTTACTTTGTCGAACGAAGTATCAGATAATTGAACGGTTATATCGTCAGCGGGAACATTAAGGCCTAAATTTTGATAAAGAAAGGCACTAACAAATTCCACGTGGTCAGATTCTTTAAACATTTACACTACCTCATGACTAAAAAGGAAGTGCTTCCCACCGGGAAGCAAGTTCCCGGATGGGTTAGATTAATTATAAAAGAGTTCTTCAGAAGGTACATGCATTTCTGGTTTGAACTGTTTTAAGGAGTTGTTTATAGCTTTTCGATATAACCCTGAAGAGTGTGGCTTAAACATTTGATATTCCGTAACGAGCAGAGGAGACGTAAAGCATCCTAAGTTCACTAGTGAAATATTTGATGTTTCTTCACAAACATCTAATTCAGCGTATATCCGCCTCTTCATTACCCTGCCTGCTAAATAGCGACGAACATGATTTATAAACTTGTCCGCATCTGATATAGAATTAACTATATAATCAGATGTGACTATCTGATTAGATACAGTTTCAGGTATAGCTTCGGCTATTATTTTTACGTTCATTTCATAATCAACACTATGGAAGCAAGCAAGAATTTGTGGCTTCGCGCTTTCTAAAATCTTTTCAAGAACAGAAAAAATCAGAGAGAACTCGTT
Organism: Enterobacter sp. FUJ80071; assembly: GCF_038739915.1. Taxonomy (NCBI): domain Bacteria; kingdom Pseudomonadati; phylum Pseudomonadota; class Gammaproteobacteria; order Enterobacterales; family Enterobacteriaceae; genus Enterobacter; species Enterobacter sp. FUJ80071. The sequence goes on from NZ_JBBXKH010000002.1 coordinate 254,386, forward strand.
TAAAATTCGCTTTTGTATAAGTCCATGTAGATGTTTTATGAAAGGAGAACCGTGTTCAACAAGGCCTAGTATAAGATCCTTAGAGGCCAAATCTGAGCGGTAATAAACGTATTCTAGATTATCCCGGTTAAATCCTTTGATAAGCAAATCAGGCTGCTCTGAGACCAGTCGTAAATGAGTTGAAGCTATAGAAACTTCAAAACGAAAGTTCGCGAGATTTACAGGGCCTGCTTTTAATGTAGCCGCTTCGGAAAAATAAATGAAAAGAGGATGCAAATCATCGTTACCACAGTAAAGATGGTCTGCGCCCTTAAGATATTTCACCAAATGAGGTAGAAAAGATATTACTGGAATATCAGCCACAAATCGAATATGCCGAAATGGTTTTGAATCCAAATATATATTTTCCACTACAGCGCCAACAAAACCCATTTTAACAAGAATAGATTCAACTAACTTTTGTATCGCATTCATTTAAATACCCTCTTAATAGAGGGATTTCTCCCAAAGGGAGAAATCCCTATGGGAGAAAATAATTTTAATTAATAATTGTAGCGAAGCGCATGTTCTTTTTCACTAAGATGGTTTTCATATTCCGACTTACCAGAACTTAAACACTCTTTGAAAAAGACCTTTGAAAAATTCTTCAAGTCACTTCGGTTGTTAATTTCTTTGTCAGACATCAACTTAGCTGAGTGTGAGGTATCCACAGGCCCCAACCACCATTCATATTTAATATAAACACAATTGGTTTTTGTATGTCCATTTAGAAATCGTTTTGCATTTCTAAGTATTTTTCTACAACCGTTAAGGTCTGAAAGTAAGATATCTGGAGCAATGAGCTCTTCCAGAATATGACCAGGTAAGCCTTTCCTAAAAAGCTCAACATCGTAACTACAATACCAGTCACGATAATTAAAAGCTTTAATAAGTCTTTCAGGTGTATCCAAAGATATCTTATTCAGGATTTTTAATGCAAAGCATACAGCATCTTTTAACAACTCGTGCACCTCAACATTGATAAATGAGAAAAACGAGCTTAATTCTTTCTCTAAGGAATTATACAACTTACCGTAAATATCCTGAGAAAAAAGATACTGCAATCTTTCTTTATTATAAGTGCAATTCGAAATTGAATAGACTTCTCCTCTTTCGATTTTGCACCCTTCCCTTAAAACTATAGGAAACCTCAAATGGTTAACAATGAAAGAATGATTCTTTCTTTGCTTCAAAGCATCTAATTGAAATTTCGTAATTTCCTCCAGATTTGCATCTTCAAAACCTGGAAAGGGAATATCACAGAAACAAGAACTATATGCTTTTGCTGATTCATACATAAACTCCAGTGAAACATCAGCATCAAAAGACATACCAGAGAACATGCCCTGCCCATTGTCTAAAAATGTAATGTTTTTAACCTGTATTTTTTTATGTTGAACAACCAAAAAGGCATTAATGATTTTTTCGATAATTTTCATGTGATCCTCTCTCAATAAAAAAGGGATCACTCCCATATGGGGTGTGATCCCCACATGGGTATAATTTAATTAAAAATCTGTAAGACCTAAATCTTTATTTCTACCACAAACTGTAGAAGATATAAGACGTTTTACTCGCTTTCGAGCACTTCGGCCTGACGTATCTTTCAAGTACATCGGTAATGACAATGATGAGATTTGATTACTTCGCTTATGATGGCAGACTATATAGCCCTGCCTCCACCCCGAACGCACAAACTCACGGATGCGGTTAATATATGCCGAAGCTTGAGATTTTGTACTTATCGATTCAGAACACTTTAAGTTCTGTTCGATAGAGTAAAGCTCAGCCGCCATTAATTTCACCTCATACAGGTCATCCCCATAACTTATAGTTTTCAACAGCTCTTCCTTTTCCCGAATGAAAAATACTTGCTGCATTCCAAGGATCAGGTCATAGGCCTCTCGAAAGAGGTCGATAAGCTTATTACGAACATAAATCATAAACTCCTCAAAGTGCTGAAGCCAGAAATAAGCCGCATTACTTATTTGTGAATTGTGAGAACAAACAAGCCCTTTAGCAAGCTCGACCTCTTCCTCCCGAAAAGTAAAGTTACTTTTCTTAAACCGACTTTGTTCAAAAATGCTTTGATGCATTTCTATCCATACAGAAACAAAACCGAGGGATTCAAATTCTTCGTTTAACAAATGTAAACTTTCGAAGATTTTCTGAATTTCGATCCCGATGTCATATGACAGTGGACATTCTTTTATAGAATAAACATAACCGGGTAGGAAGTGAGATAAATGCTCAGTTCGCAAATATAAACTGAATTTAAGTTCTGTCAGTGGTTGTTTCAAAGATAATTTAGATGATTCGCTTATATTTACTGGTTCAACACCATTTCTAATCAAAATAGCTTTTACCAGGTCCGTAGCTAACTTCATACAGCCTCCAGTCGTTATTGAGGCCTCCCTGATGCAGGTTGGCCATCAGGGAAAATATGTAAATCAATTAGCAACCAATCAGACCGTTGCCATTACATTGTCAATGTATCTGACAAGGGATGGGCGGTCGTCCTGTAAGGCAAAACGGCGAAGGTCATCAAGATTATACGCAGGAAGATAATCAGCGTAACCTCGAATACGAAGGTCCTCAACCACAACTTTTATATACTCAAATCGTCCAAGATTTCCTTTTAATGGGGGTTTTCCTGGACTAGACAGCATATCGTCTGCTTGCTCCCATGTGATTTCTTTAGCTTCACCACTATGTAGATCAAGATGGACATATATGAATGACTTATAATCTCCACGGCAACGAAGATAATATTTCGGATAGAAATATTTGTCACAACGCAACAAACACGTTCCTGAAGGACGAACTACGTACAACAGGTTTCTGTCATTTTCTAATATGCCATGTTTCAAAATCGTTATATCTATCTCATTATCATGCAGCAAATAGCATGACGATGGTTCATTGACGATGCGCGATTTTATAACAGCAGCAAATTTATTAAAAACTTCGTTAGTTTGAAAATTCATTAAAATGCTCTCCGATGTAAAACGACGAGCATCACCATAACGGTAATACTCCCGTTATGGGTTTTAATAGTTTATGGAATAACCATGTCATACAACCGACCATAGCCAGTAGTACCGCACATTTATTTAACTGAGCAAGCATCTCAGCCGTGAAAAGACCTTAAAGGCAGGTAATTATCACGAAGGAAAGCGGTTATCTTATCAATACAATTTAAAAAATAATATTGATAAGATAACCCCCCCCGCAAAATGCGGGGGAGTTATCGTTGTTACAGCTGATTAAGACATTCAGGAGCCCAGTGAATCGGGAATCCATCCTGCCCTGTTAACTGGAGAACATCGTTCCAGTCGATACCCTTTTTCCCATCAGGAATATCTTGTGCTGGTTCGAAGACTTCAATTGTCAGCTTTGATGCGGGATATCGTTTAGCCAAAAACTCAACCATGCGGCTTTGAAGTCGCTGAGCAGCTTCGATACCGGCACGAGTGCCTTGTGAGTTAGCAATATCCTTATCCGCCCAGATATAAAAGTTTATATATTTTACATCCGGCGGAGGCAGTAAAAAATCAGGAACAGTAACGTTTTCAAGGCACCATGCGGAGCTGGCTGCCCAGCATGGTGTTGAAGTCGCTTCTACAACAGAAAGCGCATTCTCGATCCCTTCAGCCACTCCCAGTGTCCAGGTCGAACTACCTGAATCATAGTGAGGGTCAAACAACTGAATTGAGCCACCTGTCATATCGGCAGGAGGCTTCATCATCAGCTTTGGATTTTCTACAGGTGCCTTATCACCGTTTTTGTCTACGTATGTTCTATGGATAGTCAGAGGCCGACCTCGGGTGTCACGATAGATTGCAATCATTCCCGGATAGATAATCGATTTCTGCTTATCTTTATCCCAATAGTAGATCCGGTTATTAAAGCCTAAATCCTTTGGTAAGTGACTCAGTAAGCGGGAGATCCCACGATTACGGAGGTACAAAGCAACAGGAGTATTAGGCTTTATTTCACCGGTATAGTGATACATCACATCAAGTTTTCGCATTCGCTTTGCCACTTCCTCTCGGTCAAGAGTTTCTGTGGCACGAACTGCTGATTTATAGCGTCGTTCATTTTCAATGTCGGCGTCAGTTAACGGAGCATGCAGATCCATCCCGAAAAAATCTGAGAGAATCTTTTTGCAAGTCTGCGTTTTACTTAATTCATAATATTTCGCCAGAACATCAATTCCGTCGCAAAACTCATTTACCGGAAAGTCATTATGGATCGCACATCCGGTATAAAGGTCTTTTTGCCGGAAACGAAACTTCGATTTCCCTGCGCCAGTAAACGGGCAAGGAACCTGGCTCGGGGCTTTTGCACAAGCGTCTTTGAAAGCAGGTATTCTTTCGAATATATACTTCCAGCCAGACACTTCAGCAATTCGAGCATGAACGAGTTTAATAAAGTGTTCAGATACTTCCTGTGGTTTACGACGAAGAGCCGGGGATGCATAAGTCATGATGATCTCTCTTATCTGGCATTGTGAGTTTCTCAATGCCTTCTGCGGTGCAGAAGACAGGGAGAAACCCACAACGCAGAATTTAAGAAAGAGGGCCCGGGGGCCCTCAACATTTATGCTTCAGTCGTGAAGCCATTATTCTCAAGACGCTGTATGTAGTTATCTACAAGTAACGCAGCCTGCTGGCTATTACCCTCCGCTATAGTGACTTCGCGGAAGATTCTTTCCTGAGGGCTATCATTGCTTATAACTTCACCAACACGTCCGAAAATACGGACTTTATGCATCGCACCGACTTTTTCATGTTCTACACGGTAAGTTTTTATCTGAGTCATATTTTGCTCCTTATTCCTTCATGGAGCAAAAAGACCCACCGGGGCCTTTTTGCCCCGATTGGGTAGAGTTTATTAAGAAAGTATTTGATGAACTAGCTTACTGACTTCAATAGACAATAAAGAAGTATCATCAACTGTTACGAAAGTGTCCGTTTCAAAACCAATTATTTCATCAGTCTTAATACCAACACCAACGATTTCTATTCCATTACATTTAGCCTTTTCCATAACTTCGACGATAGTAAATTCCGATTTATTCGGATAACCATCAGTTATAAGAAAAATTATTTTCCTATCGAATTGGCTGTCAAGTAACAGATCAACAGCTGCCATTAAAGCAGATCCCGTAGGGGTATAATAACCCTTACATCCAAGAGTGAATTTCGATAGAGATTCCTCAACGCTTTGATCAAACGTTTTGATAATCTCAAATTCACTTTCCTTGAAGGGAAAAACTATATTGGAGACATGCATTTTTGACAAACTTTCAGCGGCCATCGATAAAGCAAGATCTGACTTAATGGCATGAATATATCTTTCATCATTAGCCATTGACGCTGAAATATCACGAACTAATACGAGGCCAACATGCCCTCTATTTTTAGATTCGCTTTGAGCTCTGAAGACATCACGAACTCCCATTTGTGACAGAATTAATCGATTTCCATCGAAGGTAATTCCACGCTCATGAGTTTTGTTTCGGCCACGCATTTTAACCTGCTGTAAAACAGACAAGTCGCTACCGATTGAATGACTCAGAGACAAAGCCTCATTGTAAACATTCAAATCGATAAGGAGATCAGGGATATCCCATTCAGAAGCACCGAATTCGGCTTTCACGTCATCGGATACTTTTGATGCAATACCTTCAATCTCTTTAGCCAAAGCATCGTGATAATCTTCGCTATCCTCATCACTGCTAAGAAAGGCATCCAACAAATCTGCCAGTATCTCCCATTGAGCCGATGAAAAGTTACTTTCATCTTCAACGTTAGTCGAACTGGCTTCATCTGATTCACTCTCGGAAGGGTTAATCGCATCAGTATCGTCTTCAATAATGTTATCACCCGTGGGATTGCCACCGGTGGGTTCATTATTTCCCTCGTTATCTTCAGCAAGTTCTGAAGGCTCAGAACATCCCTCTTGAGCAAGATCAGCGTTATCGGAAGTATCTGCCTGACCTTCACTATCGTCCTCAGAATCATCCTCACGACTATCAGTCGACGTAAGCGATTTATCTTCTGATTCGGTATCGGTATCGGTCTCGGATTCATCATATGCCTCCTGCTCCTCCTGCTCTGTCTGCTGCTGTTGTTCCTTTGCCTCATCCCGCAGTCTCTCTAAAAGAGCCAGGGTCTTACGAGCAAGGGATTCACAGCCCTGAGTATTTTCACAACCAAGAGCATCATGAAAAATTTCCTCAACATCAGAAATTACTGGAGAAAGTATCTTTTGGGCATAGTCAAAAAACGGATCGAGGGTTTCTTTGTGACCTACCTGCTGAAGGACTTTTACTCGCAATGAGTTAAGCAGATACCACTCAATAAATAGGACAGGATTTTCCGGACGAGAAGATATATCAGGAGTCATCCTTCCGGCTTTAACCATCAGTGCGTAAGTGGCTGCAAGCCGCCGCTTTGCATCCGGATAATCGTTACCAACCTTCTCTTCCATCTGTACATCATCGAACAGATTTATAAGCCCGGTAAGACGTTTTGCCCTGCTATAAGCTTTACGTTTCTCAGCGAGGCTCTCAAACTCTGCATTCATTCCGTCATCGAAGCGTGTAAACCCTTCAGATGACATGAGAACACTATTAAAGGCGTCACTGTAAACCTCACTGACGGTATAGCGACCATGACCAGCTTCATGACAGGTAAAACCTTCAATCAGACTGACAAAGTCATCATCGCTATAATCGCCGTTTGGTAAAACACAAACTTTATTGACAGGATCAAAATACGGTCCTTTGGTATTGTCGTCTATTACAACTCTTACATCGCCTAAGCCGCTAATGACTTTTGCTATATTCTGTAAACGCTTAATATGGCGCGGCGATGATTTAAGATCTAATTTCATAGAATACCTCTTTATAAAAAAGGGGTACTCACCCAGATGGTGAAGTACCCATCTGGGGTTTTTAATAAAGCAAACAGTTACCAGCCTTTGAGCTCGATATCAAAACCATTTTCAGCATTGTCTTCCTGTTGCGAAACTGATTTCTCAGGTTCAGCTACAGAATCAGTGTTTGAAAACGTGCTGTTTTTTATATCGTTCTCTACGACAGGTTCAACCTGAAACACATTTGTTGAATCTAAAATAGCTTCAATACCTGTGTTCTGTAGCGCGTTCGGTTCTGTTTGTGAGCTTTGATTAAATGATCTGGTAATAGATTCCAACCAGTCAGTAACCTTTTGCTCTCCTGAAATAATACGCTTTAACATTGAAGCATCACTCATGAAATAAAACCACTGCTGTAACACCGCAACGTCGCGAGGTTCAGAAATGGCACCTTTAGGTAAATTATTCATTATGTGTTTTATAGCTTCTGCAAGTACTGCCGCCTCTTTATGTATAAACATGAAGCTAATGATCTTATTTTGCATTTGCTTCAGTCGGTCAATAGTACTTGAGCGCAAATTATTATTTTTACTAATTTTTTCATAAACCCTCATTGCTTCTTCTGCCAGATCTGTTATCAATTGTTCCTGATAGTAGTCCTGGGTTTCATCACCTTCAACGCTAATAGGCGTAAAAGGAATAAAGTGAGCAATATTAAATCTAAAGGATTTTATGAAATCATCTTTAGTTAATTTCAACTGATCAATCAAAGAAGACATTCTTGGGCTTCTATTTTTTTCAGCCTCAATATGCATCTCATAATTGTCTACAACGTTTTGAATACCTGCCTGAAACTCTCGTTCAATCTCTTGGGCCCCTTCCAGAAACTCTTCCATACTGGAAACTGGTAAAATCCACATATTGCTATAGCGGATGCACAAGCGTGAGCAAAGGGTTGATATTCTGCTGGTAATCGTACTTTTGAAGCTAAGGGCTTTTATGTCAATCCAACGTACTTCGCTTTTAGATACGCTTTTTTGATCCGTAATATCATCTCCATCATAAGACAAATCGATTTTATCGGTTCGACGCGATCCTTGACAGCCACTTATTTCAATTTTTGTTATAACTGCACCTTCCAGTAAATCTGGATATGATTTTGCAAAATTCTCAGAGATTTGTTTTGCAGATACTTTGTTAAGCATTGAAGTATTTAAAGTCATGGGTTTCTCCAAAAAAAAGGGGAAACCCTCCCCAACGGGAAAGATTTCCCGATAGGGTTGATATTAAAGCTTCTCTGGTGCAATTAAAAGAATACCGGGAAACTCAGCGGCAACATCATCATTGCCCATTGCTCCCTGATACATATAACCTTTTAATTCCATTTCTTTAATTAGACCTTCCATATTTATTTTACCATCATGATAAAACAATAAAGAATAGTCGTTATTCAGTTGCATAAGTCCAGTAAAATTAGTTCCGTTTTTTGCTATAGCAATGGTAGCAGCACCATCCGTACTTAAAAACGCACTAAATTCAAGATGGGATAACTCTGAGATACAAATATCAGAGGTTTCATAACAAATCCCATCTAACTCGACTTTTTTGCTGTGAAATACTCCAGCGATTTATCCTTGTCTTCGCCAAGAGAAAGATCTATAGCTTGAAGAACAAGATCGACCACATGTAAAGGTAAAGCAGAAGCAAAAGCTATTTTGAAAGTGTCAAGAAGACTAAAGGTTTTTAACGTCATCGACGTGCCAACCCAAGCTACTAATTGACGAATATCCATCACACTGTCTTCTGTACCAGAGTCATTTACTGCAATCGCTACTCTTACGAACTTCTCAATGACCTGAAAAGGCAAAGAGCTATATCGTTTAGTAAGCACATTGGTTAAAGCAACTTTGTCGGGCTTCTCCATTTCAACTATCAAGAACCGCTTTATAAAAGCTGCATCTTGACGTTGAGAAGAAACGAACCGGCGAGCGCCTCCACTCATGTTTGTGTTTGCAGTACCAATAAATCGCGTGTAGCCATTAGCAGTTATAACCTCACCACCATTAGCACTGAGTGACCAGGGCTTACGTTCAATGGGCATGTGAAGTTTTGCTGCCGTATCAGGATCGATTTTGTCCACTTCATCCAGAAGAATGAGGTGACCATTACGAAATCCCGTTACCAAATCGCTGTGTACAAAACCTGTATTACCACCATTAAGACTGCGCTCACCTTCAAGCTCATCAACTCGAATATTGCTGTTGATCTGCTTAATTGTCAGCGGCCAATTCATCATGTGGCTAATGTACATTACCATTTCAGTCTTGCCAGAACCGGACTCACCTTTAAGACACACATTTAAATCTATATCCGGACTGATAAGCAGTTTAACCACTTGTTCAAGTATTCGGGGATTTGGTATGTAGTCTTTGTTCAGCGGAGCTCGATACGAGGTTTTAGTTTTGAAAACAGGCACAGCCATCTTTGGATCCATTTCTGGAATACCAAAAAGGTCCTTTGCTAGAACTAAAAGATACTCATCTTTATCCACATAATGTTTTAACTTTATAACATCCGGGGAAAGAAGAGCTTCTAATTTTTCATAAGCATCAGAAGATGTTTCATTTAACTTCATAGCGGCATTAGACATTTTTAACTCCGGTAAAATGCAAACACCGCCCTCTGGCAGATGTTTGCCAGTGGCATTTTATTTGAGATTCATTTGGCAAATAGTTGCCATCAGTTTCCTGATTTGAGGCACATTATAACCAAGATGATTTCCCACTATTTCAAAAGCTTCAGACATGATCCATTCAAAATGATTTTCGAATATTGGATTTATTTCTAACTTGCCAAAAGCGTTTCGTTTAGTTAACAGATCACATGAAACAAGCTCGTCAAACAACTCTAATGTGGATTTAAAAGCTTTTATGTAAACATCCATAATTTCCCTGTCAGTCCATTTAACAGCCAGTTTTTTTTCTGACATTAAATAATCCTGATCAAAGAAGATGTCCCAGCCCATATCGTCATTGCAATCATGCAAAATGATTTCATCATCATTCCTGCATTCAGCTAATTTCGTGTTTTCACTAATCGAACGATGCGAATGATAATAGAGCCATGATTTTAATTCCGCTCTAAATTCACATGCATCAAGTCCATGAGATAAACAAGTGTATTCAAATGATTTTGACATATACCACCGTGTTTCAGCTTCTAAAAGTGGATTCACTGTGATATTACCATTGTCATCTTTGAAGAATAACTTTCTCCTCAACACTAGTTCTTTAATGATTTCCAAAGACTCTTCCATAGCGGATAGAAAAACAACATACACATCCTCAGGGGTCCATTCTATTACCAGACCACCCAAATCTGGGTTATATTCTTCAACCGAATATAGATAATCTGTTTCTGCTGCAAAATTAATTGTATGCAAAATCTGATTTTTAAGTAATTTGGATTTTTCATAAAGGTGATTTTCACGCCTTTCAGAATCATAATTTATCTCAGAAATGTTACTTTCATCTGATTTAAAGTTTAATCCGGACGTGTATGCATCATTTAAATGCTCTTTGGGTGAATCAACTATTTGCGTTATTTCATCTTCATCTATATCGAATATAGAAAAAAAACTAAGTTGATTACTACTTATTGCAGTAGCCCTAAATTTTTGTTTCATGGGGACTCCAAAAGGAGAAATCCCATGAAGGGATTTCTCCCCTTTAGGGTGGGTTTAATGTCAGATCTGATTAAAGCTACTTTGTCCAAAACCTTTTAGAGGTTTAAGTATGTGAGCCAACTTACTTGTTGCTACCACTCTCATGTAGTCAAGAGGATGTTCTCTCCCTTCAATCATAATAGTATCGACAACAATATAACCGGAGACCATCAACTCATCACCCTGATTTATACCAGTGAAACAGGTTGAATACATTTCAGGCGACACCTTGATTTGAACTGAAAATTCTCTCTCAGTGATTTCACCATCAACTTCTGTCTTCATCCTATTTTTGAGCTTTATTAACAAACCTATACTCTGGTCAGTCATTTTTTTCTCCACAGCACTGATAACTATCCCGGACACTTTTACTTCATTGATATATTCAAGATATGACATTTTCCGCTCCTCGATTTGTTCAAAGAGAAGCCCCGTTAGGGTTCCCCCTTAACAGGATTAAATAAATTTATTAGTTACATACATGAACGTGCAGACTACCAAACAGGCAATTCCGGCAATATGTAACCAATTTCTTGTTGGTTTAGTTGGTGCAATCGCTAAAGAGTTCTCCAACTTCTCTGTTACAAGACGTCGATTCTCTGCTTTAGCCGCATCATCTAAATATTGAGTTTCACGCTTAGCGAGAGTCTCAATTTTCGATTTTATTGCATGGTCCCATCCTTTAGTTTCAAAAACGCTTAACTCACTAAAGGTGTGCGTCATGAGATCTTCTGGGAAACCCAGTTTTTTCATTAACGGACGAATGGTATCATACATTTTTTCTACATTTTCGTAGTGGGCCTTTACTGCGACATCAAAACGCTTACGTAAAGTTAATTTTTCACGTTTGCAAATGATGTCCGAAACCCAATTTATTAACTGCTCATTTTTGAGTTCACTGGCTTTTTCAAGTGAGTAATCCAGATTATCCACGTCAAGAAATGAATTTAATCCGTATTTTTCAAACTCCTCAACAAGATATTTATCCAGTTCAGTTAAGCTTTTAAAAAGTGGTACATCTGGGGAAGCTTTAAGAAGCTTATAAGCTCCTTCGAAATCAATTTTCTTGACCACGAGCTCCACAACATCCACATGATAATAGCTTGAATAAGCAGAAAGCTTTTCGGCCAACAAAGACACAGGCTTAAGAGACTTAAGTTCAATGATATTTGGGCCGTCCTCATTCAAAATAACAATCAGTTCATTATCACGTTCTGTATATTTCATCAGAACTTCTAAGAGCTGTTTGTTTAGCGCCTTATCCATCTCTGGAATAATTTCACTAAAGGTTTGATGAAGGGCTTTACTGCGAGCTTTATTTTTAGACATTTGGGGTCACCTATATATAGTAAGAAGGAAGAAACAAATTTTTGTTTCAACACGAAGGCAAAGCCTGTCATTCATCTCCCGTAAGCTATGAACCGCCTGATTTATACTATCTGGCATTAGAAGTACGCAACAAAAATAGCCCCAGGAGGAGCTAAATTAGTTACGGTTTGGTAAATTCAGATTGCCTTTTGCAGGCATGGGAAGTGCACCAGCGACAAAGGTGACATTTTGCCGGTGGTGTCTTACAGCTTGTTTAAGCTGGCCGCTTTTCACGGCTAAATCAACGCTTAACGCGAAAGTAACTTTAAGCAAAGTTACTCAAATTTGGGAGCTGATATTTAAGCTCATTGTTTTTATACTATAGCTTTAAGCATAAGTAAATGCCCATATCGAATTATTCTGTATAAAGTGGAGAAATTCGAATATTAGCTGCTTCTTTTATCTTTTCTTCACTGCATTCTCTTAAAAAGAAAGAAGGATCACCATACCACATTACAAAAAGTTGCTTTTCTGCACGCGTAAATCCAACATAAAGCAAACGTCTTTCTTCTTCTATTGCCTCCTCCCCAACTGATCTTTTACTTGGTATCTGATCCGCATTACAACTCATTATTATTACTTTATTCCACTCAAGACCCTTTGAACCATGCAAGGTTGATAGGACTACTTTCTCTGGGCTGTATTCCTCGTCCTTCTTCCTAGGGCCTAATGACATTGCAGCAGCACGATTTATCATATTCATCCAACCAGTCTTTTCTGCCCACTGTTTACAAGTGTCTAAAGCAATTTTTGTTAAGGTTGCTGTACCTTTATTACTCCTCATCTTGATTGACGACGATTCCATCCATTTCGTAAGGTTGGCGAAACGTTTTGCTATCTCAACTTTATCAGAACTTTCCTGGGTAAAGCGCACGAAGTTTGAATGTAATGTTTTTGTTTCGAGAGAACTGTCCTCCGGGATGGCAAGGTCGCCAAAAGTAACTTTTCTTCCTCTCATACTCAATGCCACTTCATCCAAAACTGATTCCTGTTCTCCAAACAATGCCAATACTCTCTTCATTAAGCGAGGATCATTTGATTGTCGGAAAAAGGCCATAAGGCTTAACACATCGCTTGTTTCTTTTTCATCCCAGAATGATTTACCTCCGTAACGAATTACTGGCTGTTCGATCAAACTTTCTAGCTCATCCAAGTGAGCATTATTGCGGCTTAGAATTGCCCATCCATGTGGATCCTGATTTATAAGGCTTAAAATACCCTGTATCTGTTCCTCCATATCTACATATGAACGAAAAGTGACCTTTCCCCCTCCCTTTTTTGCCGAGCGTAACTCTTTGGCATAACGGTAAACATTCTTTCCTATCAGTGCTCCGGCCACCTCTAAAATTTCAGGTTCACACCTAAAGCATGTGTTTAAGTAAAATATGTTAGGTCTGAAGTGTTTTTCAAACTGTTGAAATATTTTGACTCCTCCTGAGGATCTGAAGGAGTAGATGGCCTGATCATCGTCTCCAACTATACTCGTATAGACTCCAGCTCTTGTATGCAATGCTATCCATGAGAATTGTATAGAGTCAGTATCCTGAACTTCGTCTACTATCAAATGTGTCAAATCTAACGTGCGCATTTTTCCCGAATGCATTTGACCGACAACAAATTTTGAAAGAGCATTGAGGTCCGCCACATGGTCTTTCTGGCATAACGCCTGATAGGTATTAAACAAATGGATCTGTTGTCTGTTATGCCGAACTGAAATCACATCCGTATCCATTTCTCTGCCGATAGCATCAATAACGAATTCAGCTTCAGCAAACTTCATCGTTACACCGGATTCTTTCAAAGCCCGGTGAATGACAGATCTCTGTGCTGGCCCTATCAACATCTTTCCCGGCCAGCGAATCATGTCCAGTTGCTTCTTAACGAGTCCGTGAAAAGTATCCACCAGCACCCGGTCAAGATCCTTCTTGCTCAATCGCTTTTGTAACTTTGCTGCAAGTGCGTTTGTTGCAGCGCGAGTAAAGGTCACCATCCCGATTCTTGCATATGGATACTTTTTGAGAATCGATATAACCGCTTCTATCATGGTGAACGATTTGCCTGATCCAGGCGCTGCTATCACCATATTGTTTGCGCTAGCATTCTCGATAACAGGTCTTTGCTCTTCTGTTGGCTTACCCATTTCAACCTCATTACTTCGTTTTAATAATTATACATTTTTATAAAAGCGCTTTTCTTGTGTACTGCTGGTTCTACTGGAAATCACTTTTTTTCCTTTTTTATGCAATCAGGTTGTTTGTGAAACGCGTGACTATGGAATAATGGTTCCATCTCCAAAAGACATTACAAAAAGGGCTTTAAATGAAACTTTTACGTTTAGTATCTCTGGTCTCTTCTGTCGTCATTGGTTTTTCCCTATCGGGTTGTGCCGGTGACACCGGCACTACGCCAGGCACCGCTCTGAATGCGTACAGTCACGGCCAGTACTGGCATGCTAATGCAAATGATTCTGTCGCCAAGAATGCCTATTCGTTTGCTGGTTTCGACGTTAATTTTAAGGAGCAAGAGGTTACTCCTGGAGGGGATGCCGACAACTTTCTTTCTAAGTATCTCATCAATAGTTCGATGGGCTACGTAACAGGCGGTCTAAAAGGTTTTGGGATCATGAGCCTCAGCTCTTTGTACAGTTCTTCTGACGCCGAATACATCCAGGTCAATCAATACCTAGTGTTCGTCCCCAATCCAAAAAAATTGCCTTACAATGATGAAAGTTTGGTACGTGAGGGAGCTAAGTATGTTTTTGAGCATACAAAAGCAACTCAGGCCTCATTTGGATACAACCCTGAAAAACAGAAAGCAGCTCTGGCCACATGTAAAATTGATATGGCAGTCGTCAATAAATGGAGTACCTGTGATCTGCCCTCTAAGCCTGATGCTGATGTTTTCCCTACAGATTCAATGTACAGCTTTCAGGCGATTCGCCCCGCAACAGGAACCGAAATTCCTGAGCTAAACCTTCCCGCTGGTGATTACGCTGTAATTCGTTATGTGTTCATCCCATTTAAAGGAAACGAAACAAGCGCTGATTTTTCGGGTATCATTTTCCGTTCTGATAGCCCAAATACAACAACTCCAGGGGGTGTTGCAGCCTCCATCAACGGAAAAGATTATTACCTCTTTACCGGTGAATACGGTAAAAAAGGCTTCCCAGAAAAAACATTGAAAGCCAAGTAATTAAAAAAGGGGCCTAACGGCCCCTTCTTCAATATTTCGGCAACTGCTTGCCCGTAACCGGATCCAGCGTAGTTGAACCTACCTCACATATGGCCGGTCGAGGTAAATAGCTACAATCTACATTTTCCTCTTTTATAGCCTGAGCATTTTCTTGTCTGGCCTTTATCATATTTTCTTCACCGCCCATTGCTTCCTTGGTACGTTCTGATGGAAGTTGATAGTTCTCATTCTGGAATGGTAAGTTTTCCACAATTGATTCTTCGGAGAATTTTGAATATTGATCAGGAACTTCTCCTACCTGAACTGCATCATTAATCCACTCCGTCAGATCAATTTTATCGAAATCCAGTTGCTGTATTTGCTTTATTGATAGCCCCACGCAATTAGAGGCGACAGGGTCTATTCCTAATTGCGGATAAGCTTGTTGCATAATAACGCGTGACAACATGGAATTATAACAGCACATGTCTGTTGCTTTTTTAACGCATTTCTTTGTGAAACCAACATTCAGATATTTGACGCATCGTTCCGTATCTAATGTAAAACAGGATTTTTGATTCTTATGAATAGAAGCTTCCATCTCTTTCTGGTCGCATGCTACCAACATTTCTAAAAGCATTTTAGTGACCTGATAGGCTGTATAAATCCAACCGATCACGTTTAATGCAAGCATAAAGTTTTGAACCGCAGCCGAGAAGACAACCTCTCCTCCGGTAGTAGCAACGTTCTTAAAGACAAAGTCACGAACTGTATCTGGTAGCAATTCGTAGGCTTTCTTCATTGCCATCTGCTTAAGCTGACCTATACCGAAGCTGGACATTGTTTCCTGTGCCAACTGGCCAGCACCTCCTGCCCCTCCAGAAGTTGCGGAAGACCCAACTGCCCTGCTTAGATTACCAGCGACGTTTTCATATACGCTCGTTAAGGAGCTCGTGACGTTGTTCCACATTTGCCCTACTGTTTTACCAGCTGATGCAGTCCACTCTCCGACCGCATTAGACATAGAAGCCCATGTACCTGTATCACCGCCGGTCCATTTTATTAGCTGAGCATTAACTCTGGTCCAGTTTGTGTTTCTGATCATAGATCCGGCAAGCATGATACCTTCAAGTGCTCCTGCGGTTCCCTGTGGTGCTTCGCAGCAGTCCGTCTTTGCCAGGCCATTTACAAAGCCTACTGAACGACCACACCATTCAGGTTTTCCTTCAAAGACGGAACATGAATTGGCATCGTTAGGGTCTTCGCATTTGGCTTCGCCCTGCATGTACTGAACCATGTTTGAATAAGCCGCAACTTTTCCAAAATCGTTGTTCTCTTCCTTTGGCCCAGTTTCGCATGTTCCACCTGAACATGGGATCATGCCAACACAGGCATTTGTAGAAGATTCAACCTCCCGAACTACATCCTTCCCTCTGTCACAGGTGTATTTCTGTTCATACATGTAGCAACTGTTAGTGCCCTCATCGAACCAACCCTCTGCACATGTTTGTTTATCGAGTACACATGCTGCATCATTTTTATAAGCACTACATGCATCAGGCATACTCTTTATTTCTTCATAGTTGTAACAGAGGTCCTTTCCATTAGCGTCTTTCATAATTTTTCCACTAGCGTCATAAGAGCAAATTTTGTCTTTGGCCAATGGATCACAAAAGTAGCCTTCAAGGTTTGTCTTCCAGGTAAGAAATCCTTTATCACCTTCATACAGAGGCTTTGCCAATGAAAGCACGCTTTCCGGAAGCCGTTTTGTGCCAACATCCATATCTTTAAACCGATCGAAACGGCAGAATGTATTCGGAGCTTGTACAGCATCGTAACAACCAGCTGGTTCCTGGACGTGCTTATCTTCGAGCTTCATATTTTCAAAAGTCAGCTCAACCTCAAAATACCCTTCACCCTTCCCACCAACCCATACTCTGGATGCCATTGTCACTTCTCGATCAGGCTCCTCATACACCGATTTTCTGACCTTATCAGTCACATCGTAAACCTTGTCGAGTTTCCACGATTTTTTTAACTCCCAAGATCCCTTAGGAGCCGGATAGTCACTTTCTCGATATGCACCATCTATGTGAGCAAAAATCTGCGTGCCATCAAGTGTTACCCGCATGTGGTCATCCCACTCCGCGTTAACAATCTTTGCTGAGGCCAATTTTGCATCCGGATGGAATTTTAATGTCAGTTCGTTATCATATACCCCGTCACTCCAGTAGTTGTCATCACGGCGACCAAACCATATACGCACACAATTATCGCCGCACATCGACATGTCTCCGTTTCCGCCTGAAATGTAAACAGGGACTGAAAAATCACGGGTTATCGTGCAGCTGCTGAAGTTATCTTGCTTAGGCGAGTTACAGTAGAACTCTTTGTAATCAGGATAGTGTGTGGTTACTGTTTTTTTAGAGGTCTCAACATTACAGTTCTGAAGCCAGTTTCCAGTACCAGCAACAGCATTTGTTATCTCATTTCTCCCCGCAGTAAACATGGGATCGTTAGGCTTTATAGATGATGCCGGGTTGTCCTTGTTAGCATTTACGAGGGTGCGGTAGGCAACGCCATCATAACTTTGAGCATCAAATAACTGGCTTTTCCGATTCTTTATATCGTTTACAAAGCCATCCTCATCCCCATAACGATCTGCGGCATTGAACTTAATATCGCTGTGCTTTTGCTCTGAGCTGAAAATCTCTCCGGTATTTGTTTTGGTTCCAGGAGTAGTATTGGGATTACTGCTTATACCAATGTTGCCATTAGCATCCCGAGAGAGCAGCTTTGCCCCTTCCTTGGTATAGTTTGAATTGATTGTCCCTCCAGACATACTCGGCAGTTGTACGGCGCTACCAATGGACTTTCCATCGGATGCGGCATTTTTCATGACACTTTCATTTGAGTTCCCTGCCCCATACTTTCCGAGATTAAGATTAGCGGATTCGGCTTTACCCACGTATTTCTCGGTGATCTTCCCACTGACATTCTCGCCTGAATCCGCATTCTTGTACTTCTCAACAATGTCCTGAGCACTGGTTGTCGCATTGCGATTTGCGTTAGGATTAGCAAGATTAAAGTTACTTTCGAGCTGGTCAAATATAGCGTCTGCCGCATAAATACGAGGAGTCATTACCATATTTATGAGAGAGATATAAAAAGCCCAACTCATAGTATTGGCAATCATTGATGCAATAATAGTTGAAGCTATCGTTTTTCTAAGTTTCATTATTTTTACCCTTAGAAATCAAGCGCCTGGTATATATCTGACGCAACAGTCATTGTAACGCCACAACATATAGACATAATTATCATTGCCTATTTTTTTGCGCCCACCTTTAAGGGTTGACCAGTCATGTACCGAATCACCAAGACGATGACAGCAATCCGGCCCTTTCGCCTCAGGAGTTGGGAAAAGCATTGAAAGCCGATACTGGGAACGAGGTGTAAAGTATTCCCACGTTTTCTCACACATTGCGTCTGCTCCCATCGTTCGCATCAGCATTCCCTGGCGATGTAGTTTAGTCAGAAGACGCTGGGTTATCAGTGAACTCGTCCTTACAGCGTCATCATTTGCGTAAATGTGGCCGGTTAATGGATAAAGGTTGCCATCGCATCCGGCACAAAAGTATGCAGCGAGATTATCCTTTCCTGCTGTTACTGCTACACAGTCAGCAGCGCACACCATTGAGGCAATTGGGTTTGCAAAAACTACTGCCTCTGGATTCAGGACGAGTGTAAGCAGATCACTTTCCCACATAGGGTCCACTTCGCTTATATAGGTCAGGCTGGCATCTATATAGGGTTCAGCAGTGCACTCGCCAATAATCAGTAATTTGAGCATTGTCATGATTGGGAACTCCCAAAGATGAACATCGTAAAATCCGGCTTCAGTTGCTGTCATTGGCTGATTTGTGTTGCTTTTACCAATATCAAACTGCGATTTTTGAAGCATCGTGCCTTCAAGAAAGGGGCTGCACCAGGGGCTCTTTACAACTTCAACAATCTTCACCGGCTGAAAGAAGCTCAATTGCCAACCTATTTCCGGTACGCCGTTCTGATCTGTGCAGTAGCAACCCGGACGTGAAGGAGCAGCGCCTTCTGGAGCTGCCCCTATGCCCATTATCCTCATGGGAAAAATGCAGCTCCAACAGATATTCTTAATCAAGCCCTGCCACACTCCAGCTGACTGACACATAGCCCCAGGGACTCCAGCATCTGCTGCCATAGCCATACCCGGTATAGAAAGCGAAAGCATAACTGCTACAATGAACTCTAAAAGTAACTTTTTGAATTTTTTCACCATCATGCTCACTTGGATGTAATAAATGTTGCAACACTTTCGATATAGTCGACGGCTTTGGTAAAATAACTTCTCATCTGGTCCGGATAATTTAGCGTCAGCCATGTTGCAAAGAGAGCGCCTATAATAAATCCGAGTTTCATCTTATTTTTCCTCTGAAAGATTTGGGGCTCCGATACCACGGACTTCTGCCTCGCTAAACAGGGTGATCCGGAATTTATCTTGGTCAGTAGTTATAAGCGCAGGTGTGTTTTTAATCTGAAAGCGTGAGATGATCTGTTCGTTAACTTTAAACACCTTACCGTTAAATTTTTCACGTAAATCATTTAGGTGATCCCATCCATTATCTTTTTGGATACGGGTAAACATTGGCATTACTTTTCCACTACCCAGACGTTGTCGATACTGCTGCTCAGCCCATACCAGCTGGCCCGGATTGAGTGGATCGAAAATTATCATCGTCAGGTTTTGAGGAAATCTCGAAAGTGGATTAATCAACTCACCGGCGGAAGCTATTACACGGCCCTGCTTATCTTTTACGTCCTGAGTGACCCTCACTGTAGGGTCAATTAAAAATTCTTTGTGTTCCTGGGCAGGAGGGAGGTCGACCATCCATTGATTTTTCCATGTGTCAGAAACGGCCCTTTTTTTTGCACCTTCCCAGTCATATTTTTGTGCACGTTCTTCCAGTTCTTTAATGATGCTCTTTTCTTCAACGGGATAAGTGGTACCAGCAACCGGGAAAATATCCTGATCGGGTTTTTTAGCAAGTTCTCGCTGAAAAAACTCAACGTTGAAGGAGCCTACCATTTTTGCAAAACGAGCTTGCTCCCTAGAAATAATTGTCGGTACTTGAGTTACTTGATACTGACTGAAGCTATCAGGATCAATTGTAATCAAAGGAGATTCAAATTTTCCTTTGACAATCATTTGGTTTATTGCTGCCTGTGTCTCTGGTAGCCGAGTAGTTCCTTTCTTTAGACCATTGAAAACTACACGAGCTTTATGCTCTGAGGCCGTACGTAGAAGGTCTTCCAGTACATAATCCGGCAAGCTAAATGAAGCAAAGATCGTTATTCCATTTTCAGTTGATAGTGCTTCTTCACGTGTGCTATCCATTTTTCTTTCGAAGTCAGCAGCTGTGATGCCCGAGGAACCAAACAATTTTTCGATATTTTTAGATTGTCCTCGCATGACTTCCGGCTTATTTTCCACAGCTTTCAGAGCCGCTTCATTAAGGCTGGCGTTTTCTTGAATTTCATCACGTCTTCTAATTATATCGTTGACAGCTTCAGAGTTATTACTTTGGGCCCTGATAGCCTGGGTATGGTCTATAACTGCTTGAACACTATCCGCATTCATACCGGGGACGTAACCACGGTTTATTTGCTTGCTCAGGTCCTGGTTTTTTTGGAGTGCTTCAGCTTGCGCTATGTACTTCTGCACATCTGGTGATTTTAGCGTAGCATCAAGGCTAAGAGCCCCATCTGGCTGCTGTGCACCTTTAGCCTGTGCCCCAAGCCCTTTTGCTTGCTGAGCGATTAGGTCAGCATCATGTTGATACTCAGTGCTTGCATTTGTATTACTTAAAACTGCACATAACGCAAGTCCAGGAAGTATTGGTAAATATTTTTTATTTACATTAAAAGATCGCATATGTTTTCCCAATTACTGAATTCAGCTTTACTGTTCCCCAAAAACGGGAATCCCATGAGTGATCGGTTTGCCCAATTAGGAAAACTTCGCCTTCAGGAATTATCAATTCTTTTTCAATCAAAATGGACGGAATATTGTATTTCTTCGAAATACGACGTGCATTAGCTTCAAAAAATTTGTCCCCGTTATAAACCCCATCCATTGTTACTTTAAGTTTGTCACCGCCCACACCGGCAACAATTTTTATGACTCGTTCATTTTCTGGGATAAAACGTACCGATTTCGGCATGTTAAATGCTATGAGTTCACCAGTTTTAATACTTTTATCCGAATGATCAATCATATAAAAATCAGCAGGCAGGCACCCATTCAATAAACCGTATCCAAATGTATAACGGGTGAAAAAGACAC
This sequence comes from Enterobacter sp. FUJ80071, assembly GCF_038739915.1. Taxonomy (NCBI): domain Bacteria; kingdom Pseudomonadati; phylum Pseudomonadota; class Gammaproteobacteria; order Enterobacterales; family Enterobacteriaceae; genus Enterobacter; species Enterobacter sp. FUJ80071. The sequence continues at coordinate 275,952 of NZ_JBBXKH010000002.1, forward strand.
ACATAACGAGAATCAGCAATAAAATATTAAGGGGGACATACCAATCCAGTATAAGCAGCCCTCTCTTTTTAGGTATGTAGTCGCTCATATTTTTCTCACTGGCACTGAAGAATATTTTTACTAGGCAGATGCACCTCTATCCAAGTAACTATTATCCATGTTTTTCAACGCTCGGAAGTCTGCAAACTAACCTAATATTCACCTATAAGAATGTTAATTCCTCAGCATGTATACGCAGCTTTGTTAGCGGCCATGAAAGATGCCTTTGGAGCAAAGTTACTTTCCGACATTAATTTTTCAAAGGTCCAATTATTGGGTATAAAAAAGCCGGGACATAATGTCCCGGCTTTATATTTAAAAATTAACTACTCACTGCTTGGTATTGATACAGTGTTTTCAGACTTACTTGCCTCTTCAGCCGGTCCGAAAACTGTCACGTGCTGTGTTGCAAAGTCTCCACTATCATCATAAGCAATTACTTTTATGTCCTGCTTACCACGGTTAAGGTTTTTAGAAAGTGTAGCCGTACTACCGAAAACGTTCCTTAATTCGCCGTTGATGAACCATTCATATCTAACCATTTTTCCATCAGTATCATCACATTTATTGGTAAAGCTCCAGCTTAGGTTGGTTTCCGTGTAGCTCAATGTACAATTAGGCACTGCGTTTTTAACGACATCAAACTCAACAGATGCTGAACCTCTCTGTCCAAGTTTACTAACAACATCAATTGTAATCTCGTATTTCTTTTCTTTTAAACCCGAGATCAGTTGAGCCCAATAATTTTTGCCGCTGGGTATTACTTCACCGTTCACCTTGTATGTGACCGTATCTATCGAGTCCGCCGAATGAGATAGCTTGATGTTTGACCTTAAGGTTACATCGAGTGGAGCTCTCATATATTTGTTAGAGAACTTGGGTGTCATCTCAACGTTCATTGGCGTTTGTTCATCGACAACAAAGGTATTTTCGATACGCTGTTCATTGTTTCGGTTATCTTTGAAAACAACCATCAATGTATATTTGCCAGGATTTTCAATTGTAAATTCTTTGGTGTCACCTTCATCTTTAGTGATTACCAGATTCTCTTTGTCGTAGATCCATTCACGGGAATAAGTAACACCAGGATAGTCTCCATCCTTAATACCGCTCAACGCAACGCGTAGGGTGGTCGGTGCCATGTCGTATTTAAGTTTGGAGCTTATTTTCATCTCGGGAAATTTATAAACCCACGATTTGACAGAAACTCTACGGGTAGAAACCGTATTCTCCTTATTGTCCGCTAACCATGCACTGTATTCAAAAGCAGCATATCCCTGTTTATCCAACATTTGCTCAGTAAGGGTAACAGACAGTGAAGAGCCCTTAAATGTCTGGCCATCCGGTGTTTTCCATTCTTCAACTACGTTATTACCATTCTGGTACTTACTGTTAGGGTTCGTGAACTTACCTTCCAAAGTAACTTTTTGACCAACCTCTACCTTTGAAACCCCCGTTACCGAGACAGAAAGGCGCTTGGGTTTTGCGGCTGCCAACCGAGCAGACGTTTCCTTCCATGAAGACTCCTCTGCCAGTTCATCGGAATCAAGGTAACGCATCCGGGCATAAATCGTAGACGGTAGGGTATCAGCTGAAGCCACAGTGTAAGTTGTATCTCCCTGCACCCAGTTGACTTTATCCTCTGACCAGAGAACCTCAGCGGTGCCTGCTGGTATAGGTTCATCGTTATCAAGCAGGGTTACAGGTATATCTGAGCCCTGAAGAATGTCTGTAACATCTATACTGAGCTTAGGCTGCTTGTAGGTAACTACCGTTAAGGCATCTGTGTAGGAAATCTTGGATGTGAATTTATTAGTCATTTTTGCCCTATAAAGCCACTTTCCTACTTCTGTCTTTTTGATACTTACACTTCTCTTTCCGGTCATGTCGGAAAGCATGGTCCAGGTTTGACCATTATCAGAGGACTGCTGCCATTCGGTGGGGGCGAGTGCATCAGAGTTAGCCGTACTGGCAGATTTGAAGCTTACCAGAGTACTAAGTGGGATCCTTCCGATAATAAGGCTTTTCGACAGGTTACCCTCCAGTTCCTCACCTTTATAGATTCGAATGCCTACAGCACTGGTCTCACGTTTCATTTCAAAATCAGAGAATGGCGATCTGACCTTAGCCACACCAACCAGACGCATATTACCCAGATCCATATTTTCAATTTTAATCTTGGTTTCGACAATGCCCGCATCATTGACCGGCAATGCTTCAGTCAGCGCAGTTCTTTCGTATGTAGTTTTATAACGGCCTGTTTCTGGATCTTTGCCGTATACACTTTTTTGAGAGTATATCGTGACGTCCCATTCTCCCATTGTTTTACGGTCAAATGCACTTTTACGTGTGGAGTTGTTATAACGCCCCACTGTTACCTTTAAGGGCACTTCAAGAGATGTGGCTGTTTTTTTGTCATCCACTTCCATCGATGCTCGAATATTGAAATCAGGCACCGTATATACGTTGAGGGTGTCTGTAGTTCTTAATTCTGGATCCTTTGAGTATTCTACAGCTATGTCAAAGACGTTCTTTGTCCACAATGGTGCAGCAGCAACCTTGACCCTTTGTACAAAGGTCGTTGCATCGTTGTTTGAGGAACGATTTTTAAATGACGTTTTGACAGCCTCAGAGCCGTTTTGAGAGACGATCATCGTAACGTCAGCTGGTACCACCTTCGCTAATATTCGAGCGGCCTCCCCCCCGGTCGTATAAGCCAGAGCAGTGTTCGGATTGATGCCTGCTATGACTTTATTCTTTTTGTAAGAGATGATCGGGTTGTATGGTAATTGTGTGGTCAGAGTACGGCGATTCCTTGCGGAAACCGCTTTAGAGCCCTTCCCGTTAATCATATAGACTTGATAGTCGAGCAGATTCTCACCTGTTTTATTAAAGAATCCAGTTAGACCCGGGGTACGTCCTTTAAAATAGAACTCCAACCCATCAGGGACATTGTTCCACTGAGGGTAGCATGCTGTAACATCTGATTTTTCCCCATACCAGGCGAGGTAAGCATTCGCATTTTCCTCTGTGGTAAACAGAGTGCATTTATCACCAGCTGTTTGACTAAGCAGGTCCGTATACTGACGTACGCGCGAGTAAAGAGTTACGTTTTTTTCCAGATTCTTAAGAGTGAATCCAGTAGGTTGATAAGTGAACACGGTACTGAAATTTACGTTTTTTCCATAAAGGTTTTCAGCCACCACAGTAATCTCGTGATCCGAATTAACTGCTAAATCGTCTCCAACCGGCAGGTAGTAAATACCTTTATAATTTGTAGGTGTTAACGAAACTACTTTGTTGTCTATTGTTACTGATTTTATGTCAGCAACCCCAGCCTGCCCCTGGAAAGCTGCAACGATAATCTCGTTCAGGAAGTATACGGGTGCTCGTTTAGTTAATACCTGCCCATCTTTGAGAACCATAAGCGTTGGGTTATCAGACAGCATCAGTTTGCTTTCAGGCTCAGTGTACGTAGAAGAGTTTTTGCTCGTATTTTCTACTGTAAAAGTCGCTGCGTAGGACCCGTTTATAAGATCCGTTAAGTCAAAGATATAGAGGTACTCATCACCGACTTTTTGAGGTCCACTTACCGGCTGTAAAGTTCTACGTAAAGGGGTTGCCCAGGACTGTTTGAAATCAATCTCAGTGCCATCATCTAAAGTCACTTTAGTCGTCGGCTTAAACACGCCATCCGGAGTCATAGTGAGCGACATAGCTGTTGGGAGCCACCATTCACCTTCTGTTTCTTGCTGGGGTACCTTAACGGCCACAGCAACGGTTTTGGCTCCGGTATAGATGTCCTGGCCACCTACTTTGATTGTTTTAGCCTCATCGGTAAAATTCCAAAGTGTATGGTCTACTACAGGAGGCCGATAATCCCAGTTAACAACAAGCTTTTTGGATTCAGGAGGTGCGAAATAATTATTCTTAGAGTTTGCTGTAATTGTGATATCACGTGAACCCAAAAGTTCATCTGTATCACTGGCCTTAATGCTTCCAACTTCAATGGTACAGGAAGTTCCGCCAATAGGTACTTCACAGGCGGAGCCTGAACCTATTGAGATGTATTGAATATAATTGCGGGGTTCAACAGAAACAGCGATATCTTTGATCGCTTCATCCTTTAAATACGATTTGAAAGAAAAGCCGTCATAGACTAATCCGTTCAGGGATGATTTAAGACCGGTGATAGTTGGTTTTACCGGTGCCACACTTTTGATTGAATATTCACCTTTTACTATTTCAACTTTTTTCCGTTCAGAACCAGAGAAGTAAGAAATCTTGTAAGGTAGTTTTAAATCACCGGTGGTGTTGGGAACGCCTGAAAGAGTGAAGCCGTTAGAAGTTAATCCCAAGGTATTGGGTAACCACTCAAAAAAACAAACGAGGTTATCAACAGAGGAAGTCGCTCGATCATCAACCGTTACATTACAGGCTGTGCCTGCACCTGAGGCAGTGATAGTGTTAGAATTAACGTATGCAACAAAGTCGCCCGGCCCCGGGTCAAAGGATACGGCTGGCAAATCAGCCTGTAGCTTTCCTGAAATCATAATCGCTTCAGCATAGACCGCTTTAATCGGAGCAATTAAAGAAAACAACAGGGCTAAACCTAAACCTGATTTTCTCATGACGAATACCTGTTTTTCTGAGCAAAATTAAACTCACTTTACGATGAAAAACAGAAATATCCGTTCGTATAACATTTAAAAAAACCTGTATTTTTCCGTATATTCCGTATGTTAATGCGCTATTTTGAATTCTTGGCTTCAGATAAGCGAAGCGCGGTAATTATAGACTCGGAGCTTACCCAGGGCGTTTTTTGAGCAAGATATCCAAGTATGTAGAGGCCAATTTTAACGCAATCCATTTGTGAGACGGGGACCATGTGCATGAAGGGTTTTAAGCCATCTTTATCGACTGGAACTATCCCTGCGGATAACAACAAACCGCCCCTCTCGTTTGGGGTAACGCTTATATTTTTGTATACGACGTGGCCATGATGTGAGGTTTTCCTCTTATCAATCTTTAAAGTATGCATGATTCTAAGAAATACAGATGCCATCTGCATAACTTCATTCGTCGACAATTTTAGAAGTACAGAACGGTTTGAGCCCCAGTCATAATCTTTTTTTGCGTTCCTTGGAGCGACGTGCAATGTAAGATAATAATTATCAATCTCATTTGAAAAAGGTGAAGGTTTTGATGAGCTAACATCTTCATTGTTCATCTCAATGACAAGGGCTGCATCCTGACCAAATGCTTTAACATTATGGTTTTTAAGAGCGAAGTCTGAAGTTGCCATATAAAAAGTCACTTTTGATAAAACCACATACCGCCTAATGATTCATCATCGGCAAGATGCTTGAAATTTGATAGTGTAAATCCTGTTTTGGTTTCAGAAATCACCAGGCTGTAAGATGCCGTATGTACAAGGCGAGAATTGTTTAGATCAAGATCATCACAAAAACCAGGGCTTTTGACGGGGTCAGCCTTTTCAACAAAAGTTACTTTTGAAGCGATGCCGTTGATCACGATTTTCTCGTTATCAGCAATTTTAATGTTTAAAGAAGGCGAGCTTTTATCACATGGCAGGAAGAGTGATGTCTTTTTAAATGTGTTTCCAGTGAAGTCCAAAAGGTCAGGTTTAACCGTAACATTGTTTAGGATTTTATAAACTCCAGCAAATGCACATAACACAACAAAACCAGATAAAACATATCTAATCTTAGACTTCATCCCCCAGTTCCTCTCCTAAAAGTTTTAACGCGCTTACGCACATAAGCCTCAACTGATACAGTAAGTTATCAGCGGTTATTCCACCAACGAAGGTAACTGTACGTCGTATTGATGCTCCGCCAGGCTCGCACTGGATATGGCCAATACCAGAATCACGGAGGAAGTCATTTTCTGCACTTACAAGGTCTGACTCTACAGGTGGAATGATAACTTCAATGAGTATTGTATCAACTGGGGCCCACTCCCAATCGAACTTAAGAGAGGAAATTGGGGATATAGAAACAAGAAGCTCATCAATATTAAAAATTACGGGTTTTATTCCCATAACCTCAGACTGAATGAAGTGGCTTTCTACCATAACTACCGGAAACTCTGAAATAGTCAGAACTCCGATTAACTGGTCTCGGCGTAAACCATGTATTAGTGAGTTGCGAGATAGCATTCGATCAGCCTTTATTATAATAATCAATCATTTGGGACAAGGACAAAAGGGATTACAGAAACGAAGATTCTACATGAACATCGTTGTCAGTGACCTTAGGTCCATCGGGTATAAGGGTATCAAAAAATCCTTACATAACCATTAAACCACAAAGACTTTTTACGTAAAATAATAATTAAGTACCAGATTTATTAAGATAATTCTTAGGTTTTTTACAAATTTAGGAAAAATCCGCACTTCCTGTAACAGCATCCAAATTAACCTAAAATACCGTTTCATTAACAGTAATTTTACAGATTCAGCTGAAGCCTGAGTTTATTATAACAAAAAAAAGGCCAGCAAGTATGCTGGCTTTCCTGGTAAGACAAGTTGAACTCAGAAGTCGATTGTACTGTCTCTCACCTATCTTGCCAAAGTCGCTAGTCGCTTGTTTGCCTTAGCTTTAGATTTTATGCTTATGGAGGCGGTTTGATTTTCATCCGATACTTTTTCTAGCACTGGCACCACAGAGGAAATGGACTTTTCTTTTGAAATTTTGGATGCACCTGGGCTTTGTTGAATAAATCAGATTTCGGGTAAGTCTCCCCCGTAGCGGGTTGTGTTTTCAGGCAATACGCACGCTTTCAGGCATACCTGCTTTCGTCATTTTGTTCAGCGCTCGTACCAGGGCCATAGCCTCCGCAACCTGACCATCGTAGTCACGCAGCGTCAGTGAACCCCCGAACAGCTGTTTTACCCGGTACATCGCCGTTTCCGCTATCGAGCGACGGTTGTAATCTGTTGTCCATTTCCACCGCGCATTACTCCCGGTCATTCGCTGATTAGCCACTGCACGGTTACGGTCTGCATATTCACCGGGCCAGTAACCCGCACCTTTTCGGGGAGGGATAAGCGCGCTGATTTTCTTACGCCGCAGTTCATCGTGACATAGCCGGGTATCGTAAGCGCCATCGGCGGCGGCTGACCTGATTTTCCGGTGGGTTTGCCGGATTAACCCGGGGAAGGCCTCTGAGTCCGTAACGTTGTTCAGCGACAGGTCAGCGCAGATGATTTCATGTGTTTTACTGTCAACGGCGAGATGCAGCTTACGCCAGATACGGCGGCGTTCCTGGCCATGCTTTTTGACTTTCCACTCGCCTTCACCGAAGACCTTCAGCCCGGTGGAATCAATTACCAGGTGTGCGATTTCACCCCGGGTGGGCGTTTTGAAACTGACATTAACCGACTTTGCCCGCCTGCTGACACAGCTGTAATCCGGGCAGCGTAGCGGAACGTTCATCAGAGAAAAAATGGAATCAATAAAGCCCTGCGCAGCGCGCAGGGTCAGCCTGAATACGCGTTTAATGACCAGCACAGTCGTGATGGCAAGGTCAGAATAGCGCTGAGGTCTGCCTCGTGAAGAAGGTGTTGCTGACTCATACCAGGCCTGAATAGCTTCATCATCCAGCCAGAAAGTTATGGAGCCACGGTTGATGAGGGCTTTATTGTAGGTGGGCCAGTTGGTGATTTTGAACTTTTGCTTTGCCACGGAACGGTCTGCGTTGTCGGGAAGATGCGTGATCTGATCCTTCAACTCAGCAAAAGTTCGATTTATTCAACAAAGCCATGCACCTGAAGAAAGTGGGCTTTCAGATGGTATAGAGGTATCGCTTCCCTCATTTTCAATCTTCACACCAAAGCAGGCATGTTCCTTTTGTACAAGGAAGGTTTCTTTTACAGAAACAGAATCCTGCTTTGAATTATCTAATTGTAGAGGTGTTAAATACTCCTTAAACTTTTGATCTAAGACATTCTCTAGCAATACATTAATAGGAGGCTTAGGTTCAGTATCTATAGTATTTCCATCATTCAGAAACCTATTAAGATCTGCAAGTGTTAATCTTTCGTTTAAACCATTTATAAAATTTGCCAAGTCAGGAAATAAATTATTTAATACCAACCCGGTACTAATAGCCGACCTAATTAAATCCAGTTGGTCACCCCTATGACAAAGTTCTGTTTTTTTCAAGAAACTATAAACATAGGGTGCTTTTCTTTCGGATATCCAGAAAGACCGGATCTGAATCCGGTCGTTATCTGCCTTATTTGAGATAGGGTATTTAGCCATGTTCTAGCTCATTATTCTGAATAAATAGTATCAGCAATTGCCAAAGATAATGCGAACTGCGGATTGTCTACCATGATAACTTTAGCCGTTTCAAAATGTTTACGAATAGCTGTTTCGATGAGATATGAACCTCCCCCAACAAGGAAAACATTATGAGGCCTCTCTTCGACTTGTGTAACCGCTCTGATTACTTTACTTTGCAACTTCTGTACCGCAGAGTTTACCGCATCAAAAACACCGTCACGCTTGTCCTCTGCAACCTTCAAAGCTGATTTATCATGACGATTATCAACAAGATGATGAATGTAAGCATTACTCGTATTCAGTTTCTCAGATTCAAGATACCTGCTGATCTCATCGTAAACAATAGAACAACCAATACGGTCAAAACCTTTTACTTTCGAAATCTGTTCTAATTGCCCAGTAATACTTGCAACATCAAGAGTAGTACCACCAAGATCAATTACCAAACTTGATTCAAATGAAGCAATATCCTCAATTTCATCTGCCCGGGTCACAGCTGGTAAAGATTCAGGGAAAACAGTCACAGACAAAACGTTAAAAGAATAGCGTTTACCGTCAAGATAACGCTCTACTGGTTTCATCAGATTATCTTTTTTTCTCTGAATATTTTCAATATTCGTTTCCCCTAAAGCAGTATAGAACTGGCTAAGTGGTAAAGTAACAAAGAGGTGAACATCCTGAGGAACTAAACCAGAAGCATGAAGTGCATGGTGAACATTTAACCGGCTAATTTCATCGTATTGGTGAGATACATCAGTCGATTCCAGTGAGTTACTAGATTCGCTGTGATGCGAAAACCTTTCCAGCCCATCAATAAGATAGTTAAAAGGATTGAGACCCTCATGGCGAACACGGAAATCTGGAACAAAACTATTTTGTGTAAGCAAGGGAACTAATTCGTTTCTTTCATTAAGACAAACCAGTTTTGCAGCTTTACTTCCATCATCGACAACGATTTTTAAAGCTTCAGTGATATCCTGCACTGATGGTGAAACAGGACTTTCAGATTTTAATAGTTCAGCCATAAAAACTCTCTTTTATTAATAGGACCATATTAGATATTAACTTTATACATTAATGGTGACCTATTATCAACATTAACACTATTAAAAAAATACGTAAGTCTATGTTATTTCAGCATCCTTCCATTTTAAATACCTTACCGTTAAATTTCCTGTATTCATGTATTAACCATGTTTATAAAGGAGCCAATTATAATCAGAAAGTTACTTTGCATCCTAAGTATGAACTGTTTGAGAGCCAGGACTGGGGCCTTTACCTGTAAGTAACAAAGGTCCTTAGGCTTAGAATCCAAAATGACGCCTTTTTGTAAAAAAATCATAGTTCGAAATACCGTATCATCGATGTAAACATACGTAGAGGAATTTATGGCAGCTGAGCACGTCCAAACTATAGACCTTACAAACTTCTCCGGAAGGATTTTCTTTCTGGCAGATCCTCATGGACATTACTCTGCGCTGTGCAACTTGATCCAATCAGTTACAAAGCCAGAAGAAGAGATAGTAATTTTCTCTACTGGAAATTTGTTTGACTATGGGCCGGAACCCATAGAATTGATGAAGGCGATAAACAGTGGCTTTTTCGATGGACGTTTTGTGAGGCATTTCTCAGCTGCCGGAGCCGGAGAAGAAATGTTAAAAAAATTGTTACCATTAAACAAAGACCGGAGAACATTTTACCCCAGCACATACCTCAATGAGAGATGGTGTGTAATGGGCGGAAAGTGGCATAAAGCTGTGAATCGTTACTATTTAGAGGAAGAGGTAAAAAAACTTCTTAATACCCAGCTTGGTACGATGATGCAGATTTTACTAAAAGGCGATATAAAAATTGGGGTTTGCCCTTCTGATTACGCCCCTATCCGCACATCATTCACTGATACTTATAATGCGCTTCAAGCATTCAACTATGCCAATGTGAATATTTTTCAGAGCCAGTTTCTATTCGGTATGGACCATGCCGTAATACCAATGATGATAAATGACGTCAACCTTATGGTCCTAGGTAGGAATCCTGTAAACAGCATTCGAAAAGCCCATGGTCGTACTCAAAACAATCTTCCAGTACTGATCGGTAATTGTTTGCATATAAATACTGGATCACTCTATATGTCAAAATTAGAAGACCAGGTAATAGTTGCTCCGGGTATACCGCAAACTGACTCACCAGCACTTACATTAGTAGAAATAATCATGAAGAACAATCCAGTTTTATTGTGTCATCAGCTAATACAAACAACAAACAAGTTTTATTCACTTAAAACCTATCCTTTAGAACTCGATTCGATTGAAAACAACATTGAGGTAACAAGATGAAGATAAATTGGAAGATTATCTCAATTTCAACATTACTTTTGCATCTTCACGCAGCAGCTGCACCACATCAAGAGAAAGAGCATAGAAAAGATGCTTTTTCTTCTGCCGCACAGAAAAGTGATTCACTTATATCTGCTAAAGCGGAGCTTATAAACGGAAGGTGGTTTATAAATGGTAAATATAGGCCTGTTCTAAAGACCAGCATGACCAAAACCAATTTCTTAGAAATCATGAATGTTTCAAATAAAGAATCACTTTTTATTGTGATACCAAAACTTGAGTATAATATCATTGCCAAAAATAAAATCTTACTAAATGAAAAAATTGCATTAAGCGAAGGCACATCCGGAAAAAGCATTGTTTGGGTCGAGCCAAAATCAAGTCTAACTATATCGTTTATAAATGACCTTGCTAATACGCCCCTTCAGGCTATCGTTTCGATCACAAGAAACAACAAAGATATAATTGCCATCTTTGGACCGGATCAGGGTAAAGGGTTTACTCTTCCCGGAAATACGTCTAATGATCAAGTGTCCGTTCCTGACTATTCTGACCTAAATATAAAAAAACTTAACATACCTCAAAGTGTTGGTAATCCAGTAACCATCAATCCTAAAGAGAAGAATTACCTCTTAGTTGGACAAGGAAAATATGAAATCTTATCTCTTCCTAAATATCAACATTTAGTATTTTCTGAACCCGTTTATATTGAGAAAAGAAAAAATATCCTCGGTGGTTATGGTTATTGGACGAAAGAAACAATTCTCTACCCCGGTGAATCATTATCTTTTATAACGAGCGCCAAAAACAATCTAAGGAAGCGGGATGATTAAAGTTATCACACTTTTATTGTTTGCATTACTGACTGGTTGTCAGTCAGTAGAAAGTAAAATCGAAGAACTCCCGACAGTTGGTTTTGACCCTATTCTATACAATAAAAGTGAGGCCTTTACTGACGGAAAAGTTACTTTACGTGTCGAAAGTTCAGGAACTGATGTTTGGCTTGTCGCCAAGAATGGAACCAGAAGTTTTATTGAGCTTTCAGGCCTAACGCTAGGTGGTAGTCGTTGTGCTTACAATGCCCGTAGTAAGCAACTTTTGCCCCCAGGCAGCGTAAGCACATTCGTAGTTCCTACGGTTGGAATGCTTGGACTTTGCTTCAACAATGAAGATCAACTTATGTTTATTAACCGTGCTTTTAGCAGAATCTCTCCCAAAGCAAAAGGAAAAGATTCGCTTTCGCTTTTATTTTCTGTTAGTTACGATTTTCCCGGAAAAGCGGACCTAATTACTAACCACGATTTTCAAGAGTTATATCTTTTATTTTTGAATGAGGATAATCTATGAAACAAACATTAATTGTTATTTTAATATGTTTTTGTCACACGGCTTTAGCATATCCATACCGTATCTATACTGTCCCGGAAGGGGCATTAGTAAAAAACATACTAACTAATGAATATCTAGGAAAAACCCCTGTGGTTGTGGACGTGAGCAATACCGAAGCTGGTTCTACTTTTGGGATTTCATTATTTAGACATGAAAATGTTGCTATAAAGATTTTTACAGTAATGCCTTCAGCAGAAAATAATTTTGCTGTTTCTGGACCTGACGTTGCAACTATGTCATTGCCGGGAAAAGCACCTTTAAACGTAGTAAATGATGGGAATGGCGCTTCTGTTCATATAGAACTAAGACCTTATATGTCTGAACCTGCGCACACCCCATATTAATATAACAAGAAATTAAAAATATAAATCATATGAACTGCATCATAAAGATGCAGTTCAATATTTATTCTGATACTTTTAATTTTTCTTTTATGAACTCCTCTAGTTCCTTAATAAAACCCGCATTTATCCTATTGAATTCAAAGCGAATTTTTCTACCAGTATTGTTTTTACTGATTCTTGCATACTTATCTTTGTTATCAAAAGTAATAAGATCACTTGTTTCCCATTTTGTGGAATAAGTTTTTTCACAAACACTTTCCACAGATTGTGTGATTTTTTCCATTACAACTTTTTGAGCAACCTGGAGATCTCCAATGTCTAAATCTTTTGTTTCCTCTTTAACATTATCTATTACTTCATCTAAAGGAAATAGATTTTTTTGCACATATTTCTGTAAACGAGACAAGCGACTATAATAGGAGTTCGGGATTCCTTCATAATCCGGGAATAAAGAGATCAATGTTTCGTCAATACGGGCCGCCTGGATTCTTTTGGCTACCGATACATGACTAATCCCAAGATATGCTGCGAGTTCTTCATTAGTAGAAAATCCTTTTTCTTCCATTTTTTTGATAAATTGAAACCCAACTTCTCTATATGAAAATTTTCGAGATGTTTGTGCTGCGGATATAATTGAATTTATATCATCTTCGGTTAGTTCATCCGGAAGAACCCACAGGGGGAGATCCTTTTCTGCCTTTATACAGCAGAAACGTCTGCGACTTCCTTCTATTAATAAATAAACCCCATCTCTTTTTACAGCGATCCCTTCGGTATCGACCCCTCTTTCTTCAATCTGCTTAAGAATATCTCTAACAGAATAATCTGTAAGGGCTTCTTGATTTCGTGGGTTCGCTGGATGGACTAAGGTCTCCTTCTCCACTCTCTGGGCTGGAACAATCACATGTTCCGCTTCAAGTCTCCGGCCCTTATGAAGAGTGAATAACTTTTTTATGCGAGGTGCTGTTTTCAAACCCGCAAGACCTGAACGGTGACCGACTTCTGTCCGCTTTGGTGCGTTTAAATATCGAGATTTATCATTCCCGATATGTTGCTCATCGCTCATGCGTTAACTCCTTGCTTAGCTGAAAAACTTTTTATTTCATTTATAAATTGCTGATATACCTGTAATACAGATTCTTCTGCGACATCAAGCTGCTTTGCGGAACAAAGTTCCTCTGATTTTTTGATATCAAGCACTGTACGCCCTTTGGAAGCAGCTGCCTTAAATGCTTCAGAATTTTTTATGTTAGCGGACATCAAAAGGTCCTGAACAGTTCTGATTAATTTATCCAAAACTATTCTTTCATATGGACTTTTGTCATCTACATTGACAGCAAGAACTTTGAACCATTTTAAATTGTCGCCCTTACTTGGTGATTGTTTAAACCTTTCACTTATTGTAAGCATGAAGTCTGTAGTAGAGGCGTAATCATATTCACGTGGTGACACTGCGACAAGAATCCCATCGGCCGCTTCGTCAGCAGCCCAGATCAAAGGTGAATCTTCAGGTGGAGTGTCTATAATAATCAAATCATAGTTCTGCTTCAGTACCGGTAAGATAACTTCCTTGAAACGTAGTAACAAAGACGTACGTTCTTCTCTAGAACATTGCCAGTATTTATCTTTAAAACGAGCATCTGTCGGAAAAGCCGTTATTACGTCCAAGTTTGGCAGATGCGTTGAAAAAGGCATATTAGTGATGATTTCTTCTTCAGAGAATCCTGAATCTAAATATTTTTTATACTCAGAATTTTCTTCATAAATTCCAAGGATTGCATCAATTGCTGTAAGGAAGACATCATCTTCTGAGACACTTTGAATCATGCTGCTTCCAATCGAACCTTGTGGGTCCCATTCGATCATTAATACACGTGCATTGAGTTGTAGATCTAAAGCAGCTGCTACTGCTAAAGCTACAGATGTAGTGCTTTTCCCTGTACCGCCTTTATGATTCTGAGTAACAATAGCTCTGCTAAAGTAATGATCGCGGTACTTGGGATAACCCAGGGCATCCATTATTTTTTGAACATCCCAGCGGGTGTAAAGATGATTTTTGTTTTGATAAATAGGTGCACCAACAAGTTCTTTTTCTTCTAAGTCCGAAAGTATTTTATTGAACGTTACTCGTGACTTCCCAAAAAAATCAGAGAGATTTTTTTTATTCAAACAGTGGTTATAGATCAGTCTATCAACACCATCAACACTATCATCAGAAACAGATACTCTTGATGAAGCCATCAGAGATTCCTTTAGAGAAATCTGCTCGCTTTTCATGCGCTGACCAACGAGGGCGATCTTTTCAAGTAAATTCATGGTTATGACCTTTTTGCACTGAAAACCGACTTTTACGCATATATGTAAACTTTACGTATAATGCGTCCATTTCCTTGTTATGCGTACAATTCTATCCTTAGTTTCAATCTTAAGCTAATGTTTGTTTACTTTTTTATGATTTTTTGTGAGCTTAACTTGCAGATGTGAGCTCAGACTCTCTAGTCCATACCTAATGCACAACCTGTTTAAACCACGATTCTTGTCTCCTTCTCTACGCTTTGAAGTTAAGAGCTCCATTAATGAATCTTCACGCCTACCCTATTTCTTGCTTAGACCCTAAAATCTATCTCACCGGTGTGCTGATATACGTTTCCTAACTGTGAACCGTTGTCGTCAGTCCAGTCTAAAGATATGAGGTGTTAATCTCTTGAGGAGGCACACTACGAATTATGGGAGCAGAGTTAGCAACCTCACCCCGAAATGAAACCCAACTTAAGGAGGCAACCCCAGTGTGGAGATTAAGGGGGTTAAATCTGCCAGCGGCTGACAGTGTCCCAGCTGCTGCTCAGTCACACCACGCCCTGATTTAATCCCCTGCCCGGTATTGTAATGACCGAAAAAAACCCGTGCACTGGTGTCGGCAGACCGGCATGCATGAATATGACGTTAATCTGTATCAGCAGGCACTTTTCGCATAATGGGAGCAAGTGATAGCAACGCCGCCCAGAACGGAATGCCAACATCAGGACTGAACCCAAGTTTGGCGATTAAGGGGGTTAAATTTGCAAGCGGATGACAGTGCCCCCAGCTGCTGCTCAGTCACACCACGCTTGATTAAATCTCTCGCCAGGTCTTGTTTTGACCGAAAATAGCCCAAGCACTGATGTCGGCAGACCGGCATATAGGAATATGACGTTAATCTGTATCAGCAGGTACATTTCGCATTATGTGAGCAAGTGATAGCAACCCAGCCCGGAACTGAAGGCCAGCATGAGGACAGAACCCCAGTTTGGCGATTAAGGGGGTTAAATCTCACAGCGGCTGACAGTGCCTTCAGATGCTGCTCAGGCATACTACTCTCCCTGATATAATCTCCCATATGTTCTTGAGATCGTCGGAAATCGCCCATGCACCGGTGTCGGCAGACCGGTATGCAGTAATGTGAATTTAATCTGCATCATCAAGCACATTTCGTATTATGGAAGTAAGTGTTAGTAAACCAAAGCCCGCCCAGAACGGAAGGTCAACATCAGAACAGAATCCCAGTTTGGCGATTAAGGGTGTTAAATCTGCAAGCTGCTGACAGTGCCCCAGTTGCTGCTCAGTCACACCACGCCCTGATAGAATCTCCTGCCCGGAAATGTGATGACCGAAAAAAGCCCGTGCACTGGTGTCGGCAGACCGGCACGCAGGAATATGACGTTAATCTGTATCAGGAGGCACATTTCGCATTATGGGAGCAAGCGATAGCAACCCAAGCCCAGAACTGAAGGCCAGCATCAGGACAGAACCCCAGTATGGCGATTAAGGGGGTTAAATCCGCCAGTGGCAATAAGATCCCGAGCGGTGTTTAAGAAATATTTCCCGAAGGACAATCTTCCGCTCGTACGATGAATATAGTGTTCAACCCGGGAGAGGGATCACTTAACCTGCTTAGCCTAAATCTTACGTCATTCTCTAAACGGAGTTTAAGCTTAATGGTCCTGAGAAAGTTAAAAGGACTACCCATAAT
Source organism: Enterobacter sp. FUJ80071 (assembly GCF_038739915.1). NCBI lineage: Bacteria > Pseudomonadati > Pseudomonadota > Gammaproteobacteria > Enterobacterales > Enterobacteriaceae > Enterobacter > Enterobacter sp. FUJ80071. The sequence goes on from NZ_JBBXKH010000002.1 coordinate 292,381, forward strand.
GACGGTTTGAGATGGCGAATAAGGGTTTTTTCTGCCAGCGGCTGACATTGCCCCAGCTTCTGCTCAGTCACACCACGCCTGATTAAATCTTCCGCCAGGTCTTGTTATGACCGAAAATTGTCCGTGCACTAGAGTCGTAAGACCTGCATACAGGAATGAGGCGTAAATCTTTATCAGGTGGCAAGGTTCGCATCATGGGAGCAAGGGTCTTGAACTGGAGGTTAACATCATAAAATCCCAGATTGGCGATTAAGGGTGTTAAATCTGACAGCGACTGAAAGTGCCTTCAGATGCTGCTCAGGTATATTACACCCTGAAAAAATCAAGCATCTGTGCTTGCGAATATCGGAAAAGGCCATGCACCGGTGTCGGCAGACCGGCATGGGCAATGAGACGTTAATCTGTATCAGCTGGCGCATTTCGTATCATGGGAACAAGTGTTAGCAACCCTCTCCAGGACGGAAGGACACTATCAGGACTGATCCCAGTTTGGCGATTAAGGGGGTTAAATCTGCCAGCGGCTGACAGTGCCTTCTGATGCTGCTCAGACATACTATGCACAGATATAATCACCCGTCCGTCCTTGTGATTATCGGAAAAGGCCATGCACCGGAGTCGGCAGACCGGTATGCAGTGATGTGACTTTAATCTTTATCAGCAGGCGCATTTCGTATTAAGGGAGCAAGTGTTAGCAACCCTGCCCAGGACGGAAGGACACTATCAGGACTGAACGCCAGTTTGGCGATTAAGGGGGTTAAATCTGCCAGTGGCTGACAGTGCCTTCTGATGCTGCTCAGACATACTATGCACAGATATAATCACCCGTCCGTCCTTGTGATTATCGGATAAGGCCATGCACCGGAGTCGGCAAACCGGTATGCAGTGATGTGACTTTAATCTTTATCAGCAGGCGCATTTCGTATTAAGGGAGCCAGTGTTAGCAACCCTGCCCAGGACGGAAGGACACTATCAGGACTGAACGCCAGTTTGGCGATTAAGGGGGTTAAATCTGCAAGCGGATGACAGTGCCCCAGCTGCTGCTCAGTCACACCACGTCCTGATAAAATCTCCTGCCCGGTAATGTGATGACCGAAAAAAGCCCGTGCACTGGTGTCGGCAGACCGGCACGCAGGAATATGACGTTAATCTGTATCAGCAGGTACATCTCGCATTAGGGAGCAAGTGATAGCAACCCCGCCCAGAACTGAAGGCCAGCATGAGGACAGAACCCCAGTTTGGCGATTAAGGGGGTTAAATCCGGCAGCGTGAGTAAGTGCCCGTGCTGTGTTAAAGAAATATTCCCTAAGGACAATCTTCCGCTCGGCCTTTTGTATAAAGTTGTCACCCCGGGAGCGGGGATCACTTTACCTGCTTAGCCTAAATCTTACGTCAATCGCTATCCGGAATTTTAGCTTAATGGTCCTGAGCAAGTTAAAAGGGCTACCCATAATGACGTCCCCAGATGGTGATAAAGGAGTTAATTCCGCCTTCGGCTTACAGTGCCGCAGCTGCTGCTCAGCAACACCACGCCCTGATTAAATCTCCCGCCTGTCCTTGTGATGACCAAAAATAGTCCGTGCACTGGCGTCGTAAGACCGGCATACAGGAATGAGGCGTTAATCTTTATTAGGTGGCAGGATTCGCATCATGGGAGCAAGGGCCCTAGAACTGTAGACTAACATTAGAAAATCACAGTTTGGCGATAAAGGGGGTTAAATAAGTTAAAAGTCTTCGGTGAGCAAATTGGATAAATTTTCAGAAACCAAACCGTTAATAATAAACTTTTAGAAGAATGATTAAAGGATATTAAGTTTTGTATGCAAAATGACACCAGTGATCTGTTTTCACTAATAATGCCGCGCTACTTTGATTACCTTTGGTAAACAAAAATGTAATTTACGTGATTTTCATCTTATAATGTCAGTATTGAAGTTATAAATTTTGTTTACTTAATGCGTACACAACCTAACTGCGATTTGTATTTATGTCACTGTTTTTACACCACATTAATTATAAAACCAAAATTTGCAGCACAGTGATGAACTCATTAAGTCACAACCTCATTTGTTTACTTAAGGCATACAATAAAAAACCAGATTCTTATGAGACATCTGGTTTAATTATTTTTGCTTGAAGATATTTACTCTACGCGGCCAAACCCGCTGCTACTTCTTGAGCATAGAGAATTTCTATTGCCTCGCCATAGCTACAATTCTCGCGGCTTTGAATTTCCCATAATTTACTCCTGTCAGCACTATCCGTAGTAAAACAAAGCTCCATTTTCCGGTCTACGTATAACCGACAGATCTCTTGGAAGTTTTCGAACCTGACTAACATCTCTGAAAACACCTTTTTGACTGTACGAATATTTTTCATACGTTCATATTCTGCATCTGAAGTAGAAAAATATTTATTAGCCTTCATTGCTTCAATGCTTTCTTTTTCTTGTTTCATGATTATCTTCCAAGGCGAGTTAGCAGTCAGGGCCCGGCCAACAGAAGAAGTAAAATAATCTTCAAACGACTGTGTGATACAGATGCCAGCGCAGTTTGTTTTCCTGAACCTACGCCATGCCGCTTCGAGGAAGGAAGAGAAGAATTGGTTTGATTGATTTCCGGCACCTGATGAATTATCAGGACGAATGTACTCCCATGCTTCATCAAGGATGAACAAGCGACGACGCCCATCTTTTTTGATGAACATTGCATGCTGAGCAGCCTGAATGATAGACATTAATACAACTGTCTGAAGGTGGGGGGTGCCTTTTAGCTCCTCCAGTTCCAAAACAATAAATCTGCTGTCGAAGTTGATTGGAGGCAACGTATCGGTAAACCGGTGCCCATAAATTCCACCTTCGCACCATGCTCCGAGTTGCTCCCCAATATCCTTTATACGTTTGTCTTCATGCTTCTTGCAACGCAGAGCAAAGCCGGTTATTGAACCGGTCCGACCTGATTTTCTGGATTCTTGGTACTCTTCTGCAATAAGCTGAAGCATCACTGATTGTTGATAATCATCGATAAGGCCTTTCTCTGAAGCCATAATTTTTAGCTGATTCAAAACCATTATGGTCTGAGCAACTTTGTCTTTTTCTGCATCGTTTGAAGTTGATTCACCGGTAAATTCAGGTGCTTCGTTAAATACATCGTCGTTAACAGTGATGTCAGTTAGGAAGGCAAAGGGATTTAGGGTGAAGTCAGGGGTTTTACCGAAATCAATAAATTGACTGTTTGTATATTGTTCCGCAATCCCCTGGTAAGAACGGCCCACGTCCACAACAAATACTTGAGCACCGTCAGGATCATCATCTGGGTATTCGTTTTCTAAAAAATGCTTAAATGTTGAGCGATAATGAACGAGGTTATTAGATCGCGGTCCAGCTCCAAGATAGTTATTGATTAGATATGCTGTCCAGAATGACTTCCCTGCACCTGACGTTGCACCAATAACCATGTTATAGCTTGCAGAAGTCTTGAAAATATCAAGTCCCATGAGTTGACCTTCACGAGAAACTAAACTCAGTACTGGTCTATCTGTATTACCTTTCCAGGGCCCAAAGATCGGTGTCATATGAGCCGCTCCGGTGTTGCTCACTACTTCGGAACGGTCAAGGTCGAAAATTGTCTTTGGGTCATTGCACATTGGCAGACATGACATAAATGACGGGAAAACGATAAAGGAATCATCTGCTACTTTGACCCGGCTTTCGAGGTAAAAGGATTTGAGATCGTTAGCTGCTGTCTGCACAGAATTGGCATTACTACCCATAACAGTGAAAGTAAGATACCCTCTTAAAAGCTTTGCGCCATCCTCAAGCTCGCGAGTTACGGCCATGTAGTCATTATCCATATCCCGCAGGCGAGGGCAGAATGTGACAACTGAAGGTATACTTGCCTGTTTATTAGTGATTGCTTTGTAGCGGACGTTTTCTTTTGACAACTTGAGCGGATCGGCAAACTGAACAGTCTGAGTGATCATAAATGGGCTGAAAATTGTCTTACGTCCATGCATCCAGTTAACTACTAACTCATACATACAACCGAAATTGACGTATTCAGGAAACTTTACAACGGAAAGTTGTTTGAAGTAACGATGCTCAGATTCGTCGTCACTTTGTGTGACTGATGAGAAATGATTTTCTGTGACTGTATACTTACGGCCGGGAACGTTAACTTGTTCATTAAGCCTTTTCATAGTGTTAACGTCTATGAAACCTTCAGCCCACCGGGAGTTCTTTCCGGGGTTTACGACCTTATCTATACAATAGAGCCAGTTTTCTGCATCGACCTTAAACGGATGCAATCCAATCGTAATTAACTTACTTACAAGTTCAGAGTAAAGTGAATCGATACGCGAATGTTCCAGCTCGGTAGGAAGGGCAGACTGTAAAGGAATCGATAGCGAGATCCATACCTGAAAATCCCTCAACATAAGGTTATCATGATCAGGTTTTAAAGGCTTATGCATACTTCTGTCGTAGTAGTCCAACTGATAACCATTAAGCAGATCTGCTTTAAGCTTATCGTTCCCAGTCATACGCCCACCTCGCACAGCTGACCAAGCACTAAGCTGTAAAGTCAGGTCTGGCAATGCAGTCAGAGATATTTGACAGACAGTATCTGTAGGGAAATCCATTTTGAACATTTCAGCAAGAACATCTTGCTGATTATCAAAAACTCCAGGGGATGGATTACAGATAAACATAAACCCTAATCTGTTGCCATCAATCAAAAAATAGTGAGTCCCTGCTAATTGATCGTAAACAGGGATAAACCCACCTAATTGATGGCGATTTAAACCGCTATTGTAATTATTGATAGCTTCCATATTTGACCTTACAGTTGTCTAACAATGCCGTTCGAAGAGACAGCTTTAGTTGCTTTTTGTTGCTGCTGCATATTTTCCCGGGCCGCATCCTGTACTTCTAAAGGAACTATGCGAGCTGGGTTTGAGGTCGAATTCTTGCCAGCAATCCATGTTTGCGGTTTTACGTTGACATAAACGTAGCCGGGAAGATTAAGCGCATCGTTATCATCGGTATAAGGTGCAAAAGTAATTCTCATTACTTTCCCCTGTTGCAGAACAGCAAGTGGTTCAGGAGCCACTACAGCTTGTTTATAACCTTGCGAACGGTATTGCTGGATCTGCCCAGGGTTGAGAGTCGGGTTAACGGGCTGGCCATTGTAAAGAGAGTACATATCCTTACCAGGGCTGATATCAGAATTAGGTGCAACGTAGCGTGGGGCATTTCCAGCAGAAACCGGATAGCTTGTTTGTTTAACGACTTCCGCAGCCGGATGAACGAAAGGGTTACCAGTTGAAGAGGCAGTGCTATAACTGCTAGTCATCCTTACGTTTGAATTAACCGGTACACCAGAAATAGGCCGTGGTCCAATGGATGAAGTAGGGGCACCCATTTTTAAAGTTTTATCGTACATGACAGGTAACTGACCAACTGGCTTAATTTCGGTTTTTGAATAAGCCACAGGCTGATTTTTAAGGGTAGTAGACTGTGGATATTTGACTTCCCCTGGAGGGCTAATTTCAGTTGGATAACGGCTGTCATTGACAGCCGATTTCTCCTTTCCCGATTCCGACTCTTCCCCCGCCAGTGCAGACAGATCATCTCGATTATTAGTTAACTCCATAACTTCGCGAGGACCTTTACAGATAACGCCCTTTTCAATGCCTGGACATTCGGATTCGGAACTACCGATGGAGCACCCCGTAAGATATGAGGATGTACCTACAACCAGAGCACTGAGTACCAATCTTTTGATGTTCATAAACTAGCCTTAATTTGTCTCAAATGGATTTTTTAAGAGAGGTTCAACGCTTTGGTTCAACCAGTAGTCGAAATCTTTTGGAATGCCATTACCAGCCAAACCATCCTGTCTGACAACTGAAGGTACACCCTGCAATTTATAAATTCCTGCGAGCATCAATGACGCTACCAAAGGTTCCGCCGGACATTCTTCTGCTTCTTTTTGAGAGAGCAATCTTTTTTCAATGTCGGATTTGCTTCCCATTAGCCAACGAAGAATATCGAGGTTGTTTATTTTTCCTTTTTCTTTACTACACCAGAGCCTTCTAAGCTCTTCTTTTGGCTCACCGGGTGAGGGAACTAAAACAATATCTATCCGATACTTGTCCCGATCTGCATAGAATTTCTTAACAAGTTCCATGCAACCGTCACAATCAAGTGTTATGAAAATGGCTGCTTGTCTTTTAAGCTTTGAATTTCCCAGAGGAATGGACGCTACAGTTTCCAGAGGGAAGGGGGCCTCATCAAGACTAATAAAATAGGAATTCCTGATTTCTTCTACAGTCAGAACAGGTTTACGTTTAATTACATCAACAAGGCTTCCCCCAGTAAGGGAGTATCGGCCATCGGTCGTTACTGCCATTAGCTGCGAACGTTCGTCCTGAAAGAGGTATAGCCCACCAGAAGGAATGTATATGGCATCCTTAGGTTTATATCCTTTCATTTTTGATAACACACCCGAGATCTGACTGGGTGAAACGCCACCTTCCTTTGCCTTTGCCATTAACGCAGCAGCATCACTATTAGTTAGGACCTGCTCTGAAGCATAAGTGACCGTATTCGCCATAATGGCGAAAGCCGCCATTAAAGGGAAAAGTAACTTTTTCACTATTGGGTGCCCTCTACTTCTTTGCATTATAAGAACTTGATTGTACCGCTTCAGAGCTATCTTCAAGTTCCATATAAGTGACGATTTCAACACTATCCGGTACAGTAACGGCAAGCGTTGCATCAATAATTAAATAGCCACGGTCACGGTAGATCTTCATTAATGTTCTGAAATATTCTTCGAATTGAGATCTATCATTGTCAGCAGTACGGCCTCCGTGATGCTTGAAAAATTCCTTACGTAATTCAGGCATGTCAAGCACTGCAATCTTGTACGAAGGCTGGGATTGTTTATTGAAGTAATCGTAAACATTCATAAAGCCTTTATAACCATAAATAATGACCAATACGGCAAAGGCGAAGAAAAATAAATACTTCAATATTTTTTCAATATCAATTTCGAAGGTAATTTTTTTTGTTGTCCTTTCTCGCACCATTTTTTTAGTGATTTCAGGTCCAGCTGATTCAGGCGATTCTTTTTTTTCTAAACTATCCATTTAAACCTCAGCGACTGGTCAGATTCGTTGGAATTGTAGTTCCGGTCTGAACGACAAATGTAATAGCTCGGCCAGGGCTAATTTCTACGATTGGCCACTGTTGTTCTGCAATTGCGGTGTAGTAATCGACGAGTCGATTAAGACCACCTTGAGCTGCACCAGCCCCGGCTAATGCCCCAAGTGCACCAAAATTAGGGGACTGATACTGAGCCTGTGAATTAGGGTCGATGTTAAGTGAAGATACCTTACTGGGACTTAAGCTACCGGCAAGTGAAGAAAGTCCACCGGCAAATGCAGCTCCTGCAATTGCGTTACCATTTCGGCTGATAAGCGTGCCTCGGATCCCATTTTTTCCGTCATTTTCACTTACAGCATATGCTTCCAGTTTTACGTCAAAAGCTTTCCCTTTTGAATTAACACAAGAGATAGAAGTGGCACGTATGTAAGCACGCTGTGACGCCAGATCACCAACAGCTGAACCCAGAAGGTTACAGTCACGCAAATCCATGGTGAAATTATTGGGCATGATGACATCTTTTTTAATACGCATCGTTACTGGCATTGGTTCTGATTTGGAAGAAAGGCTTGTAGGCGCTTCAAGCCCGGTAATCAGAACACCAGTGATAATAGATGTTGCCGGAAGAAACATTTCATCTTTTCGGGCAGCATGCCGCGCTTTGCTATCAACTGGCGCAGTACCATCACCTCGTACAGTCCGAGTTGGCGCTTTATCTCCTGCAATGACCTCTCTGCCTTCCTTGATTCTGTTTTCAGACACGGGCATAACCTGAATGACACCATCGGTACCATTAGTCTTAATGGAACTTTGTGTGATTGTTCTCATTGGGCTATTACGCGTAGGTGTGATAGAAGCGTAATTAGGGTTTACGCCATTAATCGGCGCATTAGCATTAAGCTGATAAGGAGCTGCCGGTGCCTGCTCATTAATCGTTTTACGCGAACTACCAGCATCCAAGTTACGATTGCCGTTTCGATTTGTCTGCATATCATTAATTTGCTGAGACAGCTGCTGAAGTTGAGAAGTTAAACTTGCAACTTGGGCTTTAGTTTCCTGTTGGGCTTTTTCTGCTTTTTCGCGGTCCTCTTTCGCCGCATTTTGGTCAAGTCGGTTTTGCTTAACCATTTCTTTATATACTTTCTGGCTTTCTTCATTACTCAATTTGTTCATTTGCGAATCATCTAACAACAAATTGGTCTGCATGTCTTTTTTCTGTGTTTTCTTTTCTTTCTTAACTGGTGTGGAAAAAATAGACTGGCTAATAATATAAACAATCACTACCAGCAGAGCGCCAATAACAGAAAGTCTGACGGTCTTATTTTCCCAGGCCTTTTTAATGTCCATGATTAGCTCCACTTGTAGGTTTCTGGAATCGTTTAATTTTTAGATTTCGTTCGCTGTCAGACATCTGAGGAACGATATAGGGTTCACCTGCTCTGGCCCAGTTTTCACGAACAGATGGATGATTCATTTCAGCTTTATCTATCTGGCTCGTTCTAGATATTTCATGTTTGTAATTAGGTTCCAAAACGTTACTTTTGTGATAGTCAAAAGCATTCTCCTCATTAATATTGCCCTCTCCTACAAATTTATCAATAAGAGTTGGATCGTTCATTATTACTGTCTGAACGGGAAAAGCGTTACTGCCATCTTCGATACTAATGGGTGCGTCCGGAACGATTAATACACTCCTTTTTGGTATATATTCTGACCTGTAGTAAAAGCTGGTTAAAGCAAATACGACAAAACCAATCACGGTGGCCCCAAGCAGAGCAGGCAAAGTAACTTTTCCCATATTATTTTCTGATTAGACTTGGTCTGGTTGTAACCCGGGCCTCGCGTTCCTTGAACAATTTATCCCGGACTATGTAAAGCTCTGTTTCTTCTCCCGGTTGCAGGTATGCTTTATCAAATAAAGCACTTGCAATAACGCCTTCTGCCATACACTGCTGATCAGCAACGATTTGACCGTATGGTTTATCGTTTTTCACAAGAATTACATCAATAAGTTCACGTGAGCCAACCAGTCTCTGACCGAGCTTTGCATACATATTAAAGTTACATGGTGACTGCTCTGGCGCAGGAATACGAGAAAGTCGGTCCTGTTGTAAACTGAATCCTGAAGGGACCTCACCAAGAGCCACAGGAGTCAATAAATCAATGATTCTTTGTTTATGATCGTCTTGTTTTGGATCCGTTGGAGCCAGTTCTTCTGACTGGGAGCGGGCCAACATTTCCTCATAGTTTTGCTTATCCAATGAGGTTTCACGTTTGGCTTGCATAGATGGGCTTAAAGATGTAGTAACTGAAATCATCGCACCGGGAACATCAAGCGGTACCAGGGTCAGGTTATAGGTCGATTCAGGTACCTGATCTTCAGACAACATAATCCCGATTGGTTTATCGGTATTAGTTGAAATAAAGACATCGCCACCATTAACAAATATGCTTGCCTCTTCAGCAGGGGTAGAAGTACTGACAGAAGCATTCTTGAAGCTGGTCGATATTCTGTTTTGAAGTCCTCGTGAAACTGGCAGTACCACATTCCCACCAGGCGGCACATTTACACGCTGAACTTCTTTATATCGGTTACGAGCTTCGACATAAAGTTCATCGGCTTTTGACGTGGCGGTCGCATTGGTTGCATTCTGCTGGGAAGAGGTACCTGTTGGTCTCCCATAGCTATCAATTGCACCAGATCGGGTCTGTGCGTCAAATCCGGGGAGACTAGGATTATTTGATAATGCTCCAGTAATAGCGCTTACCGCAGGCGAAGCATTGCTGGCTGGGGAAAGTTGCACGGTAGGGAGATCAGTTGTAGGTTTTTGTCCCTGCGCATTACCGGCTTCACTAAGGTTTGTTTGTGCACCTGACTGTTCAGAACCAGCTTGACCCGGAATAATGGCTTTTGCAGCTCCATTCTGAAATCCGTCAGCACCAACTGGCATTACAACCGGGTTATTAATTGTTGCTGGCAATTGGTATTCTTCAGCGATTACGCAGTTCGAAGTCGTGAGCATGATCAATGCTGTAATTGCGTTGAAGCCTAAGCCCTTTTTTTTAATCATCACTTGTTACCTGTAGACGGTGGCGGATTATCCAGCGTTGCCAGTTGCTCTTTGCCGTTTATCGTAATTTTTTTAATATTCGGTGTTCCGGAATATTGATTTACATATGCAATTCTTGGGCGACCATTTTTCATCCCGAGAACCCATTCATAAGTCCATTTCGATGATTCAGTTTTGTCCGGAACATTTACAAGTCGAGTCGTTTTGGTACCCCAGACATAGACCATGTCATTTTTTGGATCAAAGTAAATATCATTAGGCTTAAAGGTCTGCTCAACACCACGAGCCTGCATGATATTTATCTGCTCCTGTAAAGACTCACTCGTTTTAGCCTGTAGTTCAGGTGAAAGGGCATCGAGGACATAGGCCGTCACAAAGGAAATATTAGTTGGATTAATATTCCCTAAAAGGGTACTAAAAAAGAGAGCCCATTGTGTTTTATAAGATTCCGATGCTTTGTTACCAACAACCGTGATCTCTTCATTCATGTTTGGAGGGGTAACAATCGTCACTGGGTCAGTGAAAAAAAGAATCTTTGCAACCAATAACCCAATGACGGCTATTGAAACAGTATTAATGCGGATAAGTTTTGTATCACGATTAATCAGGGCGCTGTATGTAATTCCAGCACCTGACGCTTCAGCTTGTGGGCTAAATCGTTTTTTAATGTCCAAAAAACGTCCCTTAGCACTTTCATCTTTCTTTACGTATGACTGTTCAAGATCACCGTTTTCATCCTTTTTAGATTTTTTGAAAAAAGGGATGTTAATGCCACTTAGCATTTTCATTCATAGCTCCATCAAGAATACAAATCTCTGATAAATGGATCGTTGAAATAACGGCTACTAAAAACTGCTTTACCTGGCAAAAAACCGAGCCACCAGAGTTTGTGTTTTAGCAATCCTCTTATTCCTGACTCAGCTGCTTTGTTATACGCAATCCAATACACAACCGCTGCTACAACAGAAAACCCGAAGCATTCGAAGATATTCCCAAATGCAACCAGAATGAATGCAAGCCCTAATTTTTTGGCATCCCAAAACAAAATCAGTAGAGGCATGTTGATCCTGAAAGGGAATCTATAGGTATGCTGAGGAACGTCGTTCTGCTTACTCATTAAAAATCCAGAGAGGGGGATGAACCCCCTCATGCATGATTAACAATAAATTACAGCGGTACGCCAGCATCCATAAAGGTGCTGATAATTTTCTCGCCGTTGGCCATTACCAGCATCATGAATAATGAAACCAGTGCCAGGCCCGGGTTAGGCTTAAGGACAGAGAAATATACGCTTGAGATCAACATCGCGGCTGCCAGAATTTTGCCCGGAGCTCCAGTCATACTTTCACTCATGTATGACCAAATATCTCCCAGTGCCCCATCATCTGAACCCGCATATGCCAGACCGCAAAAAAGCACGGTCAGCAGAACAAACAAAATCACTTTTGCGCTTTTTGTTTTAAAAAGTGCAGCCGTGTTAGATTTCTTTTCACTAAGGCCAATATTTAAAGAAAGTTCCATAATTACTCCGTGTAGATTTGAGTTCACGTAAACGCGAATGAATAATACTTTTTTATTCCGATCCTTCCGTTCGCATAAACCCCCTTTTTTTAACGTTTAGCGATTGGTGAATTTTTAAGCAAAGGGCCTAAAGCATAATCTTTGAAAGGTACCAGTGAACGCTTAGTAAAAGTTTGAAAGAGGGGAGGGGGTAAGATTACGTTAAGCTCAATCCTGAAGCTGATGAGACTCCTCAAGCATAAAAGTCACTTTTGATGGTTTGAAAAGCTCTAACTAGATATCGGGCAGGTAACTAAGCTTCATATCTAATCTTTTTTGTTCCCTTATTATCTATCTCTTGATTCTGAGAAGGCCGCATATCACTGTGCTCCCTGGTTCGGCAACTATCAGTTGGAGAAACTACATACAATCCTCGGGCCGGTGCGTCATTCATCTAAATGCCTTTTACACCTCTGGGCGTGAGTGGGACTTTGTCTTGTCCATACGAACATCATTCATTCGAATGCTTTTGGCCAATGCTATTTAAGCAAATGCTTTCTGGCTGAGTCCTTTTGCGAATGAGTCTTTGATATAACTGCATGAATTTTGGGTTGTTTGGTGTACTAACAAAACAAAGGCATTTCTTTGAATGCCATTGGAGTTGTGATGCTTCTGATATTTTTTTGATCTCATATCAAGCACATAGTCCTTCTGATGCCCAATGTCATAGATGTCTTGGACCATTCTCGCTCTTAACAAAGCTGAACTGTGTGTCATTCGACCTAATGCCATTCACCAAAATGCCTTTTTATACCACTGCATAGCTATGCTCGGGATACAGTGGCAAACAAAAGCATTTCAATGAATGAATTTTTGGGATACCGACATCAAAAGCATTTGTATGAATGTAAGAGGCGTAATCCACAAAAGGCATTCACGTGAATAGAGTGCGCACGAAACCATCTTGCTCAACGGCATTTAATGAATGGGCTAGCATGTACGCTTGAGTCAGAAAGGCATACAGATGAATAGTCAGGAGTTCGTTTGAAAAGTTACTTTTTTGCACATTAAGCCGAGATGTAAGACCAGTAGTAAAAGAAGCACTAAGCATAGCACTGATAAATAACTTATTTTTCAGCAGGTTATAACCAGTGCATACCAGATAGCTTTCAACCTTGTTTGGCAAGGGCCAGCTTAGGGCTTCTTTTGAAGATCTGAAATTGTATGTCGCGACCTTTCTTAACTTCTTGATAATCGAGATATCCGATAGATTCAAGTTCCCGCATTGCTTTACGAATTATCTGGTTTTGCGTACGAATAGGGGTTGTAAGAAGCAACCTTTCCCTCAACCGTTTCATATTAACGAACAACGTACCAGCTGGCATTGCTTCAAAATAAATATAGAGAGATTGCGCAGCTTCTTTTTTAGCCAAAATGTATAGAACCTGAAGGCTTAACAATGTCTTATGGTCGTAACGATACAGTTCCCACATAGAAGGATCCCCAACCAGCTCAACAGTATCGCTTTTTGGATCAATCATAGCCTTCTGCACCAGATGCGTTACTGTGAACCGACCACTACGAGAGTCTGAGAAGGCAAGCACTACCGATGCAAGGTTCATTAATGACTCTTTAAAGCGCGCACGAGTTCGTTTGTTGATGTTTGTTGAACTGATACCACACATCTTCGCAAACTCGTTAAAAGTCAGGCTAATCTTCTCGGAAGTAAAACCATATTTACTGAAAGCCATGATGATCCCGAGCCAGCACTTAAAGTCGGTAGACATAGATAGTTTGACACCAGTTATCTTGATGTCGTCATAACCCTCCGATCTTGCAATTTCCATACACGAAAGCTCATCAGAGGCATCAACTTCAAAGTTTCGGTCGCGGTTTTCTTTTGTGCCGACAGGGGTAAATACACTCAATCTCAGCAGGGCCACGGGCTGAACCGACTTGGACGAGTTAGGCGTCAGTTGATAAGTCTTACCTGATTCATTACTGGTTACGTCAAAAGGATGGATTAACTCGTTGTTTTTAATCATTAACTTAACTCGTCGGTGATAAGATTTTCATTTGGCAAACTGTTTATAACATATTCTTGCAAATGCTTTTTACGCATTTACCTAAATGCCATAAGCATTCCAGTAAATGCCTTCCTTATTCATTCAAATGCTTTTCGCATGCATCCGAATGCCGGATCCTTTCATAAAGTTACTATAATCAATGAGTTAAAGATGCCGTGATCTTTACTTGAACTCTATTGATCTTTAGTGATCTAAAGAATTGATCTAACCTGTTGAAAACAATGATAAGTCCATATAAAACAAGGAATAGCGCTCCTTTATCAATATCTACAGATCGCAAACGGAAATGAAAGTGGGTTTACTATCATTGTTTTATTCAAGACAGTTTTTATTTTAATTTTATTAAGCAAATTTTTTGAGTTTACCTTTTAGATGTATCAGCCCTATTTGGCAAATTTGAGGTTCATGTATCATGTAGTAAACAGGAGGAAGATATGAACAACAGCAAACATACAGTCATTGAAGTGGATACTAATCTAGTTGAAATTGAAAAGGGATTTAATCCCCGAGAGGCGGTAATCGGAGATTTGTGTTACGAACAAGAACCTGTCAAATCGATGATTGTGTCAATCAAACAAGCCTTTAAGGAAGGAAGGCAGGTTGATATGATCAAGGTCGTAAAAAGAAAAGGTAAATATTTAGTTCGTCAAGGTCATACTCGTTTTCATGGCTTAAAATTAGCAATTTCTGAAGGTGCTAATATTCCAAAATTATCTGTTATCTTAATCGATTATAAAAACGAAATTGAAGAATACCTTGAGAACCTCGATGGTAACAGAAGCAATGGGCTAAATCCGGTTGGGCAAGCTCATGCATTAGCTCATGCTGTTAGTCTCGGGTATTCGGTTGAAGAACTAGCAATGCGATATCAACGATCAACTACCGCAATTCGTAATATGCTAAAAATCCTTGATATGCCATTAGAGCTTCAACGTTTGATTAGCCTAAATCTAATCAAAAAAACGCTCGCCATTGAAATAATGTTAAAATATTCCAACGATCACAAAATGGTTTTAAAACATATAGAAGGTTTCTTACCTGGCGTTAAGAATATTGAGACTACAACGAGCAAAATTGTAGGCATACCTGAACACAATGCAGCTGGAGCAGGACCAGACACCTTAAATAAAGGCGGACCAGAAAAGAAAAATTCGGCAGTCACACGTAAGACTTTGGGTATTAAGCGCCTCTCGCATAAGAAAACAGAACGGCTAAAATCTGAATTTCTTGAGCTTGTGGAAAGTACACATACGGAATCTATAACGAATACTCAAACAGAACTAAAATTTGGTAGAGATAGTGCACACTTGTTCAAAAATGTTGATAGTAAAAATGTAATATTTTCTGATGATGGTGTTCAAATAATCTTGAATGATGAAAAGCTAAATATTTTATTGTCTTTACTTAACGACGAAAATACAGCAATCATTCTTTCTAAACCAAAATTAGAAGAGCTTCTGGAAATTCGAGATCTCCTTAAGGAATAAAAACCCGAGGATTAGTTGAGTGATTAAACCTATAAAGCTGACTCTTATCGATAATTATAATGATTTGCTTCTAACTCATGAAGTCCTTAAACGCAACATGGAAGAGTTAGAACACGGTAAACGTTTTGACCAATTTCCTGAAGGGCATGACCACTATGAAAAAACTGTGAAAGAAGCTGTAGCAATCGTAGAGGCACGTTTGGAGGTGTTTCGAAAATGAAATCTCTTTTCTTTACTCTTGATGGTCATATGGTACCAGCCTCAGTGAATGTATCCCTTAACGGAGATGGAAATTATTATGCACCTATCGAAAGAGAATGTAACGAATGTGCGGGCACAGGCCACAAAGGGGCTGATGTATGTGAAAAGTGTCATGGGGTGCAAACAGTTGGACCCATTATTGAAAAATTAGTGGTACTAGAGCCAATTACCTTTCTCGATAACATTCCGGAACTGCGTGTTAACCCAACACTCGAAGCATGGAAATCCAGAAACCACGTACTTATTGAGAAAGCAAAAAAGGCTAACACTAAGTTTTCTAATAGTATATTGGCGCAACTAGACAATAACCGTTTTTTGACAGAACGCCAGCTGGATTGTTTCTTTACAACCTTTGATGTGATGTTGTCTGAAACTCCGGAAAATGAACAAGAAATTTTAAAACATAGCTACAATATCGGCCAGGTCATAAGCATTGAACTAACATTTACTGAAGTCAGGGCCGCGTACGCAAAAAGTAAAGGGAGTTATTTTTTTACATTTACTGGTAAAGTTAGAAATGACGGGATCGCTTTAACGGCCGATAAACAGGATCACATTTTATTGGGTGAACGTTATCATTTGACTGGAAAAGTCAGAAAATTCTATGATTTTGATTCGAAAAATTATGCTGCAATAACAGTTTTTAAGTTAAGTAAACTCCAAGACAGTTAAATGTTTTACTGCTTAAATATAGAGCCAAGACTTAAACTGTCGTTAGGACTCACTCACGTAATATTGTTGCTTACGCAATGGGTTTTATCCCTCATAAAGATCTGCGAGTATAAATCTTTTACATTTAAATTCCCCTCTATCACAACCTTTTCAATAGTAAAAAAATGATAATCTTATTAATTATAATTTTTAATTTTTTGTATACCAATACCATACAGTTAAGGCTAAAAGGTGATGATGGAGATGGACTTTAAAATGCACAATGATCTGGGTCTCGGTTTCATTTGTAAAAATGCAAGAACATCGTCAAAGCCAACGTTAAGAAAAGTTACTTTTCCGGTAAGCGCATATGAAACGTCTAAGCTTTCTTTAACCGGTTTTCAATGCCCCACAGCCTGCCGATTTCCTTTTTTTGTGCTATGCATGATAATCCATAACCATCTTTCGTCTGCATGCCCTATCAACCAAAATGAATGTTCAAATCATATATCGCAATTTTCTATCGACATTAAAGTACAAGATTGGCTTAGCCGTTCAAGAGTAGCGTTTATTGATTTCCATAATCTAAGAAATACAGATAAAACCACATTAATAACAGTGGAACATCTTGAAGCTTTACTTACTGTTATGTCAACTACTCTTGTCGCTTACGCTCCATATTCAAAAAAGAGACTTAACTTTAGCTTTCTAAATTCATTTACTTTGTCTAAAACTTCTCAAAGTTACACATTAACTTTCCCGGTAGTTCTCAGTCCGCTTTTAGATGCTCTTGGCGGTTTCATTCAGGAATGCATAACCGAAAAATTGTTAAAACGACGAAATTCGAATTTCATGGTTTACGAGTATCTTAAACGTTCAGGCCAGAGCTCTCATAAAGTGGAGGACATTAATAACGACTTACAGCTTAAAACTCTAAATATAAGACTTATGAGCGTCCTTACTGGGCTTTCTCAGCAAGGACTCATTTCATTTATTTGCGAAGGAAAGAGGGGCGACCGGAGAATAGAAGAGCTTCAGTTTATACCTTATGTTCAACGAACTCACCCTGAGGTATTAACTTTTCAGGAATGGATTAGCCCCGTTGATTAGAATTAACTCTATTTCAGCACGGCCAGTATTTCTGTTTCCGTTTTCCGTGTATTTGGCTTACTTCCTACGGATCGGTAAGCGCTGAGTCTGTGTATGACGAATCCACGCTCTTCATAGAGGCCCAAAGTGAATGGTGTCAGGCTATTTGATATCGCAACAGCAGCGCCTTTTCTGTGAGCGTCAACGAGCATATTTGCTAACAGCACGTGGTCGCTTTGGCTGAACGGTTTACCATCGTAACTGACAAAACTAGTTTTGCTTGTTTTGTCATATGGCGGATCACAATAAATCTGATCTCCTTCGCCGGTTGCGGCCAGAGTCTCCTCAAAACCAGCGGTGATCAGTTCAATACCTGAAAGACGAAATGAAAGGTAGTCTATTTTATTGAAGTCAAGCTTCAGTTCTGTATGTTTCCCCCAGGGCACTGAATAGATTCTTTCTGAGTTATAGCGGCACATACCGTTATAGCCCAGGCGATTCAGGGAGTAAAACAAAGCCGCTCTTTGAAGCGGTTGACCAGAAATACAGGTTTTGTTGAAACGGTCCCTCATCTCATAGTAGTCCTTTTCGACAAAGGTTTTATCCGCTAGGTTTTGGACCTGATTTATAAAGTTAGTTTTCTGTCTTTGAATAGTCCTGTATAGGTTGATCAAGTCTGGATTGCTATCTGCAAGCAATGCATTTTGTGCAAACATGTTCAGAAAAACGGCACCACCGCCTATAAAGGGTTCTACCCACCGGCAACTATGATCGTGTGGGTAGTGATGGCTGATGAAAGGCATCAGTTTCGTTTTTCCACCAGCCCATTTGATTATCGGCATGTGTCTGAGATGTCGAGTCAAAGTGTCTATACCTGAGAGAGAAATTTAGGTGCTGGTATCGTACCTAACCACGGGCTTTAACTAATAACTTAGGGAGCAAAAAAAAGTTGTTTAAGACGCACAGTTTTGACTTTCAGCATTGCGGATTTATAAGATTTTTCCTCACTGATACCTGAACTTTATGTTTTGGATTTATGTCTTTGTTTATGAAGCGATTTTGATGCCATCACAAGAAATGGGGAGCCCTCTTTTTTTGTGAAAAATCAGAATAGGCTCAAAAAGTACCTTTTTTGCGAAAAATTATGGATTTTTTTTTCGGTAGTATCCCCGCTACGCAGAAAGTAAGCAGAAAAATGTAACGGAGCCCCTATGAGTGTTTTACTGACAGAACCTACACAGCAAGCTAATGACAAGGTCTTTAAAACGGCCCATGTTGCCTTTTCAGTAGTTACTGGCACAGGTCGTTACGTCACTGGGCTTAAACAGTTCCGTGATGCAAACCCTGAACTTTGTACTGAAGTAAGTGACCAGAAAGCATGGGCTATCCACCCTTCAGTAATTCAGGTCACGCCAGGCTTCAACTCCCGCGAAATGGGAATGGGTGACGATTACTATAAGCTCCCTGAGGTTGAAGAACACATCTACAACATCAAGAATGCCTACATTCGAGGTGACTATGTAGACCCTATCCGAGTACGTGTCATTGATGGGGTACCTTTTGTTCGCCAGGGGCACTGCCGTTTAAAAGCCGCAATGATGGCATGTGATGAAGATCATGACATCACAATCCTTTGCGTTGAGATTAAAGAAGATGAAATTGGCTGTGAGCTCGCGACCATTGATGGTAACCGTGGTCTTGCGCTTTCTCCTGTTGCGCTTGGCGAGTCCTATCGTCGCCTACATTCTCTTGCTGGCTGGTCACTCGAACGAATTGCTCAACGTGAAAATAAAAGCCCGACGACCATCAGTTCTCTTATCCGCCTGACAACCTGTTCTGTTGTTATCAAGAAATGGATTCATGCTGACGCTATTTCGTATGTTAACGTGCTTTCACTGATCGATGAGCTCGGTGAAACAGAAGCAATTTCACGTATCAAGAAGATGATCGCGGAACTTGAGCAGGCCGATGCGAATGGCATCACGGTGAAAAAAACCCAACATGGTCAGGTACGAGTCAGACCTTCAGACTTCAAGCCAGCACGGATTCCGCCGGTTATTGCCACAAAAGCCGTAGAAGGCGTCAAACTCATCACCACCAGCTTATTACAGAAACTGGGGGATATTGAATTGCCGGAGATGACAGATTCAAGTGCTGACGAAGAAATCAACATTACGTTGAACCGCAGTACTCTGGAGATGCTGAGAAATCTTTCAAAAGAGATCACAGAATCAGAGAACAAGCAGCTTCGCCGTGCGGAGAATCGTCAGGCAAAACTTAATGGTGAGAAGCCAAAATACCCACGTAAAAAAAATGCTAAGAAGGCAGGGGAAGAGACCGATCAGGATACTGACCCACAGCCGGACGCAGAATAATTTACTTTTGGCAAAGTGTTGGTTTTGTCAGAGTCATTAAGGATTCAGGCTTTTTGCCCGCCTTTTTTAAACCTCCATGTATCGTTCTTGCCCCGTTTATGCGGGGCTTTTTTTTTGCTTCTTTCTATGAGTTGACATCTTTAAGTTTTATTCAGAGACATAAAAAACTTTTTCGTGTCACTGAACCTATTAGGTTACAGAGCGACGTTGCTATCCTGGTAAAAGTTTTTTCTAAAGGACCGGTAAAATGTCATCTCTTGATTCTGAAGCTAAACCCGATAATGCAGGTCACAGCGTACTGGCTTTAACAACCTCTCATAGCCTGGTGGTTAGCTCTTCTGAAACATTTCTTCCAGATATGCGCAAAGAGCTCGGCATTATCGCGGATCTTGTTGAGTCCTATAATGATGAACTCTGCTTGTTGAAACACATGGCTGTCCAGTTCAAAACCCACAATCACCAGAAACTTTATTCTTATCTCTCAGGCTACAACCACAGTATCTCTGAAGCGGATGCCTTGTTCGCGGAAAACGCTCTGAGATCTGAATACTGGAAACGCGTTATGGCACTCACTGATGTTTTGCCTATCATGTCGGATGCCAAACGTAACGAATGGGATAAGCAGTTTACGGCCGACCGCTATATTATGCCGCCTCAGGTGATCCCTGATTTCACAGCTGACGCTGTAGTAGGCACAGTCGTTGCTTTGCTTAATGACCGCAATCAATTTATTAAAGAAAGGGTTTACGACGTCTTCCAGTCTCTGAGCCGCAGTCATAAGACAAACAAAGCTTTTGGGTTCTCCACCCGCATGATCACTACCGGAGTTTGCGAGCCGTCTAAATACCCCTGGCAGAAATTAAGGGTGGATTTTAAAGAGTCTGGCATTTCACCACTGAGCGAGCTCCGCGTTATATGCGCATTCTTCCGTGGCGAACAGGTGAAGGCGATCCATAACACCAAATCATTGGTTGAGGCGTTGGTCGAACATGAGGGGTTCAGAAAATGGATCTGCATCGATGGCAACAGTATTCGTTTCAGGGTTTACAAAAATGGATCAATGCATATTGACGTCCACCCTGATATCGCCGAGCGGCTTAACAATATTTTATCAGCTATCGTACCGCTGGCATTACCTGCCGACCGCATGGCTCATAGCAAGAAATCTTTGGAGGCATTCCCTGTACTTAAGCAGTGCATCGACTTTGATACCCGGATGCAGCTTTCTGAACTAATGTTTAAAAATGACGGGGACAATAAATGGAGTTGCTGGACATCTTTAGGGTCTCTCGCCGAACGTAAAACTTCGAGTGTTGCCGCTGACACCCTTCGGTTCTTAGGGGCAACAGTAACAAAATACGATGTGACATTTTCCTATGATCCGTGTGAGGTTATTCGTTACATCGGCCAGATAGGGGAGATGCCTGATATTGTATCGCATCAGTTTTACCCTTCATCTTGCCGAATCAGCGAATATGTATATTCCCTGCTCGGTGCAGGGGAAGGGGATACCCTCCTGGAGCCTAATATTGGCCATGCGGATTTGCTTAAATCATTCCCTGCCGGTGTGATCGTTACTGGCATCGAGCTTGATACTTTGAATTGCCTTATCTCCCGGGCTAAGGGATACGATACGACAGAAGCTGACTTCCTCACATGGTCTAAGTCTAATCAACAGAAGAAGTTTGATTATGTCGTGATGAACCCACCTTTTGCCGATAACCGGGCCAGGCTGCATCTCCAGGCAGCTGCATCTCATCTCGCAGCCGGGGGATCTCTAGCAGCCGTTCTTCCATTATCTCTTCAGGGGCTCGATAACCTTCTGGGGGAAGAATTCCGGACGGAATGGATGGACGTTTTTGAGAACGAGTTTGAAAACACGACCGTTTCGGTTCGCATCCTGTACGCCGAACGTATTCAACAAGAGGAAGTCCTATGAGCAACCAACCCACCAGCCTGCCAGAAGAAGATATTGAGTTTGTTATGGATACCTTTCAGAGGAGCATGGGTAAATCCAAACCTGTCAGGGATACTCAAATAGAGGGCGAGAAACCGCAAAGTAAAGAGTCCGCAAACTCAACTGAAAACCCCGGTTATGAAGAATTCTTTTAATTACGCTCATGATATCCTGGTGCAGTTATTTAGAATGATATTTGAGGGATGGGGGACATTGTGATTAAAAGGCGTAACATTCGACGATCAGTTTATGGATTGCTTATTGTTCTTATCGCCGGAAATGTGTGGTTAGGCCTTAGAGCTGATAAAATTCATAAAGTGCGTTATCAGGATTTCTGGTCACCGGCAACTGTGATTAAAGTAACTGTAATGCCTTCAACGAATGAAATCCAGCTCAGTGGTAAAATCCCTAAATCGGTAAGAGTTTCAAACAATTATGTTGAGTACTCGTTACCGGGCACACTCTCGGACAAGACCATTTACCGAAGCGTGTTAGAAGATGAGATGCTCACTTTGCTTAATGCTGGAGGTCAACTTGAAGTTAAATACACTCTGGACAAGCAGACAAATCGAACTAAGGTATGCACTAAGTGCTTACGGGTGATTAAAGATATTAACCATCAATATTCAGCCACTGAGGTAAAGCATGGGCAGTCCTAAATTTGAAATTGCTGAGCAAATTAAAATGTGGATCGTTGTTTATCTAGTTTGCTTTTTAGCACTTTACTGTGTGTTAAGCGCTCTACATGCGCTTTATGATCCGCTAAATTTACCTGCCCTGACGTGGCCTATCAGCTGGTTCGTGGTGCCTGAAATGACAAGTTTTGGCAGTGCATTATTAGCTTTTGTCCTAACGCCAGGCCTTTGCTCTATAATTGCTGTTTTATTCGGTAAGTCTACCTTTAAAAAAGCTAAAACAAAAATATAGAGTTAATTAGATTGGTGGCTCAGGTTTATAAAACCTCTCACTAGAGAGGTTTATTTATTATTTTTGACTGAGATTAACAGCGTTTTCCATAAATGTATCAATAACAACCGTAAGAGACTGGCTGGTACCATGGCTATACTCAGGCCAAGGTAAAAAAGGATATGAAGAATACGCCATCAACATGATACTGGTTGGGCAACGCCAGTCCGTTGGAACACCTTTACTGTAATGGACAATCATAGCCGGGCGACTACAATCAATATCTCCAGCGTTTTTATCGAGTACGAAAGTAGCCAGAACGCCGGTGTCCTTCTGGGATACGAAAACAAGGCTGTCAGTAAAAATAAAGGCCATTAAGGAAGAGGCCAGGAAAGCGCCAGTAAATAAGGACTTCTTCTCTTTCCAAACGCGTCGAGCATATAACCCCATTAGCGCTACCGCTGAAACCATTCCGGACCACTGAGCACCCAAAGAAAAATCTGTTACTGTTTTAGATGTCATACTTTCATTAATAGTAATCATTGCGACAATGAATGGTGATGCAATTCCAAGTGTTGCTAGGACTATCAGCGATATTTCAGACCGGTTTTCTTTAGCGGATCCTTTACTTATTGCAGACATTGCTCTGAACATAACGAATGTACTGTTGAGCATCAGAAAACAGCATAAGAGCATGTATAACATTGGGTTTCCTCAACCTAGAAGTGATGGTTACCCTGTTATTTTACATAAATTTGACTCAACAGATGCTTTTAAAATCTCGCTTCCTTGAATTTAAAAACATATCAGCACAATTGGCAAACATAAAGGAGCAGCGTCTATCAAAAGTTACTTTTATGATTGGTTGAATACTCATTTTGAAGGCTAAAATCCAAAAAAGTGGGTACAAAAAGTTACTTTTGCGTCATCCAGATGCACTGCCGCCATTTTGCATTCTGTACGTTGGTTGCTTTCTCACTTGATGTCTCTTTTAACAGGCAAATTATCACTTTATCCGACCGGACCTTGTAGGCTGAATCCGTAGAATAAGGCTATAACCTATTCCCGGAGCATCATATGCGTAAAACTCTAATTGGCTGCATGGTTGCAACTGCCCTTGCTACTGTATCTTCGGCACATGCTCAGGTATTTAGCTACTCATTTACAGATACCAATAAGGCTGTTCGGAATATTAAGCCTGCAACACAAACATATCTTAATCCCGCTGGTGTTTTGACTCTGAACTTGATATCGGGTCTTGATCGGTACGAGCGAGTGACGGTCACACGAGACAGCGATAAAAAGGTTATGTATTCCTCCGTCTCGACCAAAACGAGCGTTGCAGATCGTATCGTTGCTGCCGATGGAACAGAATACTATGGAAAGGATATGGTTCTACCGGCGCTCGGAGAAGGGACCTTTACTGTAGTCAATGAAACTCTGGATATTCGCCAGACTGTAGTGAGCACATCTACTTATCATTTCATCGTTGATACAACTCCTCCACGCTATAAGAGTATTTATCCGAGTCAAAACGCAGGTTACGACATGGTACTTTCTGGGCCACTTTGGGAGTTGGGCCGAGGCGGTAGTGGCCAGTTTTCTATATTTGCAGACGGTATTGAGGATGCTAGTGGAATTGCCAAGATCCGTCTTGTCATTAAACGAAGTAATGGTTCTGTGGTCTCCGACAATAACCTGAGTTATGACACAGCCAATAAACGTGCGTTCTATCCGTGGATTAAAGATATGAACACCCAGGCTGGCATGCCCTCAAGTGATCTTGATGAAGAATTCACCTTCAATTTCATCGTTACGGACCTGGCAGGAAATACGCTTAACATTCCTCCCCAGCGGTTTTTATATGACGATCAAATGGGAGAATTTACGCCATTTGCAGTTCATGACTCACGTGTAAGCACCAGTGTTGTACCCGGCATTTCTTCGGGATACGTCCCGTTTAAACGAGGCCTTACAGTGCTGGAAAACCCCTACAAGTTGGTTATACGTATCCCAAGAACTAACTGGAAGCCATATCGAAATGGTGGCATGAGCATTACCAATAACTATGGCGGAGTACAGGTCCTTTCCGAAGATGCCACCTATGTCTACGTGGAAGTTAAGCTGCCACAGGGTGCCTTAGATGGAAACTACTATAGACCTGTGAATACATATCAATGGTCTGGAGGAGATCTTGGTCAGTATGCCAGCTGGCTCAACTGGGATCCTGCCTCTGTAAAGAGTCCGGCTTGGGGAAGTTCACCCATAGAACGACAAAAGGCTGATGGAACATGGTTCAACAGCGTAAACTGGAACCTGTTCAAGGCATCTGATATGCCTATAAAACTTACTAATATCCGGTTCAATGTACAGGCTAGGCCATATGATCAAAAAATCACTGGCGGAGCAACATGCAGTATTCCAGCTGGCTCAACAACCTGTACCGTCTCTTTGCCCCAGGATATTATAAATGGCACTACCGGCTATCTTCATAGTGGCTATGAAGTAAGGTCAACCACCGAAGCAACCTTCTTTGCCCCTATATGGGAGAATATAGCCTGGCATACACTGGGTCCCTCCGTCACTGGATTTGATTACATTGAAACCACCAACATTCTCCAGGTTTACGTGAATCAACCTGGAGATGGTTCATATTTCGACCATGTTTATGTAAATCGAGTTTGGTTGTCAGATAAAAACCGTAACAACGCAGAAATAAGCGTAACCGGCAAACAAACAGGTAGAAATATGGCGTCTGGGAACTACACGTATGAGTTCAACATGAAAGAGGTACCAGAAGGCAGTTATAACGTGGTAATTAATGCCCAAGATACATTCAACAATACCGGTAACCTCCCTTATCAAACTGTTGTCGTTGATAATACAGCACCATCTGTAAGTATTAGCTACGAAGGAAAACCGATCAGCAAAAACGTAACAGTATATGGGCTGGAGAACGTCCGTATACAGCTCACCGATGCTCTAACTAAACCATCCTTAAGCCGTATGACTCTTCGCGGTGGCCCTGTTTCTGATGCGGTGGAATTGTCTTGGGTGAATCTGGGAAACAACCTGTATGCACCTAATTATCCCAAGATCTTTCCGTCTCTTAATGAAGGCGAAACATACACTCTCACAGTTCAGGCCAAAGATGAGATGAACAACGTTAAAGAAAGCTCAGTCGAATTTAACTACCTTCCAAACAATCTCGTCAGGCTAGAGAATCTGAAAACCTTAGCTGTCAATGCTTCTCTCAAAACATCTGACAATACTCCTCTGGCTGTTCTGTATGCCAGCCAGCTGCGTAAAAAGGATGGTTCAATCGCTACAGGGCTTCAGGACGCAGTGCTTACTGTCCGTAAGGACGCTGCATTCGGCGTGACTGTAAATGGTGTTTCTGCGATGCCAGGTGAAAGCAAAGAGCTTCAACTGGATTTGGGGCTCGGGGACAGCCGTAGCTTTCCTATTTTCCCTGCTGTATCCGGCCTTACAGGCAGATCTGAGTTCATGATTAACATTGAAGAATTAAAATAAAGCAGGGCTGTTTTGCTGAAGCACAACGGCCGTCTTCTGATGCGCCGTAGCCCATGTTGTTGCAAATCAGTCCGACGTTCATTGCGTAAGTAACGCTTACTGCGGACCATGGTAGTGATTAGACTCACTACCATGGTCATTTCACCACATATCTTCTCTGCATTGCTCTTGTTGGGCAGACTAGTAACTCGTCACTAAATTGCAGCTTTTGTCTTGCTAAGTCGCTGGTATAACTGCACTACGAAATCGTCAAAAGATTTTATCCCTCATGTAGATCCAATAAATGATCCCAAAGGTGCCAGAGAGTACAAAGAAGATCCCGGTACGCTGTAGGCCGCATGGTTACTGGGCTGGAGCATTGTCACTGACAACAGTAGCGACATAAGTGACAACGGGAGTGACTTAAAAGACAATGGTAGAGACTATTTCGACGTTGGTAATGATTTTAAGTGACAATGGTAGTGAGGTTAGACTTAAACTTCCACTGTAAGGTAAGGTGACTCGCATTATTTAAATAAATTATTACTTTCAATTACTTGCGACACGAGTCTGCATGTATGCTTCTATTTCTCAAAAATTTATCCACCGAAAATGCCTGTGGCTGTGATTTAGCTTTGACGACAGTTTTTATCAGGGAGGCAAGTTGAGACCTGTATAAGAACTAAGCATTTATTTATCCCCATTTTCCACAAGGTAGTTCCAATAATTAGTACCTTAGTGTTCCTGATAGATCAAAAGAGATCCCCGCTGCCTCCAGGCCAGACGGCACAAGGCCTGAGACGTGATCAGTGACAACAGTAGTGATTATTTTGACATTGGTAGTGATTATTATAACGTTGGTAATGAGTTTTTTGACATCAGTAGTGATCAGAGCGACAATAGTAGTGACTTTTCATTAGATCTTTTTAACTTGATCTGATCCGTTGTTGATAAGAGTTGCAGGTCATTGTATGCAAAGAGTTTTTGCCAAGTTTTAATGAGTGGAGTCGTTTTTTTAGGTAGAACTTATGCACAGATATGGATCATCACAATGATCCATCCAGTGACATAGAGTTCGCTGGGGCTTACTATTCACCAATCTGTTTACACATTCAGTGATAACTTATTATGACTAAAGAGAAAGATACTGAGCAGCAGGACCTGGTCACCAGGGCTTTCTCTGTTAGAGAGAAAGAATCAGGTAAAGACATCATTTTGCGTCCTAACAGCAACCGTACGGTGCAGTCTATTGCTTTGATGCGGCTCGGGCTGTTCGTCCCATCACCAAAGAGTGTGGGGCGTCAAAATCGGGAATATAAAACGGTTGGCTTTGACGCAACGAAAGAGTTACAGACGCTCTCTTTAATGGAGAGCGAGGGGTTCACCAATATTTCAATTGTCGGTGAGCGTCTTGATATGTCAGTAGATTTTAAGACGTGGATGGGCATCATTCGAACCTATGCCAATCATCCGATTAACAATGACACGATAAGCTTAAAATTCACTGAATTCCTCAAGCTATGTACGCCTGAAAATTATCGCTCATCTACAGCGTCCAGAAAACGTATAGACGCCTCCTTACGCAGGTTAGCATCCGTTACCTTGTCGTTCACCAGTAATAACTCGTCCAAAGTCTATACAACGCATCTGGTACAGTCTGCCCTGTTAGACCCGGAATCAGATCAGGTTGTCCTTCAGGTTGATCCTAAGATTTTCGAGCTCTATCAATACGATCATAAGGTTTTGATGCAGCTGAAGGCAATTAAGGAGTTGGCCAAGAAGGAAAGCGCCCAGGCTCTCTATACGTTCATAGAGTCATTACCGCCAAATCCTATACCGATATCCCTTACTCGGCTGAAAAATCGTCTGAACCTCAAAACACGAGCAAATAGTCAGAATGCTACCGTGAGAAAGGCTCTTGAAGAGTTGGCATCGATAGGATACCTCCAGTACACCGAAATTAAGAAAGACGGAAAAGTATACTTCCAGATTCATAAGCGGGATCCCGATCTGAATTTGAACAATACTCAGCCTCCTTTAGAAGTGGTTGAAGATGAAGAAGAGAACTCAGGGTCTTCTGTTTTAGAAGGTGAGTTATGCCCACCAGCTGACCCGATAGACGGCGATGATGTTCTTACCGTCCATGATTTAACCGCTGAAGAACTGCGCTATATTCGTAGTCTTCGAAGCCAGAAAAAGAACAGCAACGCCAGCTAAAGTTAACCCGGCGGTTCAGGCTCCGGGTGCTAAATTACTTCTTCGATTTTCGTTAGTCCCAGCCCGCTCTTTCACGTCAACGGTAATGAGTCAAAAGTCATTACCGTTGTCATTGTTCTCTACCACCCTATGTAGATCGAGATTGCGAATTCAACGCTTTCTCCTGAGTCACCTGTTAACACCCGGTTTCTACGCTTTACTTCATTGGCCAGTACATCCAACGGAAAATATCGTAACGGGGTGACAATGGCAGTGAGTTGACCCACTCACTACCATCGACATTCAAATCCCGGCTTCTCTGGTAGCTATAGTGACAATGGTAATGATGTGTACCTTACTGGCATTGTCATTGTCCTCCGAGTGTGCGTTCAGCTTTGGGAGGACACCGGAACTTAATGCGGCGAGTCACGGCCATTGTGAATCTCGATTGGATTGGCGAATACGGCTTCCGGTTGGGCCAGATGTCAATGGTTATGCTTCATCCAGCTCATTACTGTAGTCATTGCCGTTCAGCTGAGCTGATGCTCCTCTCATTCTATGTGGCGACAACGGTAGTGAGCCCAGAAAGTGACTACCGTTGTCATGGCCGTCCAGTAGAGCGGGTCAACCTCTTAAATCACAGGGTGACAACGGTATTGAGCCCAGAAAGTCACTACCGTTGTCATGGACGTCTGGTTAAGCGGATCTACCTCTCAATTCACAGGGTGACAATGGTAGTGAGCCCAGCAAGTCACTACCGTTGTCATAGTCGTCCCGTTGAGCAGATCAACCTCTTAACTTACAGGATGACAACGGTAGTGAGCCTATTAAGTCATTACCGTTGTCATTGCCATCCAGAAGAGCGGATGATCCTCTCAATTCATACGGCGACAATGGCACTGAGCCCAGCAAGTCACTTCCGTTGTCATAGCCTTCCAGAAGAGCAGATGAGCCTCTTAATTAACAGGGTGACAACGGTAGTGAGCTCATTAAGTCATTACTATTGTCATGGCCGTACAGCTGAGCTGATCATCCTCTCAATTCACACGCCGACAATGGTAGTGAGCTATTAAAGTCACTACCATTGTCATAGACGTCCAGTTAAGTGGACCATCCTCTCAATACACACGGTGACAACGGTAGTGAGCCATTAGAATCACTACCGTTGTCATTGCTTTTCAGGTGCACTGATAAGGCTCTCAATAGACACGACGACAATGGCAGTGAGCAATTAGAGTCACTTCCGTTGTCATTGCTTTCAGCTGAGCTGATAAGGTACGTCATTTACACGATGACAATGGCAGTGAGCCAATCGAGTCACTACCGTTGTTAATGCCGACCAACCGAGGGAAGGGTCCGCTCAAAGAACTGAGTGACAACAGTAGTGAGATCATCCAATCACTACCATTGTCAGCTTAAACCTGTAGGACGAAGAGGCTTGTCCGATAAAATGACGACAATGGAAATGAGCCTATCCATCACTACCACTGTCATTAAAGTCCAGCGGTTCAACGTTAATCAGTAGCTCCGGATGACAATGGTTGTGAGTCAGGCAATTCCCAAGCATTAAGTGACAGCAGCGTAACACCTCTAAGCTCACTCCTGTTGTCAGGGGTTAGGGTATTGAGTCTCTACCGTCGTCAGTGTTTCTGAGACACCAGTATTGCAGATCACTACAATTGTCACTTAAGTATCGACGGGGGAATAGATGCAAGTGACTGGCTAACCAGTACCAGTTTAGATTCAAAACGATCCCATCTTTGTGGATGCACTTGAGTAAGCTCGTATGACGATATGTCAGAGAAGTGACAACGGGAGTGAGTTGCCGGACTCACTACCGTTGTCATCCCCGGTTGAAGGAAGAGGATCCCCGGGGCTGTATATTTACCGGGTATCCTTACTCAAGGGTTTCGACACTCACTCCCATTGTCGTAATCAACGAGTGTGCATTGTCTTTTAAAAGCATCGCTGGAAACGTACGATTAAAGTAACTTTTCTTTCGGTTCTTCCTTGCGAATCTCTGAAGACGTACTGGCTGATCGGAGTCAAGGAGGGCAGTAAAATTGAAGCCGTCAGTTTTACTGTCGGCTCCGGGTAGTTACTTCAACTCGTCGATCTGAATCATGAATTCTGAGGTGCCAACTTTCCCATTTTCGGAAGGATAAACGGGTAACAGAAGATTATCCCCCTGGCCCATATCTATTTGCACCTCAACTGACTCACCTGGAGCCGCCTGTGCCCCGTTAAATTTAATACCGAAGGCTGCATCCTTCCGCACAGTCAGCGTTGCGTTCTGGACCCCTTTAGCAATTTCTCCATTTGTCTTACGCAGAACGTTAGTGGACAGGTACGCAAGGGGTACGCCATCTGTCGTTTTGAGAGGCGAACTGACCGATAATGTGCGTAGATTATGTAACTGCACAAGGTTATTCGGTAGATAACTGAACTTCTGAGTATAGGTTTTGGTATTCGACTGACTATCGGCAACTGTTACGCTAATTGAATAATTTTCAGATGGTTCGAAATTTGGGAACAGCCTCGGATACTCAGGCATGTATGTATCTTTGCCTGCCGGTGACCACGTAAGCTCAACGTTATCAGCTGTGGGGCCACCTACGAGCTGAAGACGGGTTATCCTCGGGGTTGTCAGATTATCTGCCAGAGCGATCCTGAGGTTCTCCAGGCCGTACACTACCGTATCGTCTTTTACCGGCTTTCCGTCGAATGTTATGGCCACTGTCGGAGGAGTGTTATCCAGAGCAATTTCTCCGAAAGTTTTATTGGTCTGGTTCTGGAAGAAGTCCCTGATGTTGACCTCAACGTTGTATTTTCCTTCAGACTGACGGGATAAATCATAAGCAATCGTGTAGTTACCTGAGATACGAGATTTGATTACGCCTGTGGGTGACATCCGGGTACCGGTGTTCTTATCGGAAAGATAAAATTCCCTCAATGAGACCGAGTCGAACCAGTTACCATCGCCTTCAAGTGACGCCAGTACATCCAGCTGCTTGTTAGTCTCGTCATATGATATCGAGTTTATTACCGGCAGTTGTTTATTGTTCCAGCGTGTCATAATCCATTGCTCAGACCGCAAAATGGGATTGCTGATGCTGCGAACGAAGTAAAGGATCCTATTGTAGCCCTGGGTACCCAAGGCCATATCAAACGTCTCAGGCGCTTCACACGAGGTTTTTCCTGCCGGAATGGTGCAGGTCGCCTTACCGCCGATCTCTTGTGCAAAGGGCCGGGCTTCAACGTTAAAACGAAGTCGGGAAATTTTAATTGGCAGTCGTGATGAAGCCACACTCTCAAAATCCTTCCACTTAACCCAGTTCCCCTTATCATCGAGGAAATCTACCCAGGTACCCGCAAATGCAGGCGTTTGGTTTGCAGATGGGTTTAGAACGAGGCTGTATGACGGATAATACCCTCCCCACTGGCCAAAGTTCGCCATACGAGCCATATCCCCATTAATTGAGCCATAGGGAAGAGTCATTTCAACATAAGCATAAGTGCTGTCTACAGCTATCTCTTTGGGGGCGGAATATTGATTGATGAACTGAAGCCCACCTTCTGAATAAGCACGGTAGTTAGATTTTGGGATCCGGTAGACTAATCGAATAGGGTTTTCGTTAACGACCATACCGGCTTTGTAAGCCGGATAATTAGAAACCCCGGGTACGACGCTGGAAGACGTATTTGGATCATGAACGGCCCACAGTGTCATCTCACCCAGCGTGTTGTCGTAGCGAAATTTTTGAGTTGGCAGCGTTCGGCTATTACCTGCGTTATCGAAGATAACAACTTTTGCAGTAAAGTCTTCATCCAGGTTGCTGTCTGGTATTCCGGTTCCCTTAACTGAATTCTTAGAGTAAGTGTGGTACATCTTTTGGCCGGATACGTCATACTGCATCTGTGTAGTGCTGTAGAGGCTACCGTCCTGCCTGTAAATATATATTAGGCCCTTATCAATACCATTTGCATCACTTACGCCCGAAGAGGTGAAGTCATACTGCCCCGTTGCCTCTAATCCAAGCTTCCACACGTCACCAGCGGTAGAGCCAGAACCAGTATTAGCGGTAAGAGCATTTGCCGCTGGAGGGGTGACATCAATTAGCCAGTTATAGTTATAGGTCGCTACAGGCTTCTGATTGAGATCTAACACGTTTATCTGAACGACAAATTTGCCTTCACCCAAAGCAGGCAAAGTTACTTTTTTGCCGTAGAACTCACTACCGTCAGCAGCTGTTAGTCGGTCTGATACACCCGTCCGTGTAGTCGTAGTATTAAGAATGACAGTTCCAGTGTCTTTCGTGACTTTGACATTAACGAAACGATCAAGACCTGAAATAAGTGTCAAAGTTACCGGTGATGCCGGATTAAGCATAAGACGAGAAGACGGGGCGTGGATCTCAATACCGTTCGTGTCTTTAAAGGCCGATTCATATATCTGAGCTGGGGCCTGAACAGACATACCGAGTCCGGCTACAGCAGTAATAAAAGCGAGATGTTTCATTCTTATTCCCCTTTAGGTTTGGTGTTATTTTAAGCTTTTCCTAAAGGTCACTATGTTCGTAAAAGTATAAAAAACTTCTCCATATGGTGCTCGAAATTACAAATCTATAATTTGCCTTTCGACAAACCTTATTGTGCGTTCAGGACGGAAATCTTTCTTTTTGGAATTACATCTGACATTTCTGTGGTGTCCAAACTGGCAACGATTGCAAAACTTATAACATTAGCCTGAAACTATCGGCATCCACATATCGCATTAAGTGATGCTTTTACTTTGTGTAAAAAAGAATCAGGATAAATTAGGTATGTCAGATATAAATGCGTTAACGGACGGCATATATGAATCAAAACCTGGCGGCATTACGCCACCAGTCGAGAGGGGAGTGAACCTCAGTCAGTACGTCTACCTTCGTTCCGCAAGGCGCTTCTTGTTGTGAATTACAAACTGCCCTGGCGAGAACTGCATCATTTCACCCCTAGCAACACACGTGCCTCTTCAACGGTTTGCCAAGAAGGCATTGCTACGCCAGATTGAGTGCCGTTGCCCCTGCGCTCACCTGTGTCACATTCTACATAAAGACGCATCAGCATCGCTTCTGTTTCAGCGGCCCGGCTATTATCCATTACCAGTTCTGCTGCGCGTCGTAGCTGTTCTGGAATGTCATTCCACATTCCCGCACCACTTCTGTCTTTGTTAGTGAGCAAGTCTTCAATAGCAGATGAAGCCATGTTAAGCAGGTCAGCCGAAACTAAAGGCATCGGCGGGGCGGTATAGAGGATTCGACGTCTTCCGCGTCTGTCTGGATCGTATTTATCATAAAAAGCTTTGTTCACATCTTCCCAGTGCCACTGAAGTTGCCCGGTTGCGTCATGGTGGCAAAACTCGCACTGATAAACAGGCGCAATCGACATAACTGCCTTTCCAATACGTGCCAGTACAGCAACTTCGTCAGCTCTGAGACTCATTGCTTCGCTTGGGTTACTACCCTCGGCAAATTCCAAAATTTGTTCAATACGTTCTGGTGTGAAAGTGGTCATAGGCTTTGAAAACATATTTTTCCAGTTGTGCTTACCATATCATCAGGCATTAGGAGCGTTAGCGAATAATTAACAGGTCAGGACCAAAACTAAATCCTTCCCCCATACGGTCTTCATGACGGGAGACATATGCCTTACCGTATTTCTCCAGATCCTGTAAGCGATCTTTTGCCAGATTCCACGAGTATTCCTGGCCCCACACGGGTCCGTCACGCCCGTCAAAGCGGTCAGGTTTACAATTTGCTTTCAGAAGAGCGTAGACATGCTCCACCGTGGGTAGCTGCAAAGCACTATTAGCCTGAGAAACGGCAGTATGCGTCATTTCTGTTCACTCTTTATTGATTTAGTCAGTTAAGCCGGTCAGGTAACTTTAACCGGCTACTCGTATTAAGATTTCTTTCCGGTTGCTTGTCAGTTAGCGGCGAAGATCAATTTCAAGGCGGGCTGTTTTGACCTTTGTTCCGGACTCCCTAAATGTATCATCCGGAAGAGGCGAAATTTGTCCGCCAAGTTGTTTGACTCGCTCCCTGAGCGCTTTTGTCAGTGTGTCTTCCCGGAACAATACCCCAGCTGACAGAATGGCCTGTAAGCGACCTCGCTTAGCGAGCATTGCGATGGCATGCATGACTTGTTTAACGTCAGAGCGTTTAAGGAATGGTGGATTCATAACGATAACATCAAAAGTTTCATCGGGCTGGTACCCAAGAAAGTCGGTATGCACCAGCTCGACTCCTGTGCTAAGGACACTATCGTTCTTCACTGCAAGGAATCGCTCATCGTTCAATTCGATCCCGGTAATCAATGCATCCGGAGCCGCCAGTTTTAAGGCTTTCAGAATGCGGCCATCACCAAACTCTGGCTCCAGTACACGCTCCCCGGCAGCTGGTTCAGCGCGTAGAACCATATCTGTGACTAAATTCTCAGGTGTAGGGAAGAAATTGAACAGATCTCGTGGGATGTCAACCGAACCTGTCAGAATGATTTGCTCGATACGCTCAGCTGCATCCGCCGTAAAAATATGTGCCTGCTCTTTTCGGTTCCATTTGCCACCGGCGGCTTCGAGCACTTTGTTTGTCTTAACATAAATGCTGCGGTCGAGCTGGTCGGCCAGGAAAAGAAAGTTCCCTTCAGCACGGCAGCGAGATAAGACGTTCAGAACTTCAGTTGAGATTTGCATTAAAACTCCATTAAGAGGATTTACCCGCCTGGCGGCAGCGGGTTGGTTACTTAAACGGGACAATTCAGATTTGGCCTTGGTTAGTCGGCAGACAACAGCAGGGATGGGCTGTTATAAGAGAAGCGGTCAACGGGAGCCTTATCAAATCGCTGACCGCTTGCATCAGGGGTCAGAACGAGTCCGTTATGGGCGCAATGAATGTGGAGCAACATATCCCCGCCGGTGTTGATGTGTAAGGCAGGCACACCCTGATCGATTTCGAACATGACACCAAAACAGGGGTTACCTTCCTTGTTAACAACTTCACAGTGGATGTTATGTTGGCCGGTAACGCTGACCTGATAGGCCTGACTGTCCTCTTCTGGCAGTGTTTCCTCCTCCAGGCGCCAGTCCTGAAGTGTGAGGCTAATTTCAGGGGTGTCATGCTCTTTCTGAAGAGCCTGGATACCTTTACGGAACAGCTGCATCATTTCAGGAGTAAGGCAGTCTTCCTCAGCTCCAAAATGTTCTTTCCAGCCTTCAGGATCTGCATACATCCAGACGTTTTTAGCGAGCGAAGGTAAGGAAGCATCAGGCTCTACAAGGAGGTGAGGGATGTTCTCTTTGATTCCGAGATAACGTACCGGCTGGCCATTAAGCGGTAACCCATCCGACACTGTAACTTCTGTTCCTGGCAAGACGACGCTGTTTACCAGACCTCCACAATGTTCGGCCACCACGCGGCCTAAATCTGCCATAAACATCCGATGCTTTTCTGGTGAGTCCAGCTCACCAAGGAGTTCAGGTTTAAGCAGTAAACCGGTAATAATCTCAGTCAGTTCACGAGGAGATACTAATTTATACATTTTGTTTTCCTTTTCTGTGTTGGCTTTATATTACCAATCCAGATGCACGAGCTAATAACCTCCAGACAACTTTTTCAAAAATTATTTACTTAAAGCAGGGTGCTAATATGCGCAAGAAATGAATTTAGGAAGGACGGCTTCAAATTTAACTTTTTGGTTTTTTATTTTAGACGGACTTTAAAATAGCATCGTTGATAAAATAATAAACATGGTTTGTTTTTTTGTTTGTATTGACAATCAAATGGGTATAAATTAATTTACTTACATGGCGTATATTTAACGCCACCGCCCCGGCGGCACCGGGCATAAAAGGAAAACCATTTTGAAACCGATGCTCAAAAAAGATTTTTTTTCAGCTATTGAAAACCTTCTCAAAGCTGGCTTTCAACCTCGCTTTTACACTGTTAACAGTGGCCGAATCGGTCTCATTACATTCACTGATAAAAATGGAACAAAACAGGTCGAACAGGTTTATTCCTGCACTTCTTTAGCCGCCAATACTTTTGGAAAGCGCTTCACCACTTGGTTAGAAGAAATTTTTCAAAAGCATAATGAAGAAAAAGTAGCTGATTCCGGGTTCGAGGTTGGTAGCCGTGTCTGGGATAAATTGATGTATACGTTGCGCACCATTTCAGAAATTCGTGCCGGGGGGGTGCTGGTGCTGGATAACGGTGCACAGCGTACACTGGATGAAGTGCAAAAAACGGCACCTGAAACAAACCAGGTGGAGCCAAAGGAAATCTCTTCACTTCAGGAGCTGCTGAACGCTTCCAAAAATCTGGAGCCGACTTCGCCTGAGCTAATTGCGGCTCTTAATGAGGCTCTGTCAACCGCCATAAAACGGTGAATGCAACGGCAGTCTGGCACATCAGGCCTTGTCAGAGATTAGGCCTGAAAAGCACTTACGTACCGATATAACACCTAATTCCCCTCTAAGGAGATTGCCCTAAATGGCGATGAATAAAAAAGAACAAGCCGCGTATGATGAGCTGGTGGCACAGGCCAGAATAAACCGCGCTTTACGCTGGTCTGACTATGGCGTTGAACGCGATATGCCCGTACCAGAGGTCTCGGGGGAATACCAAAACGGCTGGAGCTTCAACACCGCCACTGGCACTGTTTATCCGACATGGAGCGGAACTACGGTTCACGGCACACGGGAAGAGGGAGAGGTTGTCGATGCAACCTCCCGCCGCATGCGAGGCATGAATGGTAGCCAGAACGGCATACCACAATACAGCACCAAAGAACGCGCCCTGAAGGCATTACGCTGTTCGCTTGAAATCAAGTTTGCCATGCAGCTGGATGCCATAGATAAAGCTATCGCAAAAGAAATAGAGCTGTCCACCGCTCGCCGGGAGAGCGATACATCAGATGCCTAGCGGTAAACCATCAATTCAGGCCCGTGATCAGAGGGGCCTTAACGCCCTGAAAGAGGCGGTTCCAGCGACGGCACAACTACAGATGCGGGTTACCCCTGAACGTAAACTGCGTTACGTCAATCAGGCAAAGGCCGAAGGTCTGGGTCTAACAGACTGGGTCCAAAAGCATATGGATAACGTGTGTGATCTGGCAGGCCAGCCTGAAATAACCATGTACAAAGATGATGGAGAAACAAGTGGCCAAAAATAACAACAGTCTCAAACAGCATGTCTTCAATATGCTGTCGGCTGGCAGCGAACTTAAAGAAGTGAAGCGTTTTCTCACCAGCAAGCGAGTTAAAGCCCGCCTGGCAGTGTCAATGATCCACGAGCAGGCGATTGCTGTGCAGAACACTGAATACCAGAATTATCCGGCTTATAGCTAACTGGTAACAACAATTACAGAGAGATACTTAAAATGAGCGTAAACCCAGAATACACCAGGGTTCAGCATGTCCAGATTATTCGCGAGCGAGATGGGCAGAAGGAAGTTGTTCGAGTCTATGATGAAGATGGCGACGTGGTTCTGTGTTTACCTGCCTACATTCAGGATGAGGAAATAAATCTTATTCTGCGCCGGTTGAATGACGTATATTCAGTCGGATATCGTGTAGGTGATGCAGCCCGCCGCCGCGCCATCAAAAAAGCGCTGGGGGATGATGAGGAGTAAGGCCATTTTTACTGGCAAGATATCTGTATACCGGAGTCTTTAGAGTACGTTCTAATGGCTCCGGATTATTAATACTGTTTTACTCATGCAATAAAAAGCAAACCAAAATTCTTTCGCTAATTCATTTTTAAATGCTCAAATCATTAAATGTAAGGAGCGTTATTTATCAATAGGTATGGCGTTCTTAATGGCTATTAAGCTAGTTCTGCTTTCGCTTGCTTCTGGAAATTAGGGAAACCTAATTTTACCCTATCAAAAAGTAACTTTTCTGGTTTTGTTGCATTCACGTAAACAAAAAAAGTCCCGCCGGGCAGAAAAGAAAAACATCAAAAATAGCTATTTTCCCGAAAAGATCACGAACACTGAAAAAGTATCATGGGGAACCTGATCAGGAGACAACCCATGAAAATCAAACTAGCCCTGCTTATTGCATTTGCAGGTTTCAGCGCAGGAGCTTCCGCTGAAATCGCAGAATTCAGCTTTAAAGATACCCTGAACGTTAAAAAGACCGTATCGCCTGCATCCGTATGGATTAATCCGGTAACGAGCTTTGACGTTGCCGTTATTTCCGGTCTGGACCGTTATATTACGCTCAGTCTGCTGAAAAGTGACGGGAGCCTCATCTGGAGCACGAAAAGCAGCCTGGTTACCGTTGATGACCGTACCACATCTTCGACAGGCTTTGATTATTACGGCAAGACTCTGACCGTACCAGCGATGGGAGAAGATAGCTTCACCCTCAGAGAGGTGATTACCGACTTGCAAGGGAAGGAGGTCTCCCGGCAGGATTACCCGCTTGCAATTGACCGAACGCCTCCGGCAACGGGTACCATAAGTTATACGAGAAATGGGTGGAACTTTGGCAGCGAAGCGATCTTCACTTCAGTACCAGCCGGTATGCAGTACGCCAGCGTCCAGGCACTGGTCTTTAATGGACTGAGTGATAAAGGTTCCGGGCTTGCTAATGCTGAATATTTCATAACCGATGCCGCTGGAGTGGAGCGTAAAAAGCCAGCGGAAATTAATACAGTGGAAGGTAGCGTAACCGTTCAAGTCGCCGACGCAAGCAGCAATGCCCTGGCACCGGAAAACCGCTCTGAATATAAAGTGGGGATCTACCTTTATGACAAAGCGGGAAACAGGAGCGAACTAAGCCGCCGAAGCGTAATTGATCGGGTTAAGCCTGACGATATCATCCAGGTGCAGGACGCCACTACCGGATCATGGGTCTCCTATCAGTCTGGCATGACCGTCTTCCAGAACCCTATTTCCGTACGGGTATTAAGGAAGAAAAGTGACTTTACTGCTGTTAACGGTTCCAAATATGGCTGGGCGGACTCGAATTTCCAGACGTCCGATAGCACTTATAATATCTATACTTTCAAATACATATATCCAAATGTGGGGGATACTTATCATGAATTTCAGACTCTGGCGGGAGGAGTAAGACGAATTCATCATAACTCCCTCAACTTCACTCCAGCCCCGGCGATGGAAATAGCCCCGAAGATAGTGGCTAAAGAGATGTACCGGAGTGATACCAGTGAGTGGTTAACTCAGGCCTCAATCAGCGTTAAAACCGCCACCATTAGCCGCATAAAGGTAACCGCAGAACCCCGACCATACGTGCAAAAGTTCAGAACGGTAAAAAATGCAGCCTGGTTCTGCACTATTCCTGTCGGACAAAGTTCATGCGAGATGACGGTTAACTTCAACTACACCAGTGACAAAGGATTTGAGTATCTGCATCTTTACTCGGGAAAAGATGGTGACAGCATATTCGATGCGCTTGCTGGTAATTTTACGGTTATCTGGGATAACAACCCACCGGTGGTTAATGTCGCTCAGGTAAACAAGGCCTCCAAGACAATCACTATGACGGCCACCGATAATGATCGCGTCAACGCCTGGAACATCAGCTACTGGGATACCAAAGTTTTCGAAGCCACCCTTAAAAATGCCCGGGGGGAAACTTTCACCCTGAAGCCTGTGACTGTCAGTGAAAGCGATTATAAAACCAAAAACGCCACTTTCTCATACGCTGGTCTACCGGACGGGGATTATACGGTTGTTAGCGTGTCTGCCACGGATCTTGTTGGAAACACAGGAACCAAAACGCTTAATGCACCGCTGAAAATTGACTCAACGCTTCCGGTTATTGCGTTCAGCTTTAATGGCGCAGACGCAGAAGGAAAACTGGTTAAAGGGCTTGAGAACCTACGCATAAGCGTTACTGATGCCTCTGGGGATGCTTCCCTGATATCGCTTCAGCTCGCTGGTGGACCTAACTCTGAAAAGGTCACCCTTGCATTCACGCCGCTATCCAAGGATGTCTTTATTCCTGAATA
Source organism: Enterobacter sp. FUJ80071 (assembly GCF_038739915.1). Taxonomy (NCBI): domain Bacteria; kingdom Pseudomonadati; phylum Pseudomonadota; class Gammaproteobacteria; order Enterobacterales; family Enterobacteriaceae; genus Enterobacter; species Enterobacter sp. FUJ80071. The sequence goes on from NZ_JBBXKH010000002.1 coordinate 332,656, forward strand.
CCCCAGAATCTTCCCCAATACTGACGAATCGGGACAGATGTATCATCTGGAGGCTCTGGCTATTGACGAATCAGGTAACCGGACCACTAAAACGCTTAATTTTACCTACCAGCCAGCTAACCTGATTATGCTGGATAATCTCAAGACGCTGGCCACAGCCGTAGCACTGAAAGCAACGGACAACACGCCGCTGGCCATCATCCGAACCAGTGTGTTGCGTCGTCAGGACGGTTCTATCATTACCGGACAGTTAAACGGAACCCTGACTGTTCAGAAAAACGCCCAGTTCGGCGTTACGGTTGCCGGAGTTACGGTCCAGCCTGGTGAAACTAAATCGCTGTCACTGGATCTTGGTAATGGTGAAGAGCGCACATATCCCGTTACTCCCGCTGTAAGTGGTCAATCTGGCACGGCCACATTTGCTATAGAATTCCCTCAAACATAAACCCTACACAAGGGTACGGTAGTATGCCGTACCCTGTTACGCCATCCTCAATGTAAAATGTAGAGTTGAGCATGACTTAATTATTACTTTCTCATTAAGTGTCTCTTAAACTGCAAACGGGAAAGTAATATTCCCGAGACGGGAAGGACTCCTTCCTTTTGGTTATAATCTATGATGCTAAACTGTGTAATTACACCGGAACAATGTCCTCGTTTAAATCGCTGGCACCAGTACATGATTTATCCATGAATGCTTTTTGATGCAATTTTACTTCAGAATGCTCTTAATTTTTTAAACAAATTATATTTGAATCCTTCGTGTATAAATTTGCAGACCCTCTCTCAATGTTTTTTTAAAATATTTACTCTCAGGTTATTAGCCAGTAGATTCATTCTGTCATGATTACTCCAGAACTAACCGGAGGAATCACATTATGACCAAATATTATGATCGCAGTGGAATTGAAATCTCCAGCGCAAAAATCCGCTGTGTTGATTCTGTAAAAGGTACTGCGGAATATACTTTTCGTATTGTTTGCGATAAATGCAATGGGCGGGGAGAGCGTAAGCATTTTTATAGAAGTCGCTGTATGGCTTGTAAAGCCACGGGTTACAGCCTCGAAACGACCCGTACTGCTTACACGCTGAATGCGCTGTACCGCATTAATGCGCAAGCTGCCCGCAAAGTGTCAGCATCCCTGCAAGACGAGCGTTTAAGGACTGAAAGCGCCCACAGTTCTGCGTTCACAGCATGGTGCAGGTCTCATCAAAAAATGGTTGATGCAATCACCCAACAATCCAGTAGTAATAATTTTCTGGAAAGCCTTAAGTCTTCTTTAACCCACCAGCGTCAGTTAAGTGATAAGCAGCTGGCAGTTGCCGCCCGCATTTTAGGTATTCATTAATTCAAAGCCCTTTTAATTTAATTTTAAGGTCAATTATTACGGAGGAACTATGATCCATTCATTTAAAGACAGACGGCTTGAAAAGTTCTTCCGTAATGGAAAAACAACGGCAGGTATTCCTTCTGAAATTATTAACGCAATTCTGTGTCGACTTGAAACGCTGGATAATGTCCAGAGTGAGCGGGAGTTATTATCCAACAGCTTGCGTTATGAACGCTTAAGAATGACGTCAAACCGTTATTCCTCCATTCGAGTAAACTCTAAGTATCGATTATTCTTTGAATGGAATGATGGCGCACATAATGTTCATTTGTCTGCACATGACTATAAATCGCTCATCCATTAAGGTTAAAAATGAAGCTATTTTCAATTTCATCCCGGGATACAAGCATGGACGCGATGTTTTATATCCAGGCCAGTACTAAACAACAGGCAAGTTACATATTTAGTACCCTTTCCCCGAAGCCTACTGCGAACTGCCAGCTTACAGATTTGCAGAATGAGACGGTCGTCCCTTCCATAAGCCCTATTTCGCTTTCACTTAACCCCTGGTCGATCAATTCCCAGTCCCGAACCCGGGAACTGCGTATGGCCACGCATGGTCTTAACCTGATCTGTGCAGTCACGGATGAGCATACCCGTCAGATAGTTGACTTTTGCGATAACCTTGGACAGCAGCTTAAGGATCCGGACGACAAAAGCGCCTGGGTTAAGCTCATTAATTCTGAATGCGCTTTGCTTAATTCTCCGCGTCTCTATCCCGTTCTGCTTGAGCCGGATACACCGGCACAATTTGAAATCTTTGTGCCAGCTCCGGAAGATGGAGAACACGACACGGTCATAGCCAGCGTTGTTAAAGAATGTTTCGGAGATGAATGCCGGTACAGAGTAACGGACAAAGCTTTTGCAATGTCGGAAAAGCCAGTCATCAGGCTGGAAGCTCATTTCAATGACAAACGCGAAAAGGTTTTAGAACTGACCTTTTCCTGTTTCAATCTTTCACTCTCAGCGTCCGTGCATGAAAACCAGCTACGTCAGATTTTGTTACTTTGCGAAGACTTTGGCGTAAGGCTTCAGGGTAGAGCAGGGGCATCCTGCCACGTTAATATGCGCAGTGCTTACCGTCGTCTTGCTCATGTTGGCACCGGCTCTCGCCCAGGTGATGACAGTGATGTGCGGGTCTATACCTCGTTAAAAGAAGAAAAAGATGTTAAGAGGCTGCTTGATAAGTCAACCAGGGGAAGTGAGCTTGTACCGGCGAGGCACGGGCAGCAGTTTAACGGGGTCTTAGTGAATGCCACACCCGCATCGGCCACTACTGGTTTCATTTACCTTTCGCATGATTTTCCGGAAGGCCAGTTTATGATGACAGCCGAGGTGTTGCATGTTGGAATTACACCAGGCGGTATTTACTACATTGAAACACTGGACGGTTACCGGTTTATCGTGACAGCGTTTGAGAAGGGATTAATGAACGGTTTGAGGGAGTTTATAGCTGCAAATGAGGAATATTTTAAGTATTACCGCTGGTCTTAGTATCTGAGCTGAAACCGGTAGGCCAGGGAAGGCAACCGGGAAAATGCAATTTAACCTGATCCTATACCTACGACTATCTTTATCCACTTATAATAGCCTCACCAAATTATAATGCCCGATCACCGCATTTGCTTAAACCTCACATATTCTTCTTATGCTTCCCCTGATAATCTACGACCGAAAGACAAAGGAAAGTGAATACGAAATAAGATTTATGAGCACATAAAAGTTACTTTTCCTTGGTGGCACATCACAAACATTGTGGGTTTCATAATCCTTTTTGTTATTTAAAAAGGATGTGTTCAATTCTAATTAAAGGTGGTATTTTTTTTGAAAGTTTGCTGGGAGGTTATTAGCTGGGGGGATGGGTAACAGTATAATAAGTACAGATGAAAAGGAGGTTTTATGAAAGCGTTAGACGTGGTTTCAACTCAACTCAACTTTATTAATCTGTTGGATCAGGCAGGATATGCTCTTTCAGAAATTGTTGTAAAACGCTTCAGTGCTGCACCAGCCTTTAACGAAGGGCACTGGTTGTTCATTGCAGAGCAGGATAACCGCTACATTGAAGTGGTCTGTATTCTCTCTTTAGCTTCAGAAAGCGGAGAGCAGCATATTGATGTTTTTATTAATATGTTCGAAGACCCGATTGATGATGTTATTTCACGAAACATTGAAACCAAAACCTTTGCGACGCTTTATAAATACATTGAACGTATACCTTTTACTCCGGGTGTAAAGAAAGAATTCTTGAGCAGTATTGAGAACATCAATTTTAGTTAATCAAAAACCACAACTTTTTGCCACCAAGTTATTAGGTAATGCTATCAACCTGATATAATTACCTTAACATGAATATGAGCGGAGCCGGGTTATGTCTAATAATACTGAAGTCATTAGCTGTGATTTATTTTCAACTCTATCTTCACTTAATTTTAGCACCGAGGATATTACAGGTTTGACTCCGGCCAACTTTCGAAAGGGAGCTTTCTTACATGCAAAAATTTCTGCTAGCCAGGCCACGCGAGCGACTGATATTTCCATTCAATTACTCACGGATCGTGTTTCAGGTGAAATGAACTACGTAATAGTAATTGGCAGGCACGAAGGACTCCTGCAAAGCGAAGCAATTGACCCAAACGCTGATAAGCAATACCGGGAAAACCGTTATTCTCGCCATTTTATCTCAGTAACCGATGCCAATACCAAAGCCCTGAAAAAAACCTGCAAGGTAATGAAAACATATATCAAAGAGCAGGCATTTAAGCCTAACACCTGGGGGCACAGTTTCATTAAGGGTTGATTTATTCTTGCCCCGGTGAGCCGGGGCAACGCTAAATTAACCTCAAACTGTGCTGGAGGCACAAATGTCTGAAAAACACTTTATCGTTAAAATCCAGAACCGAAACGGCGACCATGAGAATAGCTATGTTCGGTTACTCGTCAGCGATTGTGAGAAAAATGCTTGCCAGACGGCACTCATTTCAGAGTGCCATGGCGAGCTTGAACAGCTGAGTTTTGAAGACGGTGGGGTTTACGACTACAACGGCGAAAATCACTACAGTGTCAGGAGCTGCGTGGAGGTTGCTCCAGAAGACGTTGCAACTTTGCAACGCTTCCTTTAACACCTGCGACATTTGATTAAATATCGGGCGTCCGCTACAGGATGCCCGTGATTTAAACGATTCCTCAAAGATCGCTGTCACTCCTGATAACTGTATTAAGAGCAGGTTTGTGATAGGTTCAGCGTAACAACATTACTGGAATTTTGGTTGCCTTGATGAAGAGCTGCTTTTCTGATTTACCCGTTAAAGACGGCACGTCCGGAACCTGGAAACTGGACACATTCGAAATTACCGCAGATAAGGCGATGAGCCTCGCCCTTCGTGCCGAGTATACAGGTAATACAGACGAGTTTATCCCGCCCGGTAGATATCGGCGTTTGTCCAACGGCTGGGATGTGGTGATGTCCAATACCCCGATGGAGATCAGAACCTGCCAGGATTTTTTAGAGCGAGCCACCGGGCGCGTGCTCATTAATGGTCTTGGTCTGGGGATGGTGCTTCACGCCATTCTTCAAAAAGAAGATGTAACCCATGTAACAGTAATTGAAAAAGAACAGGACGTTATTAACCTCGTTGCGGCCTCGTTTGCAAACGATCCTCGCGTTGAAATTATCCATGCTGATGCAATGATGTATTGCCCACCAGCAGGCGTCACGTACAACGCATGCTGGCACGACATATGGCCAGACTTCGCAACAGCTAACCTCTCACAGATGGATAAGCTGGAAATTAAGTACCGGGACATCTGTGAATGGCAGGGCTCGTGGGGCAGGGAGGAGTGTGAGCAAAAGCACATTGAGTTTCAAAATCTTGGGGCTGATTGAGTACAACTTTTGAAGGTGTCTCCGCTAAAGAAGACTGGGTCTCTTTGCGCATGCCCAGCTGTGCTGCATGACCTGACAAAGCCTATAAATAAACAGATCGGTTTGATTTAGTAATCCCCCTTCCAACCATCAGGCCGATATTTAAACTGCATCTCCATTAAGGATGGCTGATGAGCACGATTTCTACGGATTTAATTGCACGGATCTACGCAGCCTCCGAATTGCCGTTGAGCAACGACGAGCTTTATCGCGAAGTGCAGCGTGAAACTGGCATGTCGGATGCCGAATTGCACGAACTGAAAGAATTTGGGTCAGATAAAACCAGAACCAGCGGCGTCAAACACAAAGTACGCTGGTTTCAGCAGACTCTTCGGCAGGCCGGAGTCATCGAACGCGTTCCAGAAAAACGGGGCGTCTGGAGATACTCCTCTAAGACGAAAACAAACCTACACGAGTCATGGGAAAAGCTCTGTGTTGTCGGTTTCTCAACTTCTCTTGGGGCATCGGTTTTTGGAAACGCCTATGCCTTCTTCAGCAATATCACAGAGCAAATTCATCTTTGCCTGACCTCGCCGCCTTACCTCCTTCGAAATTCAAGAGACTACGGGCATGGCGGGGGGCGTGGCGAGCAGGTTTATATTGACTGGCTTCTGCGTATCCTCGAACCGATCGTGAAACAGCTTGTACCCGGCGCAAGTGTGGCATTGAATATCACTCAAGATAGCTTTAATAGGGGCAGGCCTTCACGTTCTCTGTATCTGGAGCGTCTGACACTGGCATTATGTGACAAGCTGGGGCTTGAGCTCATGGACAGGCTTCAGTGGGTGAATCGCAGTAAGCCCCCATCGCCAACGCACTGGGCATGTAAGCAACGAGTGCAGCTCTGCTCATCGTATGAGCCTGTGCTGTGGTTTACCAATGATGCGAGTAAGGTTCGTTCAAACAACTTACGTGTACTGCAACCGCATTCAGAGCAGCATCTTAAATTGCAGGCAGCAGGCGGTGAAAATCGCACGACCTTTTATGGTGATGGGGCGTACCAGCTTAAAAGCGGATCCTTTGGAAATAAAACAGAAGGAACGATCCCCAAAAATACTTTGTTTTACGGCAATAGCTGCGCTGATACGAGATTTTGCCATTCCATTGCCCGCGAGCTAGGTTTTCCGCTGCATGGTGCAACGTCTCCTACCAGGCTTGCAGCGTTTCTGATTGAGTTTTTGACAGAGCCGGGAGATCTTGTTGTAGATCCCTTCGCTGGCCTGCATAAAGTTCCCATCGCAGCCGAGCGACTTGGCAGACGTTGGCTGGCGACGGACAAAATCATGGAATGGCTGGCGATTTCCCGAAACCTTTTTACGGCCGCACCGGGATATAAGAGTAACCCCATGCTGGACGAGCTCGCCGAACTGTATCGGGCTTAATGCAAGTTAACGGTTTTGATAAAGTGGTTTGAAGCGACAAGCGGTTTATTCATTTTGCATTGTTTCTACCATAAAATGACAATATTAACGGCTTAGCATACGCCGCAGAGATAATTAGGGTGCCATTCATTTCCGGTTGTCTGTATTAACGAGTGTATTCAATATTCACTTGTTTCTCCGATATAGACCCAACAAAAAAAACTGATGGTTGTGATACAGAACTTGTTGAATTAACATCCGGTACATTAACTATATTGGTAATTTAGACGGTTTCTAAATTAAAGGTGGACAGATATGAAGTCAGATACAGAAATGGTTTCTCCTATCGAGTTGCACATTGGCGATCATGTCCAGCGGCATGGTGCTTTATTTGAGGTTATGCATATTGTTGAATCCGAATGCGATATTCCCGGCGGCATCCGGGTAGCAGCATGCATTTCACGGGTTATCGGTGACGTTACGGGCAATATTCCTCGTGGTTGGCTGGAAACACCGAAGCGTATGGCTGAGCGAGGAGTTAAGTGGGCGACGAGTCTGCCTGAGGGGCTTTACTTTAACATCCAGGGGAACGCACATGCGAAAGTAAGCCGGGTTATTCGTAATGTGACTAATTGAAACTTTTTTCTGAATTGCGGTGTAAAAGTTACTTTTCACCGCATCGTTTTCCCTAACTACTAAATCAGAGCTTCTCTGAAATAAGCGGATTTAACCGCTAGCGATTTATTCAGGCCATTTTATTCTAATCATTATCCTACACTTCAAAAATATTCATTATTTTTTCTTCTGACCTATTAGCCAGAATTCTCGATTCGGTATCATTTACTTACGGTAAATCTTTTGAAAACGAGGTAAATGGCATGCATTCTCAGGATCCTATCACGAAATTAACCCAGACGTTGCAACGCGACGATGGTTCTCAGGTTCGTATTGTAGCGCAGCGGGGATATGGAAGTGGGCTTACAGCCTCGCTTGATGTGTACGTTCTCCGTCGTGATTCCTCTGAAAGCAACTGGTCACTGTGCGGAAAAGATCCTCACCCAGAGTGGAGAAAGATGTCAGTAGATGAGTATCAGAAATTTGGACGCTCTGAAATGCTGCGTTATGCCACACCAGGTGAAATTCTCAGGGTGGCATCCGCTATTGGCCAGCCAATGAGCTTCCTCGATGGCAACCCTGCGTTTTAGCCCGAACCCTGGCGACGCCTTTTAAACCGGCGTCATTCTTTTTACGAGCAACAGACGGAGAAAAAATGAATCTGAACGAACGAAGCACGAGCGCAGCAACGCCAGATTTGAGCCGACTTTATCTCATTTCCGGGCGCATTATGTTTGATGATGATGATCAGGCCTACCTGGTCGAAGCCGACTCCCCTGGTGATGCAGAGGAGGCTTTCCGGCATCATATTGCTGACAGTGCCGACGACTTAGAAAAGGTGATTATAGTTTCCTCTACAAGTTTCGCTTCAGCTCACAGCAGTCGCGTAATTTGTCGGCCTGCCGTGAAGTAATTTCAACTTCCAATGATATTTCCCTCTTTATAAAAGCCGCCGTCTGGCGGTTTTTATTTGCAAAAATGAATATTAATCCTGAATGATATTAATTTAAGATGAGGTAGTGTTCATATTCTTCTTCTTAATATTTTTTCTAAAAAAACGCCTTCAGGTTATTAGTTGGTATTAGTGTATTTGTTATGATCTTCTCATCAAATACATTAATTAAATAATCAAGGAGTCAACTGTGGCAGATAATTATACTCAGGCGTCGTTTATTATTCCCTGCACTCAGGAGCAGGCAAAAATGGCACAAGAAGCAATCACATTCGTTACCGAAGCAGAAATTGCAGAAGGTGAGCGTTTGCTTGATAAGCCACTGACAGATTGTTCTCTGACTGAGAAGCTGATCCTCAGTATTATCGAGAACCACCCTGAGTATGACCCTTCTGAGCCGAGCTTTGGGCAACCATCCTGCCCAGACTGCAATTATGAACTGTTGTTCGCAACAGAAGTTACCAGCAGTGGGCTGGCAGTTTTTCATGGAGAGACCATTGATCTTGACCATGCAATTTGCCTCACAACTGCCGTGCTGTCGGTATTCGACCTCTCGGAAATGGTAACAATTACTGCTGCATTTACATGCAGTAAAAGCCGGACAGATGAATTTGGGGGTATGACTATTCTGGTCACAAAGGATACCCACTATTACCAGGATGGCTGTCAGTTTTCTCGTCTCATGAATGAGGCTCACAAAGCCGGTATCCAGTATGCTCTGTGTAAAGTGACGCATTACCACGGTGAGAGCAGCTATGTGGCAAGCTATGTCCTGAGCTGCGACGTAGCGGATTCAGCCCAGGAGGTCGTTAACAAACGACTGAAGGCATGTGCCGGAAAAGAGCCAGAAGACGGAATCTATATTCTGTGTGAAGAAGACAACACTAGTCTTTCGGTCGAACTCGTTACAGAACTGTCTCCGCTCGATTACGACAAGCTGAGCAAGCTTCTCCCTTCCCTTGACACCCTTTGCGGCGCTTAAGCCTGCCAATTACCGTAGCCACCGGTTTCCCCGGTGGCCTGGAGCCTGCCATGACCAATAAATTCATAGTTTCTACCGTTGATTGTATCAATGAATTTGCAAGTGACGTTCCGCAGAGTGTTTCCTTACGGATAGATACAATGCTTGAACAGCGTATCCGCAAATTGGCGGCATACGTGAAAGAAAACGATCTTCATTTAACTGAGTTTTACTTCTATGACGCTAACTGGTCATTTTGTGGTGAAGATGAAATTCAAGAAATAAAAGACATGGATGAATATAAGCATAGCGACAGCATAAAGCAGGAAGCGATGCTGCGGGAAGTAATGCCATCAGCACGTACGGAATGCCCGGTTATTAGGGTGATGAAAGATTCATTTCAGCTTTCAGCTCTACCACGCCATTGTGGTGATGACATGACTCTTAATACTCCTTTTATTCCGCTGTCTGAGTTGAAAACAAATAATACGGCATTTATTACGCCGCCAACCTATAACTAATAGCTGTGCCGGGTGATTAAATTACAATGGATTATTTTTATATATATTGACATTAAATCCGCGTGATTTTGATTTAATATAATTTCGCTAAATGGTTGCGCTGTAGTTATTTTAAAGTTCTAATAATATCAGTGATGCAGCATATACCGTGGTTCAGGAAAATATATGTTTATTGAAAAAAGCGACTCATTCCTTGAATTATCCTCAGAAGTTATTTTTCCTGAGGCGGCTAATGCTGCCATTTTGAAACATGATAAATGGGCGGATGTTTGGGAGACCCTGACAACCGATGCCGATCTGAACTATACCGATGAAAAGGAGACTGTGAGTCTTTCTTCTCTGGTCATGTCAGCCACATCTGCTATTTATCAGGCTATTACGGACGGCTGGACAATGTGCGTGGGATACAGTGGCGGCAAAGACTCCCATTCTCTTCTGCACCTGTTTCTGATGGCATTGATCAGGGCAGTACGTAACGGCACAAATATCAGCGAACATCATTTCATTCAGATGTCCGATACGCTGATCGAAAACCCTGAGATGCACTATCAGGCTTCACAGGTTCTCAACCAGCTCAGAATGTTCATTGCTGAACACCAGCTACCGGTCACAGTCCTTGTCGCCCGACCGTCTCTTACGCAGAGCTGGGTCGGCCGCATTCTGACTGGGCGCGGACTTCCGACCTGGACTAATTCTTCTACCCGACAGTGCTCAACCGACTACAAAATCGCGCCCCTGCGCCAGGCCAAAGCTCGTTACCTGAAAAACGCCCCGGCATCCGTTCGAAGCAGGGTATGCCTGATGCTGGGCTCCAGGGATGATGAAAGTGCCCGAAGGGCCGGAAATATCCTCAAAATGGGAGGGCAGGCGAGGAAAGTAACCCTGACTGAGCACGGTGGTGAACTCTATCCGGTAAAGGAGTGGCGCACTCAGGACATCTGGTCTTTTCTGATGGCCTGTGGTTCCGAATCACGCTTCCCTTTACCAAGCTTTATGCCGGATAACTTCAGCCTGGCAACGCTTTATAAAGACGCCACCGGGGAGTGTATCTGGTCGCCGGAGAAACCCACTCGAACATCAGCTTGTGGGGCTCGATAT
>NZ_JBBXKH010000004.1:0-16158 GCF_038739915.1 Enterobacter sp. FUJ80071
GCAACAGTGCGGAGTGAACAGAGTCTGGCGACTGATGAAACGTGTCGGGATAAAGGCTCAGGTCGGATACCGGAGCCCGAGGGCATGTAAAGGCGAGGCCAGTATCGTGTCGCCCAACAAGCTCCAGCGACAGTTCAATCCGGATGCTCCGGATGAGCGTTGGGTAATCACAGCGTGGTTTCCTCAAACCCTCGCTGTGAATTAACTGAAATACTTCATTGAAGCTGTAACCAAACAGTTAACTGAAAGAATGAGCCCGCAGAGCATTGCACAGCGATGACACCATTTGTTGAGCTTCACCGTTTTCGCATACAACCGTCCGGAATTTGGAAAAGCACTGTCTTTTTGTACTGACCGATCATGATTAAGTGACACCTCTTCGAAAAAGAGAGCGCGATGAGCGATTAATATATGGCTCGAAAGACAATTATGTTGGGCTTTTATGACCGCTGTCAGAGGTATTATCTTACCCGGACGGCAACAGGGTCGGAATGTCATCAGCGGCACTGTAACAAGCTATCCGCCATCTTAAATATCTGCAGGTCCTTGCACCGAGTATGCACACCAACCGACAGAGTGATTTGACCCAAACTGGTGGATATTTTGCAAAACTATTAGCCTCTTATGACCGGTCTGCAGCCTGATATTGAGGAATTAGTGCGCTTTCATGGAATGCCTGCCGGGATCGCAAGTACGAACCCCCGGTACTGTTACACTGAATGTGCTCAGTCCTGTATCAGATTGTATTTTTCAGCAACTCAAGAACAACCCTTATTTTATCATTGTCACGTTTGTAGTACGTCCAGGGACCGATGCGCTGAGAAGTAACAAGTTGTGCCCGTTGAAGAGCTGAGAGGTAAAGAGAAACGGTAGACTGTGAGAGCCCGACCTTTTCCTGAATGATACTGACACACACACCGAACTCGTCCGCATCAGCATAAGGCTGATGGAAGTGTATTTTCGGTTCCTTGAGCATATGCAGAATTTTTCTTCTAACAGGGTTTCCCAGCGCCTTAATCACGTCATTCAAATCAATATCAGGCATAAACTCTGTCACTTGTCGCATTGAGGAATTGCAATGTTACGATACTTCTCTACGTTAAGCATCAGCTTTTGAAAAGCTGATGCTCATAAGAATGGTTAGCCAAAGGCGGGATAATCTGTGTAGCCTTTTGCCGTTCCACCATACATGGTTGTTGGATCGACCGGATTCAGTGGCCATTCATGATAAAGGCGCTGCGGTAAATCCGGATTAGCTATGAACGGGCGGCCAAATCCGATAATGTCTCCCCAGCCAGCACCGATAATCCGTTCGGCTTTTTCTTGCGTATATCGCCCGGCATACATAATTACACCGCTGAATAACTTACGGACTTCAGCTCTGAATGCTTCAGGCAATTCGGGAGCATCATCCCAGTCGGCTTCAGCAAGAGAAATATAGGCTATTCCGATTTCTTCAAGAATTTTAACGGCTTCGGTATAGGTTTCATGGGGATCATCTTCCACCAGGCCAAGATAGACCCTTACTTCATCCGTGGTCTGAAAGAGCGGAGCAAAACGGACTCCCACACGGTCTTTACCGACCACATCAGCGACAGCCTGCGTCACTTCGCGCAGAAACCGCAGCCGGTTATGTAATGAGCCACCATATTCATCCTCTCTTTTGTTGCTATGGGATGACATGAACTGGTTAACCAGGTATCCATTTGCACAGTGAATTTCCACACCGTCAAAACCGGCATCAAGGGCGTTCTGAGCTGCCCCGGCGTACATCCTGACAATCTCACTAATTTCCTCTTTTTCCAGTGCGCGGGGGCAGGAAGCGGTAGCCAGCGCACCCTCTCCCGGCCCGGTTTCGATGAATACCTTAACGTTTTCCCCTGCCGGTATCGCCGACGGAGCGACAGGCGAGGCGTTACATGGCTGCAGGGAGTTATGGGATACTCTTCCGACATGCCAGAGCTGGGCAAAAATGATGCCTTCTTTTTCATGCACTGCCCGCGTCACTTTCTTCCAGCCTTCCACTTGCCGTGAGCTGTAGATCCCCGGGGTCCACGCATAACCCTGCCCACGAGGTTCGATTTGTGTTCCTTCGGTCACCATAAACCCGGCACTGCTGCGCTGTGCGTAATATTCAGCCATCAGTTCGTTCGGAATATCACCCGGTTGTGAGCTCCGTGAGCGGGTTAAAGGCGGAAGTACAACACGATTCTTCAGGGTGTAGGGACCTAGTCTGGTGGGAGAGAACAGGTTTTTCGTCTTCATTACATATCCTGATATAGCGAATTTTCAATATCACTGAAACGCCATGTCTCAGCATTTACGACCTGGCATGTCGTCGTTCGGCCGATGTAGCCGCAGAACCACGACACTTTATTCCACATATTGAGATTTACCAATATCTAGATTTATAAAAATTATGATCGGATGAGCGGAACGGGGGGGTTGCCTGATGGCTCACAGAATCGGCATCATGAACCTAAATGGTTCTGATAATGTTATCGGAGATCCTGAACGGGAACGGTATGCGTCACGATTTTAATGACTATGTTGCATTCATGGCAGTAGCACAGGAGTGCAGTTTTTCACGGGCTGCTGTCCGCCTCGGGATCTCGGCATCCACGCTTTCACACACGATACGTCGTCTCGAGGAGCGCGTTGGCATGCCGTTACTTATGCGTACAACCAGGCGGGTGGCTGTCACCGAAGCCGGTAAACAATTATTACTGACGCTTGAACCCGGTCTTGCGCGCATTGAAGCGGGCGTGACAGCTCTTCAGAGACTGCGCCATACACCGGCTGGGCTGGTCAGACTTACGGTATCAGATCACATGATTCATGAATGTCTCTGGCCACGATTGTCACCGTTACTAAAAAAATATTCGGATATCAAGGTGGAAATGTCGCAGCAGAACGGTTTTGTCGACATTGTTGAGGGCAATTTTGATGCCGGAGTCCGAATTGGTGATGACATATTAAAGGATATGGTGGCCGTCCGAATCGCACCGGACATACGGTTTGTCGTCATTGGATCGTCCACCTATCTTGCAGAAAGAGGTCTGCCGCTACATCCCTCTCAGCTGGAAAAACATGACTGCATCAATATACGTCTGTCACCCACAGGCCCGCTGTATGGCTGGGAATTTGTCAGGCAGGGGGAGATTGTGAAAAAAGTGGACGGGCAGCTTACTTTTTCAAGCATTTATCCAATGCTTCAGGCAGTAAAAGATGGCTACGGCCTGGCCTACCTGCCGGAGTCTTCTGCCCTGGCGGGGATTGAGGCGGGACACTATTGTCGGGTGCTTGAGGACTGGTCAGAGGCTTTTCCCGCCGACATGATAATTCCAATAATGTCCATTACAGGCTCCGGTAAAGATAATACCGACACCTTACATGAGAAAGGCAAAAGCAATATAACCTGCTGTGCTCCGGATTTTAAGAATGAGCGGTTTACGTAGCAGGATGAGCAGTTCGAACCAGAAATTTCGTTACTATTGCTAAAGTAAAACCTGATGACCTCTAATCGTAACGGAGACCAATATGACTTCACAACTGAACTGGCAGGCCCCGGCTATCAATCGCAAAAAAGTAGGTGACATGACTGTGACCATGCTGAGTGATGGCTATCTGGACGTATCTTTTGAGCTGCTGTCTGGTATTGACGGCTCACGTGCCGAGGATTTACTGCAGAAGCGCGGTGTGCCAGCAGTACCCCGTATTAATATCAACGTCTACGTTATCCAGACGCCTGAGCGAACCATCCTGATTGACAGTGGTGCCGGAGGTATCAATGGCTGGGGCGGTCGGCTTCAGGTAGCCCTGGCCGCGGCAGGCATTGACCCGCTTCAGATTGATACCCTTCTCCTGACTCACGCGCATCCTGACCATATCGGCGGGCTTGCAGGCCCCCTGCAGACTCCCGTTTTCCGCAATGTTCAGCAGTTGTTTGTGCATGAGAAAGAACTCGCTTTCTGGCGTGATGAAACCATTTCCGCTGGCGCGCCTGACGCATTCAAGCCGTTCTTTGAAGTAGCAAGGAACGCCTTCAGCGCTTATGACGACAAACTGGTGCCATTCCGCGAGGAAGCGATTTTACCAGGTATTCAGACTGTACCGCTGTTCGGCCATACACCAGGACATACCGGTTATCTGCTGGGTGATGAAAAAGAGTCGCTGCTCATCTGGGGTGATATTGTTCACTTCCCGCACATTCAGGTTGCTCAGCCTGACGTTACTATCGCGTTCGACAGCGATCCTGCGGCGGCGGCGGCCATCCGTAGCAAAGTGCTTGACCGCGCAGCGAGCGATAACCTGGCTGTCAGTGGTATGCACTTCAACCTGCCTACTACCGGTAAGGTTATCCGTGAAGGTAACAGCTTCGCACTGAATTACGACCTGTGGTCACCCGCAGTCTGATCACCTTCCTTCCCGGTGCACACAATAGTGACCGGGAAGATCCCCTTTCATATCGCCCGACAAGAACCCACCTGCAATACTATGAATATCACTGCCTCACAAAAAAATGGCTCATTACTCTTGCGCCCTGGCTTTTTGTATTCCTCTGGAGTCAGGGTTTGTCGCAGCCAAATTTACCGTGCAGTACAGCGCGCCGTTTCATCTTTTATTCCTGCGTGGCGCATTTTCCTGTCTGGTCCTTCTGCTGCTTACACTGGGGTTCAGGGCCCGTTTTCCGTCCGGCAGAGGAATGGTTCGCAACCTGATTGTCGGACTTTTCCTGCAGAGCTTCTTTCTGGGCGGATGCTTTTATGCCATCCATCGTGGCATGCCGTCAGGCATTGTGGCGCTCATCACCGGCCTGCAGCCGGTACTGACTGCAATACTGGTTTCACTCATGCACCGTCAGTCCCTGCATCCCCGGAAATGGCTGGGTATTGCGATTGGCTTTGCGGGCGTTTTCCTGGTGCTCTCGCCAGGCCAGCATAGTTTTGCACTGGATCCTGTGGCTTTTGGGTCGGTCATGCTGGGGTTATTTGGCGTAACGATCGGAGCGCTTTATCAGCGCCGTGCTCAGGGAGATGGACATATCTTTGCGAACACGTTTTTACAGTACGTCACTTTGACAATATCGATGGGTGCAATTAGCCTGATGTTCGAATCTGCTCCGACGCAGTGGAGCTTATCATTTGCGCTGGGTCTGGGCTGGCTGGTTATTGGCGTATCGGTTCTGGCGATTATGTTGCTGATTTTTATGATACGAAGCGGTGAAGCAACCAAAGTCGCTACTTACTTTTACCTGGTTCCCATTCTCACGGCAGCTGAAGCGTGGTTGCTGTTTGGAGAGGCCATTACATTGCCCATGCTTGTGGGTATGGCAATAACTATAATCGGCCTGATTTTTGTCATCCGGGAATAGACAACCGCACGCGTCGCTGTATGCTTTTGTATATGGCGACGTATAATAGCGGTCAAAGTCAAATTCCGGATGAATATGCAAACAGTCAGCTTTTCCGATTCTCCCGTTGATGATCTCCTCGCTGAGCTTCTTACCCTGGCACGCTCCCGTTTTCCACTTCCCTGCGATTGCCTTCGCGCAGAACAGACGCATCAGGTAAAGAAGTTCGAGGTGGAAGGTGCGACCCTTTCCTTCCCGCTGGAAGGAGAATTCCGGTATCGTGAAAATGAGAAATGGCACCGGGTGATCCCGGGCGAGATTATGGTCGTCCCGAATGCCCGTAGCATCGATATAGAATATGCCCCTTCAGAACAAAGTGGTGAGTTTGTTGCCCTGAGCGTGGTGCTCGCGGAGGAACAGCTTGAAGCAGCCAGGCTGTTACTTGCCGCACCACCACCACAGGACACCGGCAGCATCGCAGCCATTTCCGTATCAGCTCTTCTTTCACCCCTTAACCGCTGGACAGCCGCAATGCGGGAAGGGAAGCGTCCGCTTTCCCTGCACGCCATGGTTGAAGTGGTGCTCTGGCTTTATGGCATGGGATACCATGCTTTGCTGCGAGCCCGGCAGCCAAGTCTGGCCATGAAAATCCGTCAGATGGTAGCGGACAAACCGGCTCATCCCTGGAGTGCTGCTGAAATTGAAGATCTGACGGGACTCAGTGGCCCCACGCTTCGGCGCCACCTGGCCAGTGAGTCAACCAGCTTACGCTCAGTTATCGCCGATGCACGTATCGCGGAGGCTCTCCGCCTGCTGATGACATCGACGCTGCCGGTAAAAACGGTCGCGGGGCGGGTGGGTTACAATTCACTATCGAGCTTCAGCAAGCAGTTTTCTGAACGCTATGGAATCGAACCTTCAGGGTTCCGCTGACTTCAGTTCGTTCAAGGTACACATTGCGTCCCTCGCACTTCAGTAACTTGCGTGGATCTTTCGAATATAACGGAAGATATTGGCCGGCATTGCGTGTAACCGGTTCAGGAGTTCTCATCGTGACGGGAGAGCTAAATCGGTACGGCTGTTGTTCTCAGCTATAAGAACAACTGAGTATCTGACCAGCTGTCTGGTGCTGGCAGCAGCATGCAGTGCAATCGGTCAGGCTCAAAGGAACTGACCTGATGTCAGGTTATAATTTCGGACACATCATAACCCCAGAAGGAGACAACTGTGGTTCATGTTTTCATTATCGGTGGTGCAGGCAAAATCGGCCAGCGTCTGTGCAGGATCCTTTCAGGTAGGGGGCATGCTGTTCGTGCCCTCTACCGTAAGCCAGAGCAGCAGGCATTGCTAGGCGAGCTGGGTGCTGAGCCCGTCAGTGGGAGCCTGACAGAGCTGGATGCAGCTGCGCTGGCGATGCACTTTGCAGGTAGTGATACAGTGGTGTTTACTGCCGGTGCCGGCGGTAAGGGGGGACAGGAGATGACCAATGCGGTCGACGGCGAAGGGCTGAAAAAGTCGGTAGCTGCCGCCCTCAGTGCCGGTGTGTCTCGCTTTCTGCTCGTTTCTGCATTCCCGGAGTCCGCACGGGGAGAAACCACTTCTGAATCATTCGAAAATTATATGCGTGTTAAAAAAATGGCCGATGTGGAACTAGCACAAAGCGAGCTTGACTGGGTGATCCTGCGCCCCGGCGCGCTGCAGGATAAGACTGGTACGGGTTATGTACGTGCCGGCCTGGCCATCCCGTATGGTAACGTGCCCCGTGATGACGTGGCGGCTACGCTGGCTGAACTCATTGAGCAACCTGCCGTCAGCCGCGTCATCATTGAGCTGACGTCTGGCGATGCTCCTGTCCGTGAAGCCATACAGAAGCTGGCGGGCCGATAAAAGGCAGCGCACGTACCAGCAGGCTGCAGGCCCCCAGGCGTTTACAATAAACTTTCCAGCCAGTCGGTAAACGCCCGTACTTTTCGGGAGAGATGGCGGTGCGGATACAGAAGTTACAGTTTGCGATTCGGGGACGTATTATCTGGCAGAACCTCTACCAACAGCCCGCGATCGAGATAAGGCTGCAAAAAAATATTCATGCCCTGTAGTATTCCCAGCCCCGCCAGGCCTGCTGCAATGTAGGCTTCTGAGTTATCCACGACAAGCCTGCCTGGAAGTTCAATTTCGGTGGAGCCCTCTGACGTCCCGAATGTCCAGGGCATAACTTGTCTGTTGCTGCTGTTAATCCAGTTGACGGCCTGATGCTGCTGCAACTCGTCCATTGTTTCCGGGGTGCCGTGTTGATCAAGATACGCAGGACTGGCGCAGGTCGTCATTTTAACGGTTCCCACCTCCTTTGCGATATAGTCGCCATCGTCCAGCTCCCCCACCCTCAGTATGCAGTCCAGGCCATCATGCAGCATATTCCGTCGGCGGTCTGAGCTGCTCAGGATAATTTCAATTCCGGGATGCTGGCGATAAAAATCAGGCAGGTTGGGTATAACAAGTAAAGCCGCAAACGCGACAGGCATATCTATGAGCGAATAAAGGTGCTTCACAGGTGTTTGTGGTTGATACGCACACAGACCGGTTGGCTCTGGCTGAAAAAATGGGGGCGACGGGCATCAATGCTACTGGCGATGAAGCTGTACAAAAAATTCTCGACCTGACGGATGGACGCGGTACGGATTGTGGCTGCGAATGTGTTGGCTATCAGTGCTGTAACAAACATGGCCATGAAGATAACTCTGTTACCATGAACAGTCTTGTTGCGTCGACGAAAGCAACCGGGGGAATTGGTGTGGTTGGCGTCTTTATTCCTCAGGATCCGGGGGCTGAATCGGAGCTTGCCAGAGAGGGTAAGATGCCATTTGATTTTGGGAGTTTCTGGTTTAAAGGACAGGCAATCCGTACCGGCCAGGCGAACGTTAAGGCCTATAACCGTCAGCTGTCTCGCCTCATCCATCACGATAAAGCCAGTCCGGGCAAAATAATTTCTCATCGTCTTTCGCTTGAAGAGGCTCCTGCCGGATATAAGCACTTCGATGAGCGGGATGAAGGATGGACGAAGGTTATCCTTAAGCCTTAAATAGAGTTATCCGGTATGAGAAAGCAAAAACCGGGAAAGAATGTATGACTTTTGACAGGGTGCAATAAAATATCCTGTCAGGGCGTTATTATTCATACTTTCAGCTGCCAGGCGCTTCCATATCCAGACTTGTTCCCTGATTTTGCCGACGAGATAGCAAAATTAATACATTCAGGAGGAGGCATCTGCGGTTGATCTGTTCCGTATTTATTAACGCCCTGTGCTGTAAGTATTGTCTGCCTCTACCACATAGCAGACATGTGCGCAGGAACGGTCCGCTATGAGCGAAAAGCGGACTTCCGGTCCTTGCGCAAACTCCCGTTCCGAGAAGTTGCAGTTCACAAATCACCTGTTAAAGAAGGTATGGTAGCCCACAGCATTAATTTTGCTTCCATCTTCAGTCAGACTGGCCGGTACCGGCTTCCGATAAGTTTCGTCGGCTGAGGCCCGCTAAAGTAGAGAGGTCAAAAAATAACCTTGACGTACAATAATTTTCGATATCCAAACTGACCCCTAATTAGGTGGACACCTGATGACTGACTTAAAATTTCTATCACGCCAGCGTTACACATCCGCAGTCGCATCTTGCGGGGTTCAGCGGGGTGTTGCAGGCGGACGTGCACGTGCGGACGCCCTCTGACACCACGACCGAAGCGCTGTGCCGTATCGGCGAGCTGTATGGCATCGAGGCGGGCATCCGGGGCAAAAGCGCGGCGGAACGGCTGGCCATTCGGCAGGAAAAAGCGGTACCGCTGCTGACCGCGCTGGAGGGCTGGCTGCGTGAAAAGCAGAAAACGCTGTCACGGCACTCGGAGCTGTCGAAGGCGTTCGCGTACGCGCTGAACCAGTGGGATGCGCTGAAATTATACCTGCGGGAGATTACTGATACAGAACACGCCGGGAATGTGCCGCCATTGACGCAATGACGACACAGCCCTTTTTAACCGTTCCGTGAGAGTTCCCTGGCAATATACTGTGCGGTACGGCTTTCTTTGACCTGCGATACCTGTTCGGGAGTTCCTGCGGCAACCAGGCGTCCTCCCTCATGTCCCGCTCCAGGACCGATGTCGATAACCTGGTCTGCCTGAGTAACCGCCCGCATATCGTGTTCAATCATTATCACCGTATTTTCTGCATCAACAAGCCGCTGCAGCTGCACAAGGAGGCGGTCGGCGTCTGAAGCATGCAGGCCGGTTGTCGGTTCATCTAGGATATACAACGTGTGGCCACGTTGGCTACGTTGTAGTTCGGTTGCCAGCTTGATCCTTTGCGCCTCCCCTCCGGATAACTCGGTTGCTGGTTGTCCCAGACGCAGGTAGCCCAGACCAATTTCACTCAGCAGACGGAGGGGACGAGCCACTGGTTCTTCAGTCGCAAAGAACTGACTGGCTTCATCCACCGTCATATGCAGGACCTCCGCGATATTTTTGTCCTGCCAGCAGATCCTGAGAGTATCCCGGTTATACCGCGCGCCATGGCAGGTCGGGCACGGTGCATACACGCTCGGCATAAACAACAGCTCCACGCTGACGAATCCTTCACCTTCACAGGTTGCACAGCGGCCTTTTGCCACATTGAAAGAGAATTGACCCGCATCGTAATGATGGAGTTTGGCGTCAGTCGTTCCGGCAAAGAGCTTACGAACAGGATCAAACAACCCGGTATATGTCGCCAGGTTTGAACGGGGGGTCCTGCCTATCGGTTTCTGGTCAACCTGAACCAGACGCTTTACCAGTCCGGTATCACCGGTCAGGGTACCGTACGTTTTCTCCGTTACGGATGGCCCCTCAGCGTCGCTGGCTTCGGAAAGCACGTCTTCTGGCTCACCGCCAAGTGAAGAAAGCACCAGTTCCGGTAAGGCCTGGGCAATCAGACTGGATTTACCGGAGCCAGAGACTCCCGTCACGGCTGTCAGCACACCCAGAGGAATATCAACATCGATCCACTTAAGATTGTGGCGATGGATCCCCTGCAGTTTCAGCCACCCGGATGGGATACGGGCAAAAGATTGTGGTGGCCGGACTTCATCAAATAAATAACGCGCGGTACGAGATTGGGTGACGGCTTTCAGATCTTCAGGAATACCACTGTAGAGAACATGTCCTCCCTGTTCACCAGCCGACGGTCCCACATCAACAAGCCATTGCGCCCGTCGCATCAGGTTAAGATCATGTTCAACGACAAACACCGAGTTGCCGGCATCACGAAGGTTCTCAAGCGCATCGTAAAGCGCTTTACTGTCTGAGGGGTGCAGACCCGCAGACGGTTCATCAAGAACATAGACCACACCAAACAGCATCGAACTGAGTTGCGTGGCAAGACGCAGTCGCTGAAGCTCTCCTGCAGATAGAGTTGGGGTTGCTCTGTCCAGCGTAAGATAACCCAGCCCCAGCTTCTGCAACTGATACAACCGGGCCATGACACCACCGGTCAGCCGTTGTGCCGCCAGTCGTTTCTCTTCCGATAACGCCGATGTCCGGCAGACATCGGCGTTATCGGAATGGACCGCTTTTCCGGATGCAGCACGCTCTGTCAGATCCCGACGGGTGATATCCCTGTCGGCATCTGCGCCGGCGTGGTGGGCACTGAAATCCCCCCGGGAGATTGGAAGGAGCAATTCCGCCAGCTGGTCTAAGGGCATCTGCATAAATTCACCAATGTCCACACCGGCAAAGGTGACGGACAATGATTCTGACTTCAGTCTTTTCCCGTGACAGACCGGACACAGCTTGCCTTCCATAAAACGGGAGACTCGTTTTCTCATCAACGCGCTTTGCGTGCTGGCGAAGGTATGTAGCACATAACGACGTGCCCCGGTGAAGGTCCCCATATAACCCGGCGTCATTTTTTTCCTGACGGCTTCGCGCGTATCTTCCGGACTCAGTCCCGGGAAAACCGGTACAGTGGGGGTGTCTTCGGTAAAAAGGATCCACTGACGGTCTTCCGCTGGCAGATTTTTCCAGGGAGTGTCGATGTCATACCCCAGCGTCACCAGAATATCCCGCAGATTCTGTCCGTGCCAGGCCGGGGGCCAGGAAGCAATAGCCTTTTCACGGATACTAAGTGAGGGATCGGGCACCATCAGTGTTTCAGTTACCTCATAGATATGGCCCAGACCATGGCAAGAAGGGCATGCCCCCTGCGGCGTGTTGGGAGAAAAATCCTCGGCATACAGCATCGGTTGTCCGGCAGGATAAGCGCCCGCCCGTGAGTACATCATTCGCACCAGACTGGATAAGGTGGTCACGCTGCCGACAGAGGAGCGCGCGTTACTGGCACCGCGTTGTTGCTGAAGCGCAACGGCTGGCGGCAGTCCGTCAATGGCATCCACATCCGGAACCCCGACCTGATCAATGAGGCGACGAGCGTAGGGGGCAACCGATTCAAAGTAGCGCCGTTGCGCCTCAGCATAAATGGTGCCAAAGGCCAGTGAAGACTTACCCGAGCCTGACACACCCGAAAAAACAACCAATGCGTTGCGCGGAATGGAAACATCCACCTCTTTAAGGTTGTTCTCGCGAGCACCGCGAATCACAACTGAATTGTTGTCGTCAGTCAGGATGGGATGATAACCGAAAAGTTTCTTTGCCATAGAATTTCCTGTGCTAGGTGTGTCCGCTCTTAATAAGGCCACCTCTTGTGACGGTATCTGGTGTGCCGGACCGCTCGATCAGAAAGCCCGTCGAAAAAAGCGTTTGTGTGACTGGAAACAGATTGCTGAAGCTGGGCCCGGTGGTACCATGTGGGACACCGCTGAAGTTTCAGCGGTACCCTGCGGATCCGCCTTCTGTATGAGAACTGGCTGGCGGCGTACCCGGGACCGGAGATTTGGCTCCCGTGATAATGCGGGCTCCCCGGTACGCGACGCTGTGGTTCCAGACCCAGCTGATGGCGACACTCAGGCGGTTTCGGGTACCAATTAAAAAATACAGATGAATAATGCACGTGATTTCATATGTCATTTCCTTTCATTACAGTTTTAGACCCCATCAGACATCTGCCTGGCAGAGTTAACGGAGATAGGAGCGGACTATCGAAATGGTGTCGTCGATTGACCTCTTCTGCGACTCATTTCGTTTGCCCGTATCGGGGAATTCCTCCCGAAGATAGCTTTCCAGAACAACCGCCATCAGGTCGTTAACGGCTCCCTGGACTGACCCCGCCCCGGTAGACGATCCTGCCCTATAGTTTGAGTATAGGAGGAGCGTATGGGCACACCACGATTTACACCTGAATTTAAGGAAGAAGCCGTCCGTCAGATAACGGAACGCGGTTATTCCGTCGCCTAAGTATCTGAGCGTCTGGGCGTCTCTGCACACCGCCTCTACAAGTGGCTACGGGCTATCAAACCTGATAACAGCGAGCAGCATGCCCGGGATTTACTGGAAGCTAAAAGCGAGATCCTGAAACTCCGGGCGCAGCTAAAACGCACCGAAGAAGAACGGGATATCCTGAAAAAGGCCGCGCGGTACTTTGCAAAGGAGCCCGACTGAAGTACCGCTTTATCAATGAGCACCGAACTGTATGGGGTGTGATGACGATGTGTCGGGTACTGAATGTCGCCCGGGCCGGGTTCTATGCGTGGCTGCATAACCCTGTCTCGGCGCGTGATAAAGATAACCAGCGCCTGCTGATGCTTATCCGCGACTCATATTCCCTGAGCGGAGGCGTATACGGTTACCGGCGGGTTCATGGCGATCTGAACGAAATCGGGGAAACCTGTGGTAGAAACCGGGTGGGTCGGATCATGCAACTGGACCGGATTAAAGCTGTGCGCGGCTATAAAGCGCCACGTCGTATCGCTGGCAGGCCTTCAGTCGTTGCTCCTAATCTCGTGCAGCGGCAGTTCACCGTTGTCCGGGCCACCCAGGTCTGGGTCACCGATATTACTTATAGTGTGCCCGGAGTTCAGGGCGGGCATGGATGCTTAAATGAACCGCGAGTCTGTCTGGAATATTGAACCGGTAACTCACGATGAGAAACCCAACAATCCCACCGGGTGTGACGGTGGAGAACCTGAGCGGCAGTGACCTGCGGCATGCCCGCAGGGTGATGTAACCCGCTGACAACGGGGATTGAGGCGAGATCACTAAGCCGAGATGATCCTCAAGGTTAAGTACTGAAAGGCTGAAGAACATGAACCCGTTAATCCGCCTCTGTGGGTTGAAAACGTCACCACGGCCTACGTGATCTGACAGGCCGTGCAGGAGGAACTGGCAGTGATACGTAAGCACTGCCGGTCGAAGGTGTTTTGACATGTATGCGAAACACCGGGGCAGCAGCGTCTATCACGCTTGCGATGCTGACTTCTGCCAACTTGCGGCAAGCAAGGATAAAGAGTGCGACGGGCAGCCTCCTCCTCAGTATGCCTGAGTCCAGGCAGGTAAACCGGGGAAGGTCAGCGACGGATGTTAAGGGGGCATGGCTCCGATGACGCGCTGGCTGGCGGAGCTTCCGTAGTAGTCCGCGATGGGGAAAGCCCATTACATGGCGAAGGGAAGCAGTTTGAATGTGTTTGCGACGTGAATTAACTGACCTAACGAGGTGAAGACCTTTGATAATCAGCGAAATGCAACGCAAGCTTGCCACATGGGCAGCCACCGATCCGTCCCTACGGATTCAACGGCTGCTGCGTCTGATAACACAACCAGAATGGCTGGCTGAAGCGGCGCGGATCACGCTTTCATCAAAGGGGGCCCATACCCCCGGCGTTGATGGCGTGAACAAAACAATGCTACAGGCCAGACTGGCTGTTGAGCTGCAAATCCTCAGGGATGAATTACTCTCAGGCCACTACCAGCCCTTGCCCGCCAGACGGGTTTACATCCCTAAAAGCAACGGCAAACTGCGACCACTGGGTATCCCCGCGTTGCGGGATCGTATTGTTCAGCGGGCCATGCTGATGGCGATGGAGCCGATATGGGAGAGTGATTTTCATACGCTCTCATATGGCTTCCGGCCTGAGCGCAGTGTCCACCACGCGATCCGCACGGTGAAATTACAGCTCACAGACTGTGGTGAAACCCGGGGACGCTGGGTGATTGAAGGCGACCTGTCCAGTTACTTCGACACCGTACATCATCGACTGCTGATGAAGGCTGTACGCCGCAGGATCAGTGACGCACGTTTCATGACTCTGCTGTGGAAAACCATCAAGGCGGGACATATCGATGTCGGTCTCTTTCGGGCGGCCAGTGAAGGTGTACCACAGGGCGGTGTTATATCGCCGCTATTATCGAACATCATGCTGAATGAGTTCGATCAATACCTGCATGAGCGCTACCTGAGCGGGAAAGCCAGAAAAGATCGGTGGTACTGGAATAACAGTATCCAACGGGGCCGAAGTACGGCGGTCAGAGAAAACTGGCAGTGGAAACCCGCGGTGGCGTACTGCCGCTATGCCGATGATTTTGTCCTCATCGTCAAAGGCACCAAAGCACAGGCGGAAGCCATCAGGGAGGAGTGTCGGGGTGTGCTCGAAGGCAGTCTGAAACTCAGGCTGAACATGGATAAGACTAAAATCACCCATGTTAATGACGGCTTTATCTTTCTGGGGCACAGGATCATTCGCAAACGCAGTCGTTATGGCGAGATGCGAGTGGTCTCAACGATCCCGCAGGAGAAAGCCAGAAACTTCGCCGCATCGCTGACAGCACTGTTATCAGGCAACTACAGTGAAAGCAAAGTCGATATGGCTGAACAACTCAACCGAAAACTGAAAGGCTGGGCCATGTTCTATCAGTTCGTTGATTTTAAGGCCAAAGTCTTCAGTTATATCGACCGTGTCGTGTTCTGGAAGCTGGCTCACTGGCTGGCCCGCAAATACCGTACAGGTATCGCTTCCCTGATGAGGTGGTGGTGTAAATCACCGAAACCGGGTCAGAGCAAAACGTGGGTTTTATTTGGTAAAACCAATCACGGCAAGCTCAGCGGCGAAATACTGTACCGGTTGGTGGGGCAAGGCAAGAAGCTGTTCCGCTGGCGGCTACCCGAAGGTAATCCCTATCTGAGGACGGAGACCAGAAACACGTATACATCGCGCTTTACAGAAGTGGCAATGGCGTTCGCCAGCATTTAAATGGAGAGCCGGATGCGCTGAAAGGTGCACGTCCGGTTCGGGGAGGAGAGGCAGGGAAATAGTCCGACTACGCCCTGCCTCTTACTCTACTCCGCACCTGGCAGGGCTGGCTGTATCTGGCGGTGGTTATCGATCTCTTCGCCCGTAATGTGGTCGGCTGGTCGATGAAACCCACTCTCTCACGCGAACTGGCGCTCGACGCGCTGATGATGGCGGTCTGGCGCCGAAAACCAGACAGCGAGGTTATCGTACATAGCGATCAGGGCAGCCAGTACGGCAGTGACGACTGGCAGCGCTTCTACCGGGCCAATAACCTGGCGCCGAGCATGAGCCGGCGTGGCAACTGCTGGGATAATGCGGTGGCCGAATCGTTCTTCAGTTCGCTGAAAAAAGAACGGATCAGAAAACGCATATATAAAACCAGGGATCTGGCCCGGGCGGATCTTCGATTACATTGAAGTCTTCTATAACCGGTCCCGGCGCCACAGCCACCTCGGCGACGTCAGTCCGGAGGCCTTCGAACAGGCCTCGTCGTGAGGACAGGATTTGTCTACAGGCGTGGGGTCAGTCCAAACTATAGGGCAGGATCGTCTACCGGGGCGGGGTCAGTCCATCAACGGCTCGGAAGTGTCTAGATTATCCGTGGCGATT
>NZ_JBBXKH010000005.1:0-6670 GCF_038739915.1 Enterobacter sp. FUJ80071
TTACTCTTGTTTTTATGTATTTAGAGTTAAACTCTACTTTTCTATTTTTAGAATTCAAGCTATTCATCGTAATTGAGAGATATCCTTTTAATGTTCAGCAAGCCTGTTAAAAGCACTTTATCTGAACCGCGTTTTGCCTAAATCCTGCTCAATATATACTCTCCCTGAGTTCTGAAATCCTCAAATTCCCCAATCTTAAAGCATTGATACATAGATGATGTCAGATAATGCGCAATCATCTCACCGCCAATATGGATCCGTTCCGGGTGTGAGTATGTCGCCTGTATAGCCCTTTGTTCATTCATCATTACAGGAATTGTCTGCAACAAATCCCCATCCAGGATTTGGCACTCAGGTTTTACTCCTGTTCCGTATTGTAATTGCTCTGATTCGAAATCATGGACTGAGCGATAGGCGAACGAAACGATATTTCCTGTTTCCTCGCAAATTGCGAACTGATAAACACTGGTTGTCACCGTTGAAGAAGAGGGAATTGCATGGTCATGCTTGTATTGTTTCCACAGCCTCCTTAGACAGGCCGATGTATGATAATTGAGATTTTGTATACCTGATACGACCATTCTGGTTGATGCTTCAAGCAACCAGGTGTTAGAAAATCCACCTGCCCCCGTACCTGCTATGATGGTTCTTAGCTGGGGGATGTAACCTGCTTTGGAAACAAAAGATAACGGCTCCCCATTATCGGTGACGGCAAGGGTATCTGTTACAATCAGTGCTTGTGCTTCGTCTGTATAAAATATCAGTGATGACATATTTTCCTCATCCAGAAAAGACATTACATGAATCACAGAACAGGTCACTACAACCACGTGAAAGGGAGTCAGACCATTTTCCAGAGGTAAATATATTCTTGTGTTTGGACGCGTTGCGGTTCTCTGTAAAAAATATATAGCACAAACAAAAGTCCCCGCAGGGATAAATATAGTTATATGCGCTTTTTCTGCTGGCTTTTACAATTGAAAGTGACAGGTAAACGAAATGTGTTACAGGTTTCTTTTGCTTTTCGTTGGGTTCTGTATATGCGAATTTACCCTGTGTGTTATTTTTGCAATGGACTCAGGCTGTATTCAATCAATTAAGGTTTACTTCTGGCATTAAGATGTATCCGTTGCCTGTTTTTTAAGGGCACGGTTTGTGCCGGGAAATGAAAATCACATCTTAAGTTCTTCACTCAAAGGATTTGTGATGTTTATCACGTATGGTCCGGGTAACGTGTTGAGGTCAATGTATTGCATCGTGATGGTGTCGTTACATCTTTTACTTTCCTCCTGATTTGCATATTCACTCCCGGCAACCTGGTTGTTTGTTTTTTCTTCTTCCGGATTTATAGTGTAGGCATGAGGTGGCGTTTCAGGGCGACAGACTGTGAGGATAATCACTAACATTCATGCGCGTTATGGGCGTGTCAGCAAACTGGATGCAACAGAGCCGAAACTGAAATTTGAACCCGGATTTCTGTATGCTGAAATACCTTATATTAGCGGCATCCAGAATCGAAAACTGAGCCGATATGTACACTTTTATCTTATGGATAAAGCTATCCTGCAGGCCAGGGATTTAAAGCCTTTAGCCCGGGCATTTTTACGCTGGATAAGGTGGCTGGAGGATAACGGACTTGACCCTTTCACCCCGGGAACGTTGAAATACCAAAGCCCTACATATGGCTTCAGGGAGTATCTTCTGGGGGCCGTAAGGCAGGGGCGCATCGCCTCATCCACCGCGGCGGTGTACATCAGCGTTATCCGACGGTTTTACGTATTTCTGGGCAAGTGTGGTGAGCTGGCTGCCAGCTCATTTTTTACGTTGGTCGAAAAAGTCGTTGACGGGCGACGCAAGGTGATAAGTTCGGATCTTGCCATCAGGATAACCAGCACAACAAAAAGGACAATCAACCCACTGAATGATGCAGAGGTTCATATCCTGGATGAGGCACTGAAATCTGAGTCCGGGTTGTTCAGTTTAATGATTGTGCTGATGAAAAATTGTGGGTTACGGCTGGATGAAATGCTGACCCTGCCGTCGTCACTCTTTACTGAAGAGTACCTTGCCAGTGTCCCTGTATCTGAGTTGACCATCAGGGGGCTTCATATTGGTCCGAGATGCGGAGTTCATACGAAGTTTGGGATGACGCGAGAACTCTTCATCACCAGACGATTGTACGAGCAGGTTCTGGATTATCTGGCGGATGAGGAGTATGAAAAGAAGATCCAAAAATGGCGTGCACGACAGGGTGGGGAAGGGCGGCACGAGCCTTTATTTTTAATGGCAAACGGGAAACGGATGTCTGAAAAAGCCTTTTACTCCCGCTGGTACAGTTTTCGCCATCGCCTGGCCCGGTCTGCTCCGGGAAATGTGTTCAGACATAAACCCCATGATTTGCGGGCAACGTTTGCGACCCATTTTTTACGCTCGGCACTGAGTTGCTATCCCGATCAGGCCGCAAATGCGCTGGGTACAGTAAAATACTGGATGGGCCATAAAAGCGAAAATACGACGATGAAATACATCGTCTTTCTTCAGCAAAACCAGATTTCTGATGCAGTCGCCGGGGTCATGGACGCATTGATTGACGGTGCTGCAGGTCGCGATGGAGCCATATATGAGCCGGAGTGAAACGCAGATAACGTGGATGGCCGAAAATGTGCTGTCATGGGAGACGGTCAGCGGACACATCACTCAGCGGGATCTGAACCGATATTATTTACTTGACGTTTATCTTCAGGCTCATTTTTCAGATTATGTGTTGCTCCCCGGATGGTTTAGTGAACATTCGCATCTTGCCCGCCCTGAAAAACGCGATTTTATTGCCTCTCTGAAACGATTTCTTCTGTCTTACCGTCCCGCCGGAAGGTTAACCATTTTCCGTTATCTCAATATGTTTTTTATATGGCAGTCAGTCAATCAGTATGACTATGGCACGGCTGAAGGCGTTGAAATGTATATTAAACATCTCATGAACGATATTCGTCGGCGAAAAATTTCAGTCAGGATGGCAAGACACTACTTGTCCGTGGTCAACCGGTTTTTGCTTACGGGCGGGCAGATTCAGAGGCGGTATGAATATGAATTCTTACCGAAAGGAACGTATCAGCAGCAGGGAAGGGATAGCTATACCAGGAATGAACTTTCCGAGATCCTGAGGCAGTTGTCATCCATGAATGAGTTCCTTGCGGGATGTATCCGGGAGCATATCGCTAAATCGGAAAAAGGGGTGCGGCATTTCTCACCGTCTTTGCTGGCACCTGTTTATGAAGCGTATTTCCGGTATCCGGGAGAGAACGGGGTCAGCAGGGCAGAGATCATCATCAGGGACGTTCTGGAAAATTACTTTCTTACTTCTTTTTTTCTGTTCTGTTACCACACATGGGGAAACACCTCTCAGGTTCTGGGTCTGACGCGGGATGATATACATCTGGATGAAAAGGGTATCAGCACTGATTATGTTTATAAGGGGAGAGCGAATAAGTATATACGTCTGACGATAGGTAAATCGGAGTATGTGACCAAACGTGCGGGCTATTACTGGTTTCTGTCTTTTATCAGGCTCAGGGACGACATCGTTAACTATCTGGTTTCCGCAGATAACTTCCCTCCGGTACAGGCGCTGTTTCTGAGTGAGCCGCAGGTGAAATTCCGTAAGCTTTATTCTCTTAATCCCAGTCATCTGACTAAATTTTCTAACTCTGAGGGGGCGTGGGCCACGATGCGGCAGCTTAATCCCTCGCTTCCATCAATTACCGTTTCTGGCTTGCGCAAAACGTCTGAGCAGTATACGGACAGAACATTAAAGAATGGTCTGATTACGGCGGAAAAAGCACAGCATAACTGGGGCACTTACAGGCGGAATTATGCTGCAGGTAACCCACAGGGGGCGAAGGAAAACTTCAGTGCTGCACTTGATACGCTTATGAATCAGGGGATTGCGACACGTGCGTTATCCGAGCGGGTAAAAGTTGCTGATGAGCTGGGGATCGATCTGCGTGGAAGCGATGAGGGTGTGGATCTTTTATTGAATGGCCTGGGATGTCGATCGCAGGAGCCGCCTACAGATATTGAATTGCGCTTTATAAAAAAGCAAAAACGATTTGGCCGGACACCAAAGGCTTGTGCGGATTTTTCTCATTGTGTCGAATGTTCAAAAAGTTGCGTTGTGGAAACGCTGGAGTCTGTATGGCTCCTGCTGTCATTCAGGCATGCTATCGAGTATGGAAAACCGTTGTACATCGGTTCGGTCAATGCTGTGGAGCGTTATGAAACGTTACTCCTGAAGATTGATTTACGGCTTGGGCTGGTAGATGAGGCGACCCTGAAAAAAGCGCGCGTTAAACTTCAGCGAGAAGGTGTGGCTCCGGTATGGCAGATTTGAAGAAAAAAGAGGTAAGCCGTAGTCGAATGGCGGAGTTTCCTGCCGGAACGCCGCTTCGTTCAGGGGATGAGTTTCCGACTGAGGATATCATCTGTGAGGCACTAGAAAACAAAAGCTTTGAACGTCTGAATAACTGCCTGGTTATCGCCAGCTCAGATGAACATGATATGCGTTTTATCAATGAGGAGACGCTGAATATTTATTTCAGGGATGATGTCTGGACCAATCGCTATGTCAGAACCCATATTGGTGAAACGTTAAGAACCGTTAATTTTTCAGGCATACGGGATCCTGAACTGCGTCTTGAAGCCAAAATCATCTCAGCCAGCCTGCTCTGGATTGTCGGCAGGACCGCGAAGACGCAGTCCCTGATCCGGAAATGTGCAAACATTGTGGCGGGAGCCCGTATTATTGAGTCTATGGGGTATCGCAGTCTGTTTCAGCTTCGTTTTCCGCTTGTCCGGAATGCTTTCATTGTAAAGATGAAGGAGGAGGATGAGCACGGCAGGAAGCGTTCTGAAAGAACATTACGTAATTACTTTATGGACCTGGCGGATATCTCGCTGACAGGTCATACCCGTCTTCGAAAATACGGTTACTTTCCTGATATTAGCTTCGACAGTTACAACAGTGTGGATGATTCAAACCAGACATATTGTATGCCTTTCAGTCTTATGATGTCTGTCTGGGAAGGGCTGATTACTGAACTGGATGCTGAAATCAGTGATTTCGATTTTGACGGGTTTTCCCGGCTGTGCGCTATCATAAACGGTTTTTATGATTCGCCTTACTATACGTCGATGCTGGAAGCCCGTAAAAGAGGGACAGCAAAAAGCATACCGGATTACCGGGCCGCGTATTACTACAATATTGTTGCCGGGGAAATTCGGGCGCTTTTCGCGACACTTGGCCCCGGGATGCAGGGCTGGTTCTCGGTACATAAAAATAAGCGCTGGAGATCTGATTTTATTGGCGTTGATCACATAAAGCTGAACACCTGGCATTTTGAGCTGACGTTAAAAGTCATGAATGTGATACAGGCCATGTCGGGGATGAGACACAGCGAAGTGCTTGGCGTGATGCACGGTTCACTGATTTATGATGGTGATATCCTGGGACTTCGTTCGGTGTTGCATAAGTTCGCCCCGGAAGGTGGAAGTCACGAAGACTGGGTTGTTTGTCGCTATGTGGAAAAGCCTTTTCAGCATTTACGCAGAATTAATCAAATCATGACAGGCCTGGACGGGAAGACGCTGGACAATGTTCCATTGTCTTTAAATATCAGGTCGTGGTTCTCGGAGCAAAAACTCTCTTTTATGGGGACGCAGCGCCAGACTGAGTGGGCAAAGAAATTTGTGAAAAGACACCATCTGTTCATCCGACGTGACCATATTGATGAGTTCAGGCTTTTAAATCCAAACATACGTGATGATGAACGCGTTGCGATGGAGATTCGGGAGGGGGCTTTCTGGCCATTGCGAACCCATCAGTTTCGCCGTTCACTTGCTGTACACCTCAGGCGTCTTGATCTGATTTCTACTAATGATCTTATCCGGCAGTTTAAGCACTTAATCAGAGGCATGACGGAGTGGTATATGTCCGGTGCACTCAACGCTTCGCATTTTAGCCGGGCGATCCCTCAGGCATTCGCTGCCGAGATTGAGAGGGTTGATACCGAACTCTCAGCTTCCAGGGCTGTTTCTTATCAGCATGAAGGCCTGCTTTATGGCGAAGGCGGGAAGTTACTGATGTCCCAGAGAGGTGGGCACTTACATCAGATGACGTTTCCTACACTGAAAAAAGCGATGAGCATGGCTAAACGAGGCGGGCAAAAACTGGTATCTCTTGGAAACGGTTTTTATTGCATGAATGGCCATGACTGCGAGTTTAAGGCGGTTGTTCAGTCAGCGTCCTGCAATCCGGGATGTGAGAACATGCTGGCCGGAGCTGATTCTGTTCCCGTGTGGAAACGCAGGATGGCTCATTATGACAACCTTCTGGAGATTGCCGTGCGAAATAATGCTCCTCAGGCTGACAGGGATTTTCTGATGCTTGAGAGAGATTTTTATGCAGATGCTGTCCGTTTTTTTGAAAAGGATGAATAGAGCATGACGAACGAACAGTCGGGGGTTAAAAAAACACAGGCAAGAGCAGAGCAGGCCCTGAGGGAACTGATGTTATCAGGGGAGCGTATCAGCCAGTATGCTGTGGAAAAACGAGCGGGGCTGGCAAACGGCACCCTGAATTATAACTGTCCTGAGTACAGGCAGGTCAGGGAGGCTA
>NZ_JBBXKH010000006.1:0-2888 GCF_038739915.1 Enterobacter sp. FUJ80071
TCCAGTATGATATCGGAACGACGCATTGAGGTTCATCTCATTGCATACTCTCTCAAGGATTTTGGTGCGCAGTTGCTCTTCATAAAAGGCGTCACTCAGCCCCTGATCAATGAAGATTTCTGGTAATTTTTCACCCTGTAAAATGAGGCTGACTGGATCGTAGGCTTCCCACGTTTTTCTGTTTTCACCCAGGTAAGCGCTAAATGCCTGTTGCCCCCATGGCACCTGAGAAGGCGATACTATCGGGGAAAATGCTGATACGCTCACATATTCACCAGGATTTCGCAGAGCCAGCACCAGAGCACCCAGCCCTCCCATAGAATGACCGGATATAGATTTTCTTGCCGTTGCAGGAAAATGATTCATGACGACATCCGGAAGCTCTCTGAGAATATAGTCATACATCCTGTAATGAACATTCCACGGCTGTTCCGTCGCGTTCAGATAAAAACCGGCCCCCTGGCCAAGATCGTAACTGTCGGCATCCGGGACATTATTACCCCGGGGACTGGTATCCGGGACAACAACGATGACGTTATGCCGGGCTGCATAATGCTGCATACCTGATTTGGTGATGAAATTCTGCTCAGTACAGGTCAGGCCCGACAACCAGTATAGTACCGGCAGTTTTTCTGTTACTGCTTTGGGAGGAAGATACACACCGAAATTCATTTCACAATTAAGGGATTGTGAATAATGCCGGTACACGTTTTGCCAGCCGCCAGAGCTGGCATGCTGCTCAATGAGTTCCATCAGCCGTTATCTCATGGTTATTTCCCCTGACCGAAGCCAGGGGAAGTATCTTTAAATCCGGACGTCAGATAAACGTATACGCCGTGATTTTGTTACCCGCCGGATCCCGCAGGTAGGCAGCATAGGCCCCGGGAAGGTGACCACGCGGGCCAGGTTGACCTTCATCAGCTCCACCGGCGGCAAGGCCGGCAGCATGGAAAGCATCAACCTCTTCCGGGGTGGCAGCAGCGAAGCCGACAGTCACCCCGTTAGCGGAAGGTGCTTCACCGTTGCCCGGACGGGCAATGATAAATGCCGGCTTTTCGCGGCCATAGAGTACCCAGCCGTTGCCAAACGGGCCGAGGTTATTGATACCAAGCGTGCCCAGGACGACATCGTAAAATGCGGAGGATTTCTCGACATCGGCTGCGCCAATGAACACATGAGAAAAGATGCCGTCACCAGAAATTACCGGAGTTGTCATTTTCCACTTCCTTCAGTTTGAGTTGATTAAAATTCTGATGGGATCAGTAATGAATCACTGTCCGGATAGATTTGCCTTCATGCATAAGCTCGAAGGCGTCATTGATTTCATCCAGTGTCATCGTATGGGTTACAAATGGCTCAAGGTCAATATCCCCCTTCATGGCATCCTCGACCATACCGGGGAGCTGAGTGCGGCCTTTTACTCCGCCAAACGCGGAACCTTTCCATACGCGCCCGGTGACCAGCTGGAAAGGACGGGTGGAAATCTCCTGTCCGGCCCCTGCGACACCAATGACAACGGACTGCCCCCACCCACGGTGAGCACTTTCCAGCGCTGCACGCATGACGTTAACGTTACCGATACATTCAAAGGTATGGTCAATACCCCACTTGTTGATATCCAGCAGAACATCTTTAATCGGTTTGTCATAATCATTCGGGTTAATGCAGTCAGTGGCCCCGAACTGACGGGCCAGGTCAAATTTTGTCGGATTAGTATCGATAGCGATAATACGTCCCGCTTTTGCCTGACGGGCCCCCTGTACCGCAGCCAGACCAATTGCCCCCAGACCAAAAATGGCAACTGAATCGCCCGGCTGCACTTTAGCCGTGTTATGGACGGCGCCAATACCGGTAGTCACGCCACAACCCAACAGGCAGACGTGTTCATGGTTCGCCTCCGGGTTAATTTTTGCCAGAGAAACCTCGGCCACAACGGTGTATTCACTGAATGTGGAACATCCCATGTAGTGGTAAAGAGGCTGACCGTTGTATGAAAAGCGAGTGGTCCCGTCAGGCATCAGTCCTTTGCCCTGAGTCTCGCGAACCGATACACAGAGGTTCGTTTTACCGGACTGGCAGAATTCACACTCCCCGCATTCAGCGGTGTAGAGCGGAATAACATGGTCACCCGGCTTCACACTGGTGACGCCTTCACCAACTTCAACGACGATACCGGCTCCCTCGTGGCCGAGAACCACCGGGAAAACGCCCTCAGGGTCATTCCCTGAGAGGGTAAAGGCATCGGTATGGCAGACACCTGTGTGGGTGTTTTTAATCAGCACCTCGCCTTTTTTAGGCGGAGCAACATCAATTTCAACAATCTCCAGGGGCTTCCCTGGTGCAAATGCAACAGCGGCACGTGATTTCATACGTAATATATCCTCAATGTAATAATGGCCTCACCTATTTAAGATAGGCACGAACCAGCTCAATCGTATCGTCAACTGATTTACTGACTTCATGACTGTAGCTGTCATTCTGGTCAAAGGTTTCCCGTATGTGGCTCTCCAGCACCTCTGCCATCAGTCCGTTAGCGGCGCCCCGGACGGCGGCGATTTGCTGGAGAACGGAACGGCATTCAGCGCCACTTTCAAGTGCTCTTTCCAGAGCATCAATCTGACCCCGGATACGGCGAACCCGGGTTAGGACCTTTTTTTTCTCTTCAGGAGTACTGGGCATTGCTTACCTCACTGCTCTGTATTTCTTATACTATAGGGGAGTATTACATTAAGATCAACACATACCCCACTATAGTATAATAAATATATCAGAGCACCGGTAATGACTCCAACTTACTGATAGTGTTTTATGTTCAGATAATGCCCGATGACTTTGTCATGCAGCTCCACCGATTTTGAGAACGACAGTGACTTCCTGCCCAGCCTTGC
>NZ_JBBXKH010000007.1:0-2685 GCF_038739915.1 Enterobacter sp. FUJ80071
ATCTGCGCAACTTGGATGTAGTTCTCGTAATCCAGTTCTGCGAGCAAGGCCATCAGCACACGCATCTGGTCATGGTTTAGCTCATTGGCAATGGTAATTAGCGCGGCTTGGTTCATAGTAAAGTGCCTCTGGAATGATGACTTTTGTTTAGGACGAATCACTGCTACAAAACCACCTAATTCCTCCCCTGTAGTTTGGTCTACCTGCGTGATTCTCCGCATCTAAAAATCTCCATTCAGGAAAAAATAGTTATCTCTCAAGATAACTAAGTTATCTCTAGAGATAACTATTGTCAAAAACTTTCCGCTTGTGGCGCGGCTTCCCAGCCATCCCCTTCTGTATCTTATTACTCTCCACAATCACACATCGGCAAAATCAGGTGCTTTTATGCCTGTTCTGAGTGTTAGGGTTCCTATGTAAGTGACGTGGAAATTCCGCTTCCTCGCTCATTCGCTCACTACGTTCGGTCATGAGTCTGCGGCGAGCGGTTCTTGATTTTTTAAAACGATATTCGGAGCTTTATTTCGTCAAGGGCGAGCGTAGCGAGTTCATTTACCCTTGACGATGCACTGTAAAAAACACTTCCGGAAGTGTGGTTGGTGTCACAAAGTGATGCCAACCACCTGTAGACTGGGTTTAATCTTTTTTAAGCAGTTTATAGCCATCTCTAATGCTAAATAGCGTGTGCATAAACACAACGTTTCTCCCCAGTATTCTCTGGATCTCAGACGCGGTTAGTGGTTTTTCGTACCTAACAAAGCCTGATAGCTTCTGGTAGTAGGTCTTGTCTGGCACGCCATTATGATCTTTCTTTAAAACATCACCACTGGCGATACCATGTGCAACAATTCCTTCGCCGGAGCGATAAAGAAAGACTAAATCTCCTTTTTTAACCTGCTCCATTTTTTCCTTATAACCATCTTCAAATGTTGCCGCTACGCCCTCTGAAATCATGAACTTATCATCTTCTTCATGATGAACTCTGTTAGTGTTAACCACATAACAATTTTGGTATAAGCCTTCTGAAAACTCAGCGCCAGGCTCCTCAGCCATTTCCTTTAAGCTTTCATCATCAAAGATGTATTCCTTTGCTAGGAGGTAGAATAGCTCGTTCCTTTTATAACCAGATTGCTGGGTTGCTAATGTCAGTAAATGGTCCTCTTCTTGGGTTAACCTAACGTTAATCGTCACTTCTATTTGGTCTGTTTGATTTTTTTTGTTTAGCGATTTTATGAATGACATCTTACTTTCCTCACCAGAGTTAATGTACTAATCAATGATAGTGAATCACTACATTGAAACAGAAGCATTGATCACATCTTTGATTTAAGCAATGACTTTATGTCATATATTTTTTATTAAGTTGAATTTAACGAACGATTTTGCGTAGCAAAGTCTAGTGAGTACACTATCATCCTGATAGTGGCCCGCCGGAGGCATCGCAATGCGATCCCCCGACTGGCTGGATGTACGCCAGAACGAGGGGGTAAGCATGGCGAATTACGCGATAATGCGCTGCAAAAAGCTGACGGGAATGGGCAGTGTGGCCAGCGCTTTGCAGCACTGCTACAGGGAGCGTGAGACGCCGAATGCTGACGCTGAACGGACACCAGAAAACTACTGCTCTGTGTCTCAGTCGGCAGATGAGGCGATGGGAAAGCTGCGGGAGCTGTTGCCGGAAAAACGCCGTAAAGATGCGGTACTGGCTGTTGAGTACGTTATGACGGCAAGCCCTGAGTGGTGGAAAGAAGCGACACCGCGGCAGCAGGCGGAGTTTTTCGCCCATTCTGAGCAGTGGCTGGAGAAGAAATACGGGAAGGATCGTGTTGTGGCTGCGGTAGTTCACCGGGACGAGGCCACCCCGCATTTGTCAGCGTTCGTGGTGCCATTGACGCAGGATGGACGGCTGTCCGCGAAAGAGTTTATTGGCGGGCGGTCAAAGATGCGTGACGATCAGAGCACCTACGCTGAATCAGTAAAAAAATTGGGTCTTGAGCGCGGCATCGAGGGAAGCCGTGCCACGCATCAGACAGTTCAGCACTACTACCAATCGATAAACCGTGGCACCCGTAGCCAGGTATCAATCTCGCCAGATGCGCTGGAGCCGCGCGTATTGCGGAAAGGAATTTTCACCAAAGACGTGGAAGATCAGGCAGCCATAGCCAAACGTCTAAGTCACGCAGTGAACGATGGCCTTGCAGGAACCATCGCCATGGCCTCTCAGAGCGCGCAGAATGCAAAAAGAGTGCGCGAGCTACAGAAGACTATGGACTCGCAGCAGAAACGCCTACAGAGCGTTACAGAGCCTTTTAAGGGCCTTTCCAGAGAGCAGATGACCGAAATCCTGATGATGGCTCAGCGGTTTAAGCAGCAAAACCAGGAAAAGGAAAAACAGCAGCGTATTGAACGTGAAAAACAGCGACAGACGCGATCGCGTGGCATGAGTCGTTAGTTTTGATGCGACATTCCAGAGATCAGCTTCTACCGCCCTGTATAACGCTGAGGCCGTTTTTTAGTGCTTTTTTGTGGTTGCTGACAGTACCTTTCCAACCGAACTGGGGATTCAAGCGATAAGTTTTGCTCCGTCCTATCTTAGGACCTTCCAGTATGATCCCGAAATCAATCAGGTTTTTTACCGCACGACTGACATTTGTTTTTTGCATAGTCAGCGCTTCCGCAATATCC
>NZ_JBBXKH010000008.1:0-365 GCF_038739915.1 Enterobacter sp. FUJ80071
AGGATAACGCTTACCGCTCATGGGCACCTCTCTTTAAGTCATCTTAAATGACTCTGAGGTGTCTGTTAAACCTGTGGCGATTCACCTCGCGTCCTTCCGTTCAGTATAGCCTCAGTCCCTGACACCACCCGAGAACGGAATGACGTCCCCTTTCTCCCTCCCGGTGTTGCGTTCAAGCTCCCTGACATACTGCTGTAAAAGTATAAGGTTATGTAACAGCTCTACATTTTCAGCCATCATCTTTTTGATTTCTTCCCTCAGCTCATTTCTCTGACGGCGATACTTTTCTTTCAGCTTGATCTGCTGCTCAATGCCCTGCTCATCAACCGGCGCGGTGCCCTGGCACGTTTTTTTCAGACTGCGGA
>NZ_JBBXKH010000009.1:0-350 GCF_038739915.1 Enterobacter sp. FUJ80071
TCACTGCCCGGTTGTATGCGTGAGTTTACCGACTGCGGCCTGAGTTTTTTAAGTGTCGTAAAATCGTGTTGAGGCCAACGCCCATAATGCGTGCACTGGCGCGACATCCGACGCCATTCATGGCCATATCAATAATTTTCTGGTGTGTACCGGGCTGAGAGACGGTGTAAGTGAACTGTAGCTGCCATGTTTTACGGCAGTGAGAGCAGAGATAGCGCTGATGTCCGGCAGTACTTTTACCGTTACGCACCACGCCTTCAGTAGCTGAACAGGAGGGACAGCTGATAGAAACAGAAGCCACTGGAGCACCTCAAAAACACCATCATACACTAAATCAGTAAGTTGGCACC